>JAEYTW010000482.1 GCA_023433835.1 Pseudomonadota bacterium | reverse complement strand
GCCCTGGTGGGCCCGCGCGCCCTCGACGATTTCGCCGGCGATGCGGTCGAAGGCGTCGCGGGTCACCGGGCCGCCGGGCTGGGCCGAAGCGCTGATGACATGGACGATCTCCCAGCCTTGGCGCCTGGCGACGTCGTTGAAGCCGGCCAGCGGCGTGTTGGCGTCGCCGCGCTCGGCCAGCGCCTGCGCGCCGCGCTGCAGGGTGCGGTCGGCGAAGGCGTCGTAGCCGGTCGGATTGCGGCTGAACGTGTTGCTCTCATGCGCGAATTCGGCCGTCAGGACGACGAACGTCATTGGCTGTGGCTCCGGGCTATAGCGGGTGATGGCAGGCGACGGCCTGTGGCCCCAGTTCGGGCCGGGTCGTGCGGCACTCGGACGACGCGCGGGGGCAGCGCGCGGCGAAGGCGCAGCCCGGCGGCAGATTGAAGGCGGACGGGATTTCGCCGCCCAGCCGGGCGACGTCGCGCCGCCGGGCCGGGTCTGGCTCGAAGGTCGAATCGAGCAGGGCGCGGGTATAGGGATGGCGCGGTTCCGCCCGCGCGGTGGGCAGGATCTCGACGAGGCGGCCGAGATACATGACCACGACGCGGTCGCAGAAATAGCGCACCAGGCCCAGGTCGTGCGAGATGAACAGATAGGTGAGGCCGAGGTCGCGGCGCAGGTCTTCCAGCACCGTGATGATCTGGGCCTGGATCGACATGTCGAGCGAGGCGGTCGGTTCGTCCAGCACCAGGAAATCGGGGTTCAGGGCCAGCGCCCGGGCGATGCCGGCCCGCTGCTTCTGCCCGCCCGACAGCTGGTGCGGATGGTTGCGCGCCATGCCGGCCGGCAGCCCGACCAGCGTCAGCAGCCGCTCGATCTCGGCCTCCGCCGCCGCCCGGCTTTGCCGGATCCGCTGGATGCGGAACGGTTCGGACACCGCCTCGCCGATGGTCTGGCGCGGGTCGATCGCCGAATAGGGGTCCTGGAACACCATCTGCATCCGCCGGCGCAAGGCCCGCAGAGCCCCGGCATCGAGGCTGCCGATATCGGTGCCGTCGAAGATCACCTGGCCCGCCGTCGGTTCGATCAGCCGCAGGACGAGACGGGCCAGGGTCGACTTGCCGCAGCCGGATTCGCCGACCACCCCGACCACCTCGCCGCGGGCGAGGTTCAGCGTCACGTCGGCCACCGCATGCTGGACGCGCGGCTTGGCAAACAGGCCGGGGCGACTGGCGAAGCGGCGGCCGAGATCGCGAATGGCGACGAGGGGCGTATCAGCCATGGGCCGCACCGTCGGGGAAGTGGCAGGCCACGGCGCGCAAGCCCTCGTGGCGCAGCGCGGGTGCGTCCGTGGCGCAAAGGCCCTGCGCCTGGCGGCAGCGCGGATGGAAGCGGCAGCCGGCGGGATAGTTGAACACGCCGGGCACGCTGCCGGGGATGCCGCGCAGCGTGCCGGGCGGCTGCCCCTCGCGCGGGATGCAGGCGATGAGGTCGCGGGTATAGGGATGGCGCGGCCGGCCGAAGACCGGCTCGACCCGGTCGGCCTCGACCAGCCGCCCGGCATAGAGCACGGCGACGCGATCGGCCGCCTGCGCCACCACCCCCATGTCGTGGGTGATCAGCATCAGCGCCAGGCCGCGGGCGCGCGCCGCCTCGACCATGATCTGGATGATCTGGGCCTGGATGGTGACGTCGAGCGCGGTGGTCGGTTCGTCGGCCACGATCAGCTCGGGGTCGGCCGCCAGCGCCATGGCGATGACGATGCGCTGCTTCATGCCGCCGGACAGCTGATGCGGATACTGGCCATGCACCGCCGCCGCCTCGGGGATGCGCAATTGCTCCATCAGCTCGATCGACCGGGCGCGGGCGCGCGCGGCGTCGAAGCCGAGATGCAGGGTCGAGACCTGGTCGATCTGCCGGCCGACCGGGATGATCGGGTCCAGCGAGGTCATCGGATTCTGGGTGATCAGCGCCATGCGCCGGCCGCGCAGGCGCCGCCAGTCGCGGTCGCGCAAGGCCAGCAGGTCCTGGCCGGCGAAGGACAGCGCGGCCGCCGTGGCCTTGCCGCCGATCAGCGGCAGCAGGCCCATCACGGCCATGGCGGTCAGGGATTTGCCCGAGCCGGATTCGCCGACCACCGCCAGGATTTCGCCCTGGTCGATGGTGAAGGACAGCCGGTCGAGCGGCTGGACCGGGCCGATGGTGACCGACAGATCACGAACGGTGAGCAGCGGCACCGGTCAGCCCTCCCTCAGCCGGCCGCGGATGTCGAGGGCATCGATCAGCGCGTCGCCGAACTGGTTGATGGCGATGACGGTGGCGGCGATCGCCAGGCCGGGGAAGATGATGATCCAGGGTGCGATGAAGATCTGGGCGGTGCCCGAGGACATCATCGCGCCCCAGGACGGCGTCGGCGGCTGGGCGCCCAGGCCGAAGAAGCCGAGCGTCGCCTCCAGGATGATGGCATCGCCGGTCGCCAGCATGCCGGCGACGATGACCGGCGTCAGCGCATTGGGCAGGATGCGGCGGAACAGGACATAGAGATGGCCGGCGCCGAGCGAGATCGTCGCCTCGACATAGGTTTCGGTCTTCAGGGCCATCACCTGCGCCCGGGTCAGGCGGGTGAACTGGGCGAGATAGCCGATGGCGATCGCGATCGCCGTGGAGTTCAGCCCCGGCCCGATGATGGCGACGAAGATCAGCGCGATCAGGATTTCCGGAAACGACCAGGTCAGGTCGACGACCGAGGTCACCGCGCGGTCGAAGCCGCCGCCGAAATACCCGGCGGCGGCGCCGAGCGTCATGCCGCAGATCACCGAGGCCGCGATCGAGGTGACGCCCACCGCGAGCGAGGTGCGGGCGCCCCAGACGATGCGCGAGAGCAGGTCGCGGCCGAATTCGTCGGTGCCGAGCCAGTGCAGGGCCGATGGCTCGCGATTGGCCTGCGACAGGTTCTGCAGGTCGTAGGCATAGGGCGCGATCCAGGGGCTGAGCAGCGCGCAGGCCACGATGACCACGAGGAAGGCGGCGGCGATGCCGCCGCGCGGCGTCGCCAGCGTGCGGGCGAGGACCGAGCGCGAGGCGGCGGCCATCAGCGCGCCCCCTCGCGGATGCGCGGGTCCATCGCCGCCTGGACGATATCGCCGAGCAGGGTGCCGAGCATGACCGCCATCGCCAGCATCAGCAGACAGCCCTGCACCACCGGATAGTCGCGCTGGCCGAGCGAGGTGATCAGGAGCGAGCCCAGGCCCGGCCGGGCGAAGACGTATTCGATGGTGACCGCGCCGCCGAGGATCCAGCCGATGCGCAGGCCCAGGATGGTGACCACGGGCAGCATGGCATGGCGCAGCACGTGGCGCAGATGGATGCGCCAGGGCGACAGGCCCTTGGCATGCAGCATCAGGATGAAGTCGCGGCGGGCGATGTCGAGCATCGCGGCGCGGGTGACGCGCGCGATCAGCGCGACGCCGCCGAGGCCGACGGTGAGCACGGGCAGCACCAGCGAGGCGGCCGAGCGCGCGCCCGAGACCGGCAGCCATTCGAGCTGCACGGCGAAGAGGAGGATCAGGAGCAGGCCGAGCCAGAAGCTAGGCACCGTCGAACCGAACAGGATCACGGTCATCACCGAGCGGTCGGTCCAGCCGTCGCGGTTCAGGGCGGCGACCGCGCCGGCGGCGATGCCGACCAGGGTCGAGAACGCCAGGGCCAGGCCACCGAGCGTCAGGCTGTAGGGCAGGTTCTGCTGGATCAGGCTGGTCACCGGCTGGCGCAGGATGATCGCCTCGCCCAGATCGCCCTGGGCAAGCTTCGTCAGCCAGATCCCGTACTGGGCCAGCAGCGGCTTGTCGAGGCCGTAGCGGGCGGTAAAGGCCGCGCGCTGCGCAGGTGTCGATCCGACCTGCAGGATATGGTCGATCGGATCGCCCGGCACGAGGTGGATGATCATGAAGATGATGAACGAGACGGCAAAGAATACCGGTATCAGGAACAACAGCCGTCGCAGGATGTAGTCGAGCATACCGGTATTCCGCCGCCTGGCCGTCGGTCAGTTGTTCACGGCCACGTCGATGATCGACTGGCTGGTCAGGCGGGTGCCGCGGATGGCCGTGGGGAAGCTCAGCTTCTTCGTGTTGAAGGCGAACGAATTGGCCGGTTCGTAGATCGGGGCGAAGGCGAAGCGCGACAGGATGTATTCGTGATAGGCGCGGAAATTCTTCACCCGCTCGTCCCAGGTCTTCGACTTGTTCATCGCCACGTCGTTCAGCGCCTCGGCCTGCGGATCGTCCAGCATCGAGACGTTGGGATAGCCGAGCCGCTTGGCCGAGAAGAACCAGTCGAGGATATCGGCATTGGTCCAGGAATAGCCGCGCACGGCCAGCTGATGCTCGGTCTTCTTCTTGTACTGGGCGTTGATCGTGGAGGCGTCGAAGACGGTGATGTCGGCCTGCACGCCGATCGCCTTCAGCTGGGCCTGGACCACCTCGGTGACGCGCTTGAACTCGGTGCCGTTCTGGGTCCACAGCTTGACCTGCAGCGGCTGGCCGTCCTTGGCGCGGATGCCGTTCGCGCCAGGCTTCCAGCCGGCTTCGTCAAGCAGCGCGCGGGCGCGGTCGGGGTTGTAGCCGATCTGGTATTTCGGATCGACCTTGGCTTCCTCGAGCGAGGAGATCAGGAAGCCGTGCGCCTCGGCGCCGGCGCCGCCATAGAGGGTGTTGAGGATTTCCTTCTGGTTGACGGCGAGCGCCACGGCCTCGCGCACCTTGATGTCGGTGAAGGGCGCGACCGAGGTATTGATCGGCATATAGACGATCTCGGTGCCCGGGATCGTCATCACCTTGATGTTCTTCTCGGCCTGCAGGCGGGGCAGGAAATCGGTCGGCACGGTGTAGACCATGTCGATGCCGCCGGTCTTGAGCTCGAGGAAGGCGGTCGAATCCTCCGATATCTCGCGCACGGTCAGGCGCTTGATCTTGGCCGGACCCTTGTTCTGCGACAGGTCGGAACCCCAGATGTAGTCGTCGTTGCGCACCAGCACGGTCTGCTGGCCGACGGTGAATTTCTCCATCTTGAACGGGCCGGTGCCGATGGCCTCGGCCACGCCGAACTTGTCGCCCAGCGCGTCGTAGGCCTTGGGCGCGGGAATGCCCATGAACGAGGAGGCGAGGTTGAACAGCAGGTTCGGATCGGGGTTCTTCATGTGGAAGCGCACGGTCAGGTCGTCGATCACCTCGACGCGCTGGATGGCCTCGACGGTGTAGGCATTCTCGGTGCCGGCGAATTTCGGCACCCACCATTCGATGACCTTGGCATTGAACGGCTCGCCGTTATGGAACTTGACGCCGGGCTTCAGCTTGAAGGTCCACTGCATGCCGTCGGGCGACGATTCCCAGGAGGTCGCCAGCAGCCCGTGGAAGCTCTGGTCGGCGTCCTGGAGCAGCAGCCGGTCGAAGATCAGCGAATTCGCGGAGTTGAGCTTGGTGGCGGTGATCGGATTGTAGGTCGGCGCGCCGACCTCGCGGGCGGTGACGGCGAAGATCGCTTCCTGCGCGTGCAGTGCCGCGGGCACTGAGACGAGCATCGTGGCCGACAGCAGCGCGGCTTTGATCTGGTGACGCATGTGACGTGGCTCCCTTTGTTTTGATGTTGCCGTCAGCGGACAGGACCCGAGGGGTCGCCGACATAGCCGGTGAATCCGGAATAGAGCTCGGACAGCCTGTTCATGCGGGCTTCGACGCCGGGGCCGAGCTCGATGAAGATCGCGTTCATCAGCAGCGCGACGAGGTTGGCCATGTGGGCGGTGGAGTCCCAGAACATGTTGAACTCGGTCGAGACCACGAACATCTCGTCGACCAGGTCGCGGCCCCAGTCGCAGAACGCATCGGTGACGAGGATGACCGGCACGCCGGCCGCGCGCGCCTCGCGCGCCAGCAGCGGCGCCATGCGCGAATAGCGCCGCGCCTCGAACATCACCAGGCAGGCGTCGGTGGTGTCGGTCAGCAGGAGTTCGGAGAAATTGCCGCCGGCCAGGTCCAGCACGTGGACCCGGTCGCGCAGGTATTGCAGCTGGTGGGCGAAATATTGCGCGATGCCGCGTTCGGTCTGAAAGCCCGCGACATGGACCGAGGACGCCGCTGCGACCCGGCGTACCGCGCGTCGCCATTCCTCGCTCTGCGCCTGTTCGTAGACGGCCACCAGCCCGGCGATCTCGAGCTGCAGCCCCTGCGCCATCTGGTCGCCGCCGGTCAGCATGCGGGCCTGGAAATCGCGCAGCCGGTCGGCGATCAGCCAGGGGCGGTCGCCGATGTCGCCGCGCAACGCGTCCTTGAAATCCTTGAAGCTCTTGTAGCCCAGCGTGCGGCAGAAGCGGCCGACGGTCGGCTCGGAAACCGACACCTTCGCACCGAGCGAGGCGGCAGTCTCGAATGGGATTGTATTCAGCTGGGCGAGAATGTAGCTGGCCAGCGCCTTGTCGGCCTTGGAGCCGGTGACAAGGCATTCCTTCAGCCGCTCATGCACCGTGCCCGCCATGCCACCCCCTCCGCTGCCTGTCCTTCAGCATTGAAATAAAACTTTCAAAGCGTCAATATATTTTTGTTTTCTTGCAATTCAGCAATCGGCCATGCAGCATGGCCGTCCGTTGGCGTGACGAGGCGGATCTGGATGGACGTTGATTATCTGGTGATCGGGGCGGGCATTTCCGGCGCCTCGGCGGCCTATGAGCTGGCCTCCGCCGGCCGCGTCCTGCTGGTCGAGGCCGAGGGCACGCCGGGCTATCATTCGACCGGCCGGTCGGCCGCGCTCTACACCCGCAATTACGGCGTGCCGGTGGTGCAGGCGATCAATGCCGCCAGCCACGGTTTCTTCACCAACCCGCCCGCCGGCTTTTCCGAACACCCGCTGCTGACGCCGCGCGGCGCGCTGACGCTGGCGCGGCCCGGCGACGAAGGGTTGCTGGCGCCGATCCGGGCCCTGTCGTCGCCGGGCAACGAGATCGTGCCGGTCACCGCGGCCGAAGCCCTGCGGATGGCGCCGCTGCTGCGCCCCGAATGCGTCGCCGCCGGCCTCTACGAGCCCGGGGTGATGGACATGGACGTTGCCGCGATCCATCAGGGTTTCCTGCGCGGCGCCCGGCTTCGCGGTGCCGGCTTGCGATGCGATGCCCGGGTCACCGGCCTGCGGCGCCGGGCGGCGGGCTGGACGGTCGAGATCGGCGGCGACATCCTGTCGGCCCGCGTGGTGGTCAATGCCGCCGGCGCCTGGGCCGACGAGGTCGGCCGGCTGGCCGGCGCGCGACCGGTCGGCCTGGTGCCCAAGCGGCGCACCGCGATCCTGGTCGATCCGCCCGGCGATCTCGCCGTCGAGAGCCTGCCGACCGTCGAGTTCGCCGGCGACGAAGCCTATCTGAAGCCCGATGCCGGCAAGATCATGGCTTCGCCCGGCGACCAGACGCCGACCGTGCCGCAGGATGCGAGGCCCGAGGAATGGGACATGGCGGTGCTGGCGGACTGGCTGCAGCGCCACACGACCCTGCCGGTCGCCCGCATCGGCCATGCCTGGGCCGGGCTGCGCTCATTCGTTGCCGACGAGGCGCCGGTGGTCGGTTTCGATGCCGAGCTCGACGGGTTCTTCTGGCTGGCCGGCCAGGGCGGCTTCGGCATCATGATGGCACCGGCCCTGGGCCGGGCAGCGGCCGGGCTGATCGCGGGCCCGGGCTTTCCCGCCGATCTCGGCGTCGCGCCGGCGGCGCTGGCGCCGGCCCGCCTTCACATATAGGCCCGCCTTCACATATAGGCGATCGTCCGGCCGCAGATCAGGACCAGGACCCAGGCGGCGCGCGAAACCAGCCCGCCGGCGCGATGGCGCGGCCCAGCCCCATCAATCTCAGGTCGAAGACGAAGATCGCGCCGCGGAGGCAGGCGAAGCCTGAGGATGTGCAGCGTCTCGATGGCCGGGTAGAGGCTGACCCCGCCCGGCAAATCCTGCCGCCGCGTCTTTTGTGCCTGTCGGCTAAGCCATTGATTCTCTTGCGATCCGAAACTGGCACGCCTGTTGCAGATACCGAAGTGGCCGCGGCTGACGGGCGGCCTGGTAGCGCAGAGGACGGGTGAGCGATGGAAAATGTTGCCTATATCGGGTTGTCCCGCCTGACGACGATGCGGCGCCAGCTCGACGTGGTGGCCAACAACATTGCCAACATGAACGCCCCCGCCTTCAAGGCGGAGAAGATGATGTTCCAGGAATACGTGATGCGCTCCTCCGAGCGCATCGGCATGAAGCAGGACAACATCTCCTTCGTGCGCGACTACGGCACCACGCGCAACATGGCCGAGGGTGAGTTCCAGGTCACCGGCAATTCGCTCGACGTCGCCATCGCCGGCCCGGGTTTCCTCGCGGTCGATACCCCGGTCGGGCCCCGCTACACCCGCAACGGCCGGCTGAAGCTCGACTCGCAGGGGCAGATCACCGACGCCAACGGCTACCCGCTGCTCGACGACCAGGGCCGCCGGGTGCAGATCAACGGCAACCGCGGCGAGATCACCATCGCCCATGACGGCACGATCTCGATGGTGAATCAGAACGTCACCCAGAACCTGGGCCGCCTCTCGATCGTCACCTTCGCCAATGCGCAAGCGCTGACTACGGCGGGCGGCGGCCTCTATGCCGCGCCGGAGGGCCAGGCGCCGATCCCGGCGACCGACGTCACGGTGCGCCAGGGTGTCATCGAAGGCTCCAACGTCCAGCCGGTGGTCGAGCTGACCTCGATGGTCGAGCTCAGCCGCGCCTACGACGCCGCCGAACAGATGCTGCAATCCGATACCGATCGCCAGCGCAAGGCGATCGACCGCCTCGCCCGCATCACCGCCTGAGGCTCCAGGAGAAACCGACATGCGCTCGCTCCAGATCGCCGCCACGGGCATGCAGGCCCAGCAGACCAACGTCGAAGTGATCTCCAACAACATCGCCAACATGGCGACGACCGGCCACAAGCGCCAGCGGGTCGAATTCCAGGATCTGCTCTACCAGAACCAGCGCCGGGTCGGCGCCTCGACCGCCGATGCCAACACCGTGGTGCCGGCCGGCATCCAGCTCGGCGTCGGCGTCCGCGTCGGCGCGGTCTATCGCATCCTCGAGCAGGGGACGCTGACCATGACCAACAATCCCTACGATCTGGCGATCTCCGGCCGCGGCTACTTCCAGGTGCAGATCCCCGGCCAGGACCAGTTGTTCTATACCCGCGCCGGCGCCTTCACGCTGAACCCGCAGGGCCAGATGGTCACCCAGGACGGCTATCCGGTGCAGCCGGTCATCACCATCCCGCAGAACGCGACCGAGGTGTCGATCTCGCAGACCGGCCTCGTCCAGGTGACCATCCCCGGCCAGATCCAGCCCCAGCAGGTCGGCCAGCTGACGATCGGCACCTTCATCAACGCCGGCGGCCTGGAATCGGTCGGCGACAACCTGTTCCTGGAAACGCCGGCCTCGGGCCAGGTGACGCTCGGCAATCCCGGCGCCATCGGCTACGGCATCCTGCGCCAGGGTTATCTCGAAACCTCCAACGTCAATCCGGTCACCGAGATCACCAACCTGATCACCGCGCAGCGCGCCTACGAGATGAACTCGAAGGTGATCACCACCTCCGATCAGATGCTGCAGACCACCAACCAGTTGCGCTGATCCATGTTGCAGGAAGACCGCGTCATGCGCATTGCCATGTTCCTCCTCGCCGCGAGCCTGCTCTTGTCGGGCATCGTCGCCATCCTCGCCGCCTCGATCGCGCTCTCGGGCGCGGCCCATGCCGCCACGACGGCGCCGCGCGACCTGCGCGAGGTGCGCCTCAAGTCCAACCCGACGGTCGCGGCCGCGACGGTCACGCTGGGCGACCTGTTCGACAATGCCGGCCCGGCCGAGCGGGTCGTCGTCGCCGATGCGCCCGCCCCGGGCGAGCGCATGTTCCTGCGGGCCGGCTATCTCTCCTCGCTCGCCCGCGAGAACGGCCTGAACTGGGCGGGCGACCTGTCGGTGCGCGGCGTCACCGTGATCCGTGGCGGCCGCATGCTGCCCCAGGCCGACGTGCTGGGCGAGATCGGCCGCGTCGCCAAGGAACGGCTGGGCGGCGCCCGCTATGAAGTCTCGCTCGACAACCGCGCCCAGCAGCTGTTCGTGCCCGAGGACGTGCTGCCCTCGCTGCGGGTCGACGATTTCGACATCGACCGCCGCACCGGCCGGTTCACCGCGGTCATCGCCTACCCGGCCGATCCCGCCGTGCCGTCCGAGAAGATCCGCCTGACCGGGCGCGCCGCCGAGATCGCCGAGATCCCGGTGCTGCGCAGCCCGGTGGCGATGGGCACGGTGATCGGCTGGAACGACATCGACTACATCGAGATCCGGCCCGAGCAGCTCAGCCGCTACAATATCGTCAACCCGCAGGAGATCGTGGGCCTGGCGGCCGCCCGGTCGCTGACCGCGGGCCAGCCGTTCCGGCTGGGCGACGTCAAGAAGCCCGAGATGGTCGCCCGCAACGGCATCGTCACCCTGACCTTCCGCCGCCCCGGCATCACGTTGAGCCTGCAGGGCCGTGCCACAGAACCCGGCGCGATGGGCGAGGCGGTGCGGGTGATGAACCTGTCCTCGAACAAGATCGTCCAGGCCGTCGTCATCGGCCCGGGCGAGGTCGAAGTCCTTGCCGCCACCGGCACGCCGGTCGCGCAGGGCCTCGCCGCCCGCACCGCCGCCGTCAACTGAGGAGACCGCCCCGATGTCCGCCGCATCCAGGTTTTCACGCGTCGGTCTGGCCGTGGTGCTCTGTGCCCTGCTGCCGGCCTGCAACGTCACCCAGCGCCTGGCCGACATGGGCGAGGCGCCCAAGCTGTCGCCGATCGAGAATCCGCAGGCGCAGAAGGGATATCAGCCGGTAGCCCTGCCGATGCCGACGCCGGAACCCTCGGCCAAGCTGGCCAATTCGCTGTGGCGTCCCGGCGCGCGCGCCTTCTTCAAGGACCAGCGCGCCGCCCGCGTCGGCGACATCGTCACCGTGGTGGTCAACATCGCCGACAAGGCGACGGCCAACAACGCGTCGAACCGGACGCGGGCCACGACCGAGACGGCCGGGCTGACCAACCTGCTCGGTACCGAAGTCAATTCGGCGACCGGCACGTCGAGCGGCTCGGCGATCGAAAACATCTTCCGCGGCGCCACCCCGGGGGCGCTGGTCAACGGCACCTCGACCTCGTCCTACGCCGGCGCCGGCAAGATCCAGCGCGACGAAACGGTGTCCAGCCAGATTGCCGCGATCGTCACCCAGGTCCTGCCCAACGGCAACCTTGTGGTTCAGGGGCGCCAGGAGGTTCGCGTCAACTACGAAGTCCGCGAGTTGCTGATCTCGGGCGTCATCCGCCCCGAAGACATCACCGCGACCAACACCGTCGAGCACACCAAGATCGCCGAGGCGCGCATCTCCTACGGCGGCCGCGGCCAGCTCACCGATGTCCAGCAGCCGCGCTACGGCACGCAGCTCTTCGACATCATCTTCCCCTTCTGATCTTTGCGTCGATCCACTTGGGCGGGATGCGGGCGACCGCTTCCCGCCTTTTTCTTTGCCGCTCGCTTTGCTTGGGTCTCGGCAGTCTATTCGAAAAGACACCAATTGGTAGTCGAGACGAACTGTTACAATTATGCGTAAGGGTTGTAAGGGGGCTAAACAACAAGAAATACCAAGGAGTCGCGACATAAAGGCGATTGCATGACGCCCGTCCAGCGAGCATCATTCTGCCCGCATGCGAATCCTGCCGCATTTCTCGGCCCCGCTCCCACACGAGTTGGAGGTCCGCTACCGCGCCAGGCGCCTGCGCGAAACCTTGCCCCTGCTGGCCGGCCTTTCGATCCTCGCCCTGATCGCGCTGCTGCTGTCGATCACCTGGGATCTGGTGGCGGCCACCGACTTCCTGCTGCGCTCGCTGCCGTTTCGCCTGGTCGGCCTGTCCTGGGCCGGGCTGTGCCTGATCGGCTGCACCCTGTGGCGCGATCCCCGGCTCGTCCCCGCGGCGGCGATCGCCACCGCCATCGTCGGCGGCATCACGCTGAGCGGCATCGGCGGGGCGGCGGCGCCCGAGCAGTCCTATGGCATGATCGCCCCGGGTGTCGCCCTGTTCGTCGTCGCCTCGGCGATGATCGCGCCGACCCTCGCGCTGATCCTGCGCTGCGGCATCCTGGTCCTGTGCATCTATGCGATCGGCGGTTTCCTGGCGGATGAGCCGCTGGCGACCCTGGTCCAGCAGGAATTGTTCATCGCCACCGGGGTGGTGGTGGCGCTGTTCGTCGCCGGCACCAACGATTACTTTCGCCGCACCCATTACGCGATCGCCGCCGCCCGGGCGAAGAGCGAGGCGGCGCGCGCCGCCGAGGACCGTGAGCGCGCCCGCTATCTCGTCCGCCACGACCCGCTGACCGAACTCCTTAACCGCGACGCGCTCGTTGCCGATCTGGACGGCGACATCGCCGCCCGTCCCGAACATGCCTTCGACCTGGTCGTGGTCAATCTCGACCGGTTCGGCGCGCTGTCCGGCCGGCTCGGGCCCGCCCTCGCCGACGACCTGCTGATCGCGCTGGCCCGGCG
>JAEYTW010000326.1 GCA_023433835.1 Pseudomonadota bacterium | reverse complement strand
TCGTCGGCAGCGTCAGCTGTGTATAAGAGACCGGAGGGCCGGGGCGGCGGCCCACGCGGCGCGGGGGCCGGGCCCCTGGTCGAGCCAGGCGGCGAAGGCGCGGCGCTCGTCCGGCGTGGCGTCCGACAGCCGGGCAAGCCACAGCCCGGCCTCGGCGAAATCCTGATCGGTGTAGCCCGGCTCAGTCATCGAGCGCGGCCCGGCAGCGCAGCATCGCCTGCTGCATGTGGTATTCGACGGTCTTGGGCGACAGGCCCAGATGATCGGCGATCTGCCGCCGCGTCCAGCCTTCGACCCGGAACAGCAGCAGGATTTCCCTGGTCTTTGGCGGCAGGCCGGCGATGGCGCGTTCCAGCGCCGCAAGTTCCTGGCGGGCGGCGACGGTGCGTTCCGGGTCGGGGACCGGGCAGGGCAGCGCCTCCAGCGCCTCGGCCGGTTCGGGGTTGCCCTCGCGGCGCCGGCGGCGCTGATGGTCGCGGGCCAGGTTGGAGGCGATGGTGAAGAGATAGCCGCGCTGGTCGGCGATGCCCTCGCCGTCCCCGAGCCGGGCGAGCCTCAGATAGGCTTCCTGCGACAGGTCGTCCGCGGCCTCGGCCGAATCGAGGCGGCGCTGCAGGAAACGGCGCAACGCCGTGCCGTGGGCACGCACCAGGGCGACGAGATCGATCGGTCGGGTCACACAGCGGGCCTGATCATCGCCGCCATGGATGGCAGCGATGATCAGATTTTGCAAGTGCGAGGCGTTCTTATATTGCCTCGTTTACCAGGAGAACGGCGCGAGCGCGATGCCGCGGCCGGTCGAGAGTTGCAGGCTGAGGCCGGCGCGCGCGAGGTTCGAGGTCATCGTGCCGGCCGGAACCGCCGTCGGCGTGTTGACCGGCGGGCTGGCCGAGAACGGCGAACCGCCGGTGAACGCGTTCAGCGGCGCCTGCAGCTGATAGCCGCCGGCGGTCGGCAGGACGCTGCCGGCGCTGACATACCAGACCGGCGCGCCGGTGGTGTCGTAGGCGAACGAGGCGACGAAGGCCTGGTTGCCCTGCTGCTCGATGAAATAGCCGACGCCAGGCTGGCTGGCCACCCAGTACCAGCCGGTCCAGATCGCATTGTCCGGGGCCGGCAGCACCGACTGCCCGTTGATCGGGAAGCGCTGGATCGCCTTGGTCTGCACCTGGCCGGTGGCGGTGTTGCGCAGGGACAGGCGGCCGACGGTGGCCGAGGAGAACACCGCGGTCATCTCGATCGACGAATTGACGGGTTGGGCATTGCCGGGCTCGCCCCCGGCCAGCGTGCCGCCGCCGCCCATTTCGAGCAGCGGGCCGCGATAGGCACGCGACGACGGCGCGGTGGTGACGCGGGGCGCGTTGGAGATGCGCCACAGCGGCTGGCCGTTGTCGCGATAGCCGAAGAAGGCGATGAACATCGCGTCATTGCCGTTCACCGCCAGGGCGTAGCCCGAGCCCGATTCCGACGGCGCCCACCACCAGCCGGTCTGCGGCGTCGGCGGGGCGACGGCGCGGATGGTGACGCCGCAGGTTGCCGCGGCCGTCGAGGCCGGAATGGTGATGACGGCGCTGGTCGCCGTGCCGGCCGCGGCGCACAGGCCGCTCCAGCCCGTAACGGTGAGGCCGGTGGGCAGGCCGATCGAAATCGACAGGCTCTGCCCGCCCTGGACGTCGACGGCGCAGGCCGAGAACGAGCCCAGGGAGCAGCTCGATCCCGGCGGGTTGAACGTCGCCGTCGGGGTGCCCTGGCCGGACGACGAGATGTCATAGTTCAGGATGAAGACGGAGGTGCGCGCCGAGGCTTCGCCGGCAGCGAGCATCAGCGGCAGCGACAAGGTGAGCGCCAGGCGCTTGAACCAGTTCATGGACGAAATCCTCAGAAACGATAGCGCAGGCCGACCACGGCCTCGCTGGCGGTGAAGCGGCCGGAAATGCCGTCTGTGGGCACGTTGATCGCCGCGCCGCTGATCCCGAAGGTCGAGGTGCCGCCCGACGACTGCATCTTGCCGCCGTCGAAATAGCGATAGCCGGCATCGACGGTGATCCGGTCGGTCACCGCCCAGGACAGGCCGAGCATCGCCTGCCAGGCGAAATTGGTGCGGCTGCCGCCCGGGTCGTTCTCGTAACCGGCGCCGAGGCCCGGAATGGTGAAGCTCTGGGTGATCGCGCCCAGGCGATTATGGGCGACGCCGAGGCCCGCCCCGACATAGGGCTTCACCGGCCCGAGATTCCACGGCAGGTCGACATAGCCGTTCAGCATGCCGGCCAGCGACGAGGCGTCGGCGCGGTACTGGGTGCCCTGGCCGTCATTGCCGTCCAGCTTGTACCAGCCGCGATAGTCGACCATCGCCTCGACCCGGAACAGGTCGGTCAGGCGGTAGCCGACGCCGGCGCCGAGCAGGGCGGACGAGCCGAGCCCCGACGGGCCTGGGGAATTGCAGATCACGCAGCCATTGGCATACTGACCCTGACGGTCGCTGAAATCATTGGAATGGGCCCAGGACCAGCCGGCTTCGCCGCGCAGATAGAAACCGGCGGGTTCGGCCTGGGCGGCACCGGCACTGAGGCCGAGTGCCGTGGCGGCAAGGATGGCGAGGCGGCTAGCTTTCACGATGGGTACTCCCCCTATTACGGCAGTCTAAGGGCGACTTCTGAACCGCCGGTCAGTTCCGGGTCAAATCAAAATTGGAACTAGAGCGGCTTCCGCCCGGTTGGGACCGGGTTTGCTTGTGATGGTTTCCGATGAAAATCGCCACCTTCAACGTCAACGGCGTCAACGGGCGGCTGGCCGTGCTGCTGCGCTGGCTTGAGGCGGCCCGGCCCGATGTCGTCTGCCTGCAGGAATTGAAAGCGCCCGACGAGAAGTTCCCGGCGGCGGCGATCGAGGCGGCCGGTTACGGCGCCATCTGGCAGGGCCAGAAAAGCTGGAACGGCGTGGCGATCCTGGCCCGCGGCCACCAGCCGGTCGAGAGCCGGCGCGGCCTGCCCGGCGACCCCGACGACAGCCACAGCCGCTATATCGAGGCGGTGGTCGACGGTATTTTGATCGGGTGTCTCTATCTGCCCAACGGCAATCCGGCGCCGGGCCCGAAATTCGAGTACAAGCGGCGCTGGTTCGCCCGGCTGACCGACTATGCGGCCGGCCTGCTCGAACTCGACGTGCCGGCAGTGCTGGCCGGCGACTTCAATGTCATGCCGACCGAACTCGACGTCTACAAGCCCGAGCGCTGGGTCGACGACGCCCTGTTCCGGCCGGAGATCCGCCAGGCCTTCCACAAGCTGGTCGCGCAGGGCTGGACCGATGCCGTGCGCCACCTGCATCCGGAGGAACGGATCTACACTTTCTGGGATTACTTCCGGAATGCCTATGCCCGCAATGCCGGCCTGCGCATCGACCATTTCCTGCTGAGCCCGGCCCTGGCCCACGACCTGCGCGACGCGCAGGTCGACCGCGACGTGCGCGGCTGGGAGAAGGCCAGCGACCACGCCCCGGTCTGGATCGAGCTTGGCCCGAAGAAAACGCGGAAGCGGCGATGACGCAAGATCCCTTCGACCTCGACCGTTTCGTGACCGCCCAGCATCCGCTGATCGGCGCCGTGCAGGCCGAACTGGCGGCGGGCCGCAAGCGCACCCACTGGATGTGGTTCGTCTTTCCCCAGATGAGGGGGCTGGGCCACTCGGCGATGGCCCGGCATTACGGCCTCGGTTCGCTCGACGAAGCCCGGGCCTATCTCGCCCATCCCGTCCTGGGCCCGCGGCTCGGGCAGTGCACCGACCTCGTGCTGGCGGCCAGGGACCGCAGCCTGCACGACATCTTCGGTGCCCCCGACGACATGAAATTCCGCTCCTCGATGACCCTGTTCGCCCTGGCTGGCGGCGGGCCGTTCCGGCGGGCGATCGAGGGGCCCTGCGGCGGCCGGCCGGATCAGCGGACGCTCGACCTGCTCGGCCTGGGATGGCATGGTGGCGGCCATGAACCAGTCGACTGACCCATTTTCGCCGCTCGACGCCATTACCGGCATCGAACAGTCCTTCGCCGATGCCGGCTATATCTGCAACCGGTCGATCGCAACCGCGATCTTCCTGGCTCAGAAACTGGAAAAGCCGCTGCTGATCGAGGGCCCGCCCGGCGTCGGCAAGACCGAGCTGGCCAAGGCCACCGCCGCCCTGACCGGCAAGCCGCTGATCCGCCTGCAATGCTATGAAGGCCTCGACGAGGCCAAGGCGCTTTATGAGTGGAAATACGGCAAGCAGTTGCTCTACACCCAGGTGCTGAAGGAAAAGCTCGGCGACCTGCTGGAGGGTGCCAAGGGCCTGAAGGAATCGATCAGCCGGCTGCACGAGTTCGACGACACCTTCTTCAACGAGGAATTCCTCGAACCCCGGCCGCTGCTGAAAGCCTTGTGGGCGCCCGAGGGGGCCGTGCTGCTGATCGACGAGATCGACAAGTCGGACGACGAATTCGAAGCCTTCCTGCTCGAGCTGCTGTCTGATTTCCAGATTTCGGTGCCGGAGCTCGGCACGATCAGGGCGAAGACCATCCCGATCGTCTTCCTGACCTCCAACAACACCCGCGAGATCGGCGACGCGCTGAAGCGGCGCTGCCTGCATCTGTTCATCCCGTTCCCCGACAGCGCGCTGGAGCGGAAGATCATCCGCGCCCGGGTCCCGGAGGCCGAGGCGACCTTGCGCGCCCAGCTCGTCGCCTTCGTCCAGGGCTTGCGCGCCCTCGACCTGAAGAAGAAGCCGGCGGTTTCCGAGACCATCGACTGGGCCCGCGCTCTCGTGCTGCTGCATGCCCGCGAGATCGAGCCGGAGCTGGTGCGCCAGACGCTCAACGTGCTGCTCAAGTTCCAGGACGACATCGACACGGCCGACGGCGAGCTGCACGCCCTGATCGCCAAGGCGCGCAAAGCGGGATGACCGCCGTAGGCGCCGATCTTAAACCGCCATCGTCATGCCCGCGAAAGCGGGAATCCAGGGCAATGGGGTCGCAAACGGGGCCGCGCTTACCCTGGATTCCGGGTCTCCGCTGCGCTCCGCCCGGAATGACGCCCGTGGAGCTTTTTTCGAAATGACCGCCGTCCTCGGCGATTTCATCCGGACGCTGCGCGCCGCCGACGTGCGGATCTCGACCGCCGAGGCGATCGATGCGGGCGCCGTGCTGGGGCTGGTCGGCTATGATGACCGGGCCGTGCTGCACGATGCGCTGTCTCAGGTGCTGGCCAAGACCGAGGGCGAGAAGGCCGCCTTCACCGATGTCTTCGATCGCTTCTTCAGTTTCACGCCTTTCACCGACGAGACGCCGGATGATTCGTCAACGCCGTCTGACGTCATGCCCGGTGCCGGCGGCCTGCCGGGCGGCGGCAGCGGCGGGGGGCAGGGCCAGCCGGGCGGCGATCTTGCCGACCTGCTGCTCGGCGGCGACCAGGCGGGCTTGCAGATGGCGCTGGCCGAGGCGGCGCGGGTGGTGCAGCTCAACCAGATCCGCATCTTCACCCAGCGCGGCCAGTTCACCCGCCGCATCATGGAGGCGATGGGCCTGGCGCAGCTTGACGATCGGATCGACAACGATCCGGCCGTTGCCGAACGGCTGAGGGAGGCGCGGGCGCGGCTGCAGGCCCAGGTCTACGACTATGTCGAGCGCCAGCTGGAGCTGGTCGCGGCCAATGCCGGGCGGCAATTGCGCGAGGAGATGCTGTCGCGCCTGCGGCTGTCGAACGTCGATCGCCGCGACATGTCGGTGATGCGCGGCCTGGTGCGCCGCATGGCCAAGAAGCTGATCGCGCTGCATTCGCGCCGCGCCAGACGTGCCCGCCGCGGCCAGCTCGACGTCCGTCGCACGATCCGCGCCAATATCGAGTTCGACGGCCTGTTGTTTCATACCGTCTGGAAGAAGCACCGCGTCGACCGGCCGAAGGTGATGGCGATCTGCGACGTGTCGGGCTCGGTGGCCACCGTCTCGCGCTTCCTCCTGATGTTCCTGCACTCGTTGCAGGAAGTGCTGCCCCAGGTGCGCTCCTTCGCCTTCTCCGGCGAACTCGGCGAGATCACCGACCTGCTGGTCGGCGACGATATCGAGGCGGCGCTGGGCCGGGCGCTCGACCGCTACGGCAGCCGCTCGACGGATTACGGTCAGGCCTTTGCCGATTTCGCCGCGCTGGCGATGGCCGACGTCGACCATCGCACCACCGTGCTGATCCTGGGCGATGCCCGCTCCAACTACGGCGATCCGCGCGCCGACATCCTGAAACAGATACACGACCGCGCCCGCCGCGTGCTGTTCCTGAACCCCGAGCCCAGGGGCTTGTGGGGCTCAGGCGACAGCGAGATGAAGCGGCTGGCCCCGCATTGCGATCGCACGCTGACCTGCGCCTCGCTGCGCGATCTCGAGCGCGTGGTCTCGGAACTGCTGCGGACCGCCGTCTAGCGCCTCGCCAACAGCGCGTCGAGGGCGCGGTGGTGCTCCGGGGTTTCGTGGCACAGCGCCTGGAACGCGGCCGACATTTCCAGCACGGTGTCGAACCGCGCGTGGTCGGCCTCGCGCAGCAGGCGCTTGGCCAACCGCACTGCCGGGCCGGAATTGGCTGCGATCTCCTCGGCGAGGGTGTGGGCGGTGGCAAGCAGATCGTCGCCGGGCACGACACGCGACACCAGCCCGGCGGACAGTGCCTCGGCCGCCGGCATGTTGCGACCGGTGAAGCACATCTCGGCGGCGCGCGAGGCGCCGACCGCGCGCGGCAGCAGCCAGGCGCCGCCGTCGCCGGGGACGAGGCCCAGTCGCACGAAGGTCGAGGCGAAGGTCGCCCCCTCGGCGGCGATGCGGATGTCGCAGGCGCAGGCGAGGTCGCAGCCCAGCCCCAGCGCCGGGCCGTTGACCGCGGCGATCGCCGGCATCTCGAGGCCGTAGATCGCCTGCTGCACCCGCTGCACCCCGCGGCGATAGGCATCGCGCAGTTCGATGCCGTTCTGCCCTTCCAGGATGCCGCTGCGTTCGCGGATCCGCTTCAGGTCGCCGCCGGCCGAGAAGGCGCTGCCGGCGCCGGTCAGGATGACGACGGCGACACTGCGATCGGCATTGGCGGCGGCGCAGGCGTTGATGATGTCCTCGCACTCGCCGAACTCGCCGATGGCGTTGCGCCGCTCGGGCCGGTTCAGGGTCAGGGTGAGGACGGCATCCTGGCGGGTGGTGGCAACGAAGCTCATTTGGCAATCCCGATGGCGGTGATGAAAGGCCAGAGGCCGTCTTCGCCTCGTGCCATGGCGGCGGCGCCGAGCCGTTCGGCCCAGCGCTGTTCCGATCCGAACTCGTCGCGCCAGGCGCGCAGCCGGTTGGTCAGGAAATGCAGGTGGTGTTCCCAGGTGAAACCGATCGCGCCGTGGATCTGGTGCGCCGTCCGCATCGCGATGCCGGCAGCCTGGCCGCAGCGGATCTTGGCGATGGCAACCGCCGTGCCGAAATCCGGCCCGTCCCATTGGGCGCAGGCAAACGTGGCTGCGATGCGGGCCGCCGCCGCCTCGCCGGCCAGCACGGCCAGCATCTGCTGGATCGCCTGGAAGGCGCCGATGGCGCGGCCGAACTGGGCGCGGGTGCCGGCATAGTCGACGCAATCGTCGACCAGCCGGTCCAGCGCCCCGGCGATCTGCAGGCTGCGCGCCAGCGCGCCTGCCTGTTCCACAACGCCCGCCGGCGCCGCGCCCTCCGAGATCGCGAGTGGGGCGATCCCGTCATAGACGATGCGGTCGCGCGGCTCGCCCGCCAGATTGCGGCCGGACTGGCCCGCGGTGCCGCAGAGGACCAGGCGATCGCCGGCCTGCGCCAGCGCCGTGGCCGTGCCGCCCCAGGGCACGGCTGCGGCCGTGCCCCGCATGTCGGCGGCCAGCGGTTCTGCGACCAGGGTCAGCGGGCCTGCGGGCAGGGCAAGGCCGTAGCGGTCGCTCAACCCGGCGGCCAGCACGGTTTCGGCCAGCGGCAGCGGCAGGGCATGGCGTCCGGCCGCCATGATGACGCCGGCGGTATCGGCCGGCGCGGCACCGATGCCGCCGCGTTCCTCGGCGACCAGCAGCAGCGGCAGGCCCAGTTCTTCCAATGCCCGCCACAGCGCCTCGGGCATGTTGCCGGTGGCGGCGCGATGCAAGAGGTCGCGATCGACCTTGTCGCGCAGCAGGCGGTCGACGGTCTCGACGATCATCAGCGCACCCCCAGGCCGCGGGCGACGATGCCGCGCAGCACCTCGGTGGTGCCGCCGCGCAGGGTGAAGCTCGGCGCCACCTGCATCGTCGCCTGGTACATCGTCGCCAGCTCGCCTTGCGCCTCGGCCAGCACCGGCCGCAGCCGCTCGGCCACGTCCTGCTCGAAGATCGTGCCGCGATCCTTGACCAGCGCCGCCTGCAAGGCCGGCGAGGCGCCGGCCTGCAGCATGTCGGCCACCGCCAGCGACATCTGGCGCAGCACCGCGACCTCGGCGACCAGCGTGCCGATCAGCGCCGCGTGCTGCGTATCCGCTTCCGCGGCCGCCGCGGCGAGCAGCGGGAACGATGAAAGCAGCCGTTCCGGTCCACTGCGTTCCAGCGCCAGCTCGGACGAGACCTGCGCCCAGCCTTCTCCTTCCGTGCCGAGCAGCGCGTCCGGCATCAGCCGGACATCGTCGAAGGTGACCTGGTTGAAATCGTCGTGCCCGCCGAGATCGGCGATCGGCCGCGCCTCGATGCCGGGCAGGCGCATGTCGATCAGGAACTGGCTGAGGCCACGCTGGCGCTCGTCCGGGCCGGCGCCGGTGCGGAACAGGCCGATCATGTAGTCCGACCGACGGGCGTTGGTGGTCCACAGCTTGGTGCCGCTGAGCACCCAGCCGTCTCCGTCGCGCCGCGCCCGGGCGCGGATCGAGGCGAGGTCGGAACCGGAATCGGGCGCGCTCATGCCGATGCAGAAGGTGACGGCGCCGGCGGCGATGCGCGGCAGGATGGCCTGGCGCTGCGCCTCGCTGCCGACGCGCAGGATCAGGGGGCCGCTCTGGCGGTCGGCGATCCAGTGGGCGCCGACCCGCGCGCCGGCGGCAACCAGTTCTTACAGTACGGTGTAGCGCTCGATCGCGGACCGTTCGCGCCCGCCATAGGCCTTGGGCCAGGTCATGCCGATCCAGCCGCGGGCGCCCAGGGCCAGGCTCAAGTCCCGATCGTAGCTCATCCAGGACCGGGCGCGGTCGGTCGGCGACCAGCGGTGGCGATGGGCGGCGATAAAGTCGCGCACGTCGGCGCGCAAGGGCTCGCAGTCGGGCGGCGGGCTTAAGGGGAGATCGATTCTGCTCATGCGATGACCGTGAATAAGGATGCGGGCCGAGAGTGGCCCGGCGCATTGGATTCCAAAATCGCAATCGTGAAAACCACCCGCAGTCATCACATATGTGTCGCGAGAACCGTGCCGCAGCGCAGCAAAACCGCGGTCAAAATCCATATGTGTTGTCCTGGGCCCGAAACGCGTCGCAGGGTTGCGCAGGGCCATGGCCGTCCCGAATGATGACCCCGCAATCAACAGCGTAGACGGGAGGACGCCGATGGACGCTCAAGTCAAGGAAGCCGCCGAGGTCGATCACAAGGCCAAGAACAAGGTCTTCGACATCACGCCGGAACATCAGCGCAACTACCCTGAGCAGCAGTTTCAGGTCAGCCACCTGACCGAGGACAGCTTCAAGGCCGGCGACGGCTATCGCGACTATGTCCGCTATCGCCATCTCGGCCTGACGCCGGAAACCGGCAACCTGATCGAGGTGCATGTGATCCGCCCGATCCACCCCTGCACCAGCGCCAACCGCAAGCCGCATTTCCACGACTGCGCCTTCAACATGGCCTACATCCTGGAAGGCTGGATGCAGCTGGAATTCGAAGGCTACGGCGTGCACATGATGCGCAAGGGCAGCTGCTGGAACCAGAGCGGCATCAAGCACAAGGTGCTCGACTTCTCGGAAGACTGCGAGCTGATGGAGATCAATCTCCCGGCGAACTTCGACACCGTGAACGTCAAGTTCTGATGCGCTGGGCGCGGTTCAGGGCCGAGGGGCGGATCGCCCATGGCCGGGTCGGTGCCGAGGGGATCGAGGAGATCGACGGCGATTTCTTCGGACTGCGGCAGCCGACCGGCCGGCGCTTCGCGCTGGCCGAGGTCGAGCTGCTCTGCCCGGTCCTGCCGCGCACCTTCTATGCCGTCGGCCAGAACTATCACGGGCACTTGCCGCAGGGCGTGACCGCGACGCATAAGAGCACCACGCCGCCCGAGCGGCCGGAGATCGGCTATCGCGCCGTCAACGCGCTGATCGGCCCGAACGATCCGATTGTCATTCCGCAGGGTTCGTCGGGCAAGGTGCAGTACGAGGGCGAGCTGGTCGCCGTCATCGGCCGGACGATGCGGCAGGCGACGCGGGCCGACGCGCTGGCCGGCGTGTTCGGCTACACCATCGGCAACGACGTCACCGAACGAACCTGGCTGAAATCCGACCGGACGATCTGGCGGGCCAAGAACAGCGACACGTTCAAGCCGATGGGGCCTTGGATCGAGACCGACGTCGACGTGGCGACGATGATGACGCGGGTGCGTGTGAACGGGACCGAGGTTTCGGCCTTCCGCACCGGCGCGATGATCTTCGACCTCGCCGACTACATCGCGGCCACCACCCGCTACGTCACGCTCTATCCGGGCGACGTGATCTGGCTCGGCACCGACGGCATCAGTGCCGACATGACGGCAGGGGACATGGTTGAAATCGAAATCGACGGCATCGGCTGCTTGCGCAATCCGGTGATCGCCGAAGGGTAAGGTCGGCCCGACCGGGCAGGCCTGACCGACAGGGACGAAACGAAAGGCTGGGCAACAATGAAAAGACTGCTGTGGGCGGCTGCGGCCGTCGCGATGGCGCTCGCGCTGACTCCGGGTTCCGGGTCGGCACAGGCGCCGGTCAAGGCCACCATCGGCGTCGGCGGTTCGTCGACCCAGGTGGCGCTGCTGGCGCTCAACATCGCCCGCACCAAGGGCTTCATCCGTGACGAGGGAGTTGACCTGCAGGTGACCGACTTCGGGTCGGGCACCAAAGGCCTGCAGGCGCTGGTCGGCGGCCAGGTCGACATGGTGGCGGGCGTGCATGAGCACACCATCCGCATGCAGGTGAAGGGCCAGGATATCAAGAGCATCGTGGCCTTCTCCAACGCCCCCGGCATCGTGCTCGGCGTGACCAAGGCCTTCGCGCCGAAGTTCAACTCGATCAAGGATCTGAAGGGCGCCAAGATCGGCGTCTCCGCCCCGGGCTCGGCCACCCATCTGCTGCTGAACCTGCTCCTGGCCCAGAACGGCCTGGCGCCCTCCGACGTCTCGGTCATCGGCATCGGCAATACCGCCGGCGCGGTCGCCGCGATCCGCACCGGCGGCGAGCTGCAGGCGATCGTCAACTACGACCCGGTCATCACCGAGCTGGAGCGCACCGGCGATATCAAGGTGGTCGTCGATACCCGCACGATGGCGGCGACGAAGGAGGTGTTCAAGGACGAGTACGTCTTCCTCTGCCTCTACACCACCGGCGATTTCATCCGCCGCAACCCGCAGGCGGCCCAAGGCATCGTCACCGGCGTGGTGCGCGCGCTGCGCTGGATGCGCACGGCCTCGCCCGATGAACTCCTGAAGGCGGTGCCCGAGGAATACTGGCGCAACGATCCCGCGCTCTATCGCGACACCATCATGAAAAGCCTCGACGGTTTCTCGCGCGACGGCATGATCACGCCGGCCGCGGTCAAGACGGTCTATGACGGGCTGATCGAATACGACGCCGAGATCAAGGCAGCCAAGGTCGACCTGGCCAAGACCTACGACGACTCGTTCGTCGAGAAGGCCAACCGGAAGCTTGGGCAGTGACCATGCTGATGACGATGGAAAGCCCGCGTGCCCGCACCGATGCAGCCCCGGCGGCCGTTACGCTGGACGCCGTCACCTGCGCCTTCGGCAACTATGTCGCCGTGGCCGATGCGACGCTCACGATCGGCGAGGGCGAGTTCGTCTCGGTCGTCGGCCCGACCGGCTGCGGCAAGTCGACGATCCTGAACCTGGTCGCCGGGCTGCTTGAACCGACCGCGGGCGCGGTCGGGGTGGGTGGGGCCCCGCTGCGCGGCCTGAACGGCAAGGCCGGCTATATGTTTCAGTCCGACGCGCTGATGCCCTGGCGCAGCGCGCTCGACAACGTCGCGATCGGTCTTGAGTATCGCGGCGTGGCGCCGGACGAGCGCCGGCGCCAGGCCCGGCTCTGGCTGCGCCGCGTCGGGCTGGAGGGGCATGAGGAAAAATATCCCCACCAGATGTCGGGCGGCATGCGCAAGCGCACCGCGCTGGCCCAGATGCTGATCCTTGATCCCCGCATCCTGCTGATGGACGAACCGTTCAGCGCGCTCGACATCCAGACCCGCCAGCTGATGGAGAACGAGCTGCTGGAACTGTGGTCGGCCGACCGCAAGTCGGTGATCTTCATCACCCACGACCTGGAGGAGGCGATCTCGCTGTCCGATCGTGTCATCGTCCTGTCGGCCGGCCCGGGCACGCGGCCGATCGGCGAATTCCACATCGACCTGCCGCGGCCGCGCGACGTCGCCGAAATCCGCCTGACCCGGCGTTTCCTCGAACTGCACACCGAAATCTGGAACACGATGCGCGACGAAGTGATGAAGGCGCACGGCAAGGCGGTGCGGTCATGAGCCACGCCGCGGCCGCGAGCGAACTGCCGGCGCGCAAGCCGGCGAAGAACCTGGTCTACGGCAACATCCTGCTCGGCCAGCTTGCCATCCTGCTCGGCATGCTGGTCGCCTGGCATTTCCTCACCGCCTGGAAGATCATGCCGCCGTTCTTCTTCGGCGAGCCGATCAAGGTGTTCGAGCGCATCTGGGTCTGGTTCTCGTCTGGCATGATCTACCAGCATCTGTGGATCACCCTGCTCGAAACCATCCTGGCCTTCGGCTTCGGCATGGTCTTCGGCGTCGCCGTCGGCCTGACCTTGGGCTTGAGCCCGGTGCTGGCCGCCCTGCTCGATCCCTTCATCAAGGGGTTGAACGCCATGCCCCGCGTCATCCTGGCGCCGATCTTCATCGTCTGGTTCGGGCTGGGCATCTGGTCGAAGGTCGCGCTCGGCTTCACGCTGGTCTTCTTCATCGTGTTCTTCAACGTCTACCAGGGCATCCGCGAGGTCAGCCCGCTGGTGCTGGCCAATGCCCGCATGCTCGGCGCCTCCAAGGGCCAGCTGCTGCGCACCGTCTACCTGCCGTCCGCCACCAGCTGGGTCTTCTCCAGCCTGCATACCTCGGTCGGCATGGCCTTCGTCGGCGCGGTGGTGGGCGAATATCTCGGCTCGTCCCAAGGCGTGGGCTACCTGATCCTGCAGGCCGAGGCGGTGTTCGACGTCTCGACCGTCTTCGCCGGCATCATCGTGCTGACCGCCTTCGCCCTGGTGCTGGACGGTACCGTCTCGATGATCGAGCGCCGCCTGCTGGCCTGGCGGCCCCAGGCATGAGCGGCGAGCGTATGCGTACCGGCGGCCAGATCCTTGCCGATCAGCTGCGCCTGCACGGGGTCGACCTAGTGTTCGGCGTGCCGGGCGAAAGCTATCTCGCCTTGCTCGACGGGTTGATCGCCCATGAGGATGCGATCCGCTTCATCGCCTGCCGGCACGAAGGCGGGGCGGCCAACATGGCCGAGGCACACGGCAAGCTGACCGGCCGCCCCGGCATCTGCATGGTCACCCGGGGGCCCGGCGCCTCGCATGCCGCGGTGGGCCTGCATACCGCCCGCCAGGATTCGACGCCGCTGATCCTGTTCGTCGGCCAGGTTGAGCGGGCCGTGCGCGGTCGGGAAGCCTTCCAGGAGGTCGACTACCGCCGCATGTTCGGCGATGCCGCCAAGTGGATCGCCGAGATCGACGACGCCGCGCGCATCCCCGAATTCGTCCAGCGCGCCTTCGCCACCGCCACCGCCGGCCGCCCCGGCCCGGTCGTGCTGGCCCTGCCCGAGGACATGCTGGTCGACGCGGTCGACGTTGCCGACAGCCCGCCGGTGCCGGCGGCGCAGGGCTATCCGAGCCCCGATGCGATGGCCGAATTGCGCCGGCTGCTGGAAAGCGCACGGCGCCCGCTCGCCATCGTCGGCGGCGGTACCTGGAATGCGCAGGCGCGGGAAGACTTCGAAGCCTTCGCCCGGGCCTGGAACCTGCCGGTGGTGGCGAGCTATCGCTGCCAGGATTACGTCGACAACCGGCATCCGAACTACGCCGGCCATGCCAGCTTCGGCCTGTCGGCGACGCTCGCCGCGGCGATCCGCGAGGCCGACTTGCTGATTGCCGCGGGGCCGAGGCTCGGCGAGATCACCACCTCGGGCTATACGCTGGTCACGCCGCCGCTGCCCGGCCCGGCGCTGGTGCATGTCCATCCCGATCCGGAGGAATTGCACAGCGTCTATCGCGCCAGCCTCGGCGTCGTCGCCGGGCTGCCGCAGTTCGCACGCGCGGCCGCCGGCCTCGCCCCCACGGCCACGCCGCCCTGGGCCGACTGGTCGTCGCGGTTGCGCCGGGCCTATCTGGATGGGTTGGAGGACGGCCGTTCGACCGGCGCGGTCGACATGCGGGCGATCGTGGCCCATCTGCGCTCGGTCCTGCCGGACGATGCCATCGTCGCCAACGGCGCCGGCAATTACGCGATCTGGATTCATCGCTATTTCCCATTCCACGGCTGGCGCACCCAGCTGGCGCCGACCAGCGGGGCGATGGGATACGGCGTGCCGGCGGGGGTGGCCGCGGCGCTGGCCCACCCCGACCGCACCGTCGTCTCGGTCAGCGGCGACGGCTGCTTCCTGATGTGCGGCCAGGAGCTGGCGACCGCGCTGCAATACGGCGCCAGGACGATCTTCCTGGTGATCAACAACGGTCTCTACGGCACCATCCGCATGCATCAGGAACGGCACTATCCCGGCCGCACCATCGGCACCGACCTGGTCAACCCGGATTTCGCCGCCTATGCCCGCGCCTTCGGCGCCCATGGCGAGGTGGTGACCGAGACGGCCCAGTTCGCCGACGCGTTCACCCGCGCCAGGGCGGCGGGGCGCGCCGCCCTGATCGAGATCCGCATCGACCCCGAGAACATCGCGCCGAACCAGACGCTCAGCGGCGTCCGGGCCGCGTCGCGCCAGAACTGACAAGAGAGGCAGAACATATCATGGACCTGGAGTTGCGTGGCAAGACCGCCGTGGTCACCGGCGGCAACAAGGGGATCGGCGCCGCGGTGGCCGCGGCATTGGCGGCCGAGGGCGTCGACTTGGGCCTGGTGGCGCGCAATGCCGACCAGTTGGAGACCGTCGCGGCGGAACTGCGGCGCGATCATGGCGTGCGGGTCGAATGCTTTTCCGCCGACCTGCGCGATCCCGCGGCGGTGACGGCGACCTGGGCCGGCATCGCCAAGGCTTTCGAGCATGTCGATATCCTGGTCAACAATGCCGGGGCGACGCGGCGCGGCCATTTCCTGGCCCTGACCGAGGACGACTGGCAGGACGGCTATGCGCTGAAGCTGCACGGCTATGTCCGCATGAGCCGGGCGGCCTGGCCGGCGCTGGAAAAGCGCCGGGGCAGCCTGATCAACATCGTCGGCGTCGGCAGCCGCGTCGGCACCGCCGAATTCACCATCGGCGGCTCGGTCAATGCCGCGCTGCTCAACCTGACCAAGGCGCTGGCCGATCTTGGCCGACCGCTCGGCGTCAGGGTCAACGCGGTCAATCCGGGGCGTATTGCCACCGACCGGCTGAACCACAACATCGACCGCATCGCCGCGACCGACGGCGTCGACCGCGAGACCGCGACGTCGCGCCTGCTGGCCGCCGCCGGCATCGAGCGTTTCGGCAAGCCGGAGGAAATCGGCTGGCTCGTCGCCTTCCTGGCCTCGGTCCGCTCGGGCTTCATACACGGCGCCATCGTCGATGCCGACGGCGGCGAGACGAGGGCCCTCTGAATGAACGGGCAAGCATTGGCCGGCATCCGCGTCGTCGATCTGACGCGGGTGGTGGCAGGCCCGTTGGCCGGCCAGCTGCTGGCCGATCTCGGCGCCGACGTGATCAAGGTCGAGCGGCGCGGCGAGGGCGACGACGTTCGCCGCGTCGGCCCGCCCTGGCTGAAGGACCGCGACGGCCGCGACAGCGAGGAATCGACCTATTTCCAGAGCGTCAATCGCGGCAAGCGCTCGATAACAGTCGATTTCACGCAAGCGGAGGGGGCCGAACTGATTCGGCGGCTGGTAGCGGAAGCCGACGTGGTGCTGGAGAACTATCGCACCGGAACGCTCGGCCGTTACGGCCTCGGTTATGACGATCTCGCGGCGATCAACCCGCGGCTGATCTATTGCTCGATCACCGGTTTCGGCATGACCGGTCCCTATGCCGATCGCTCCGGCTACGATTATCTTGCCCAGGCGATGGCCGGGCTGATGTCGGTCACCGGCCTGCCCGACGGCCAGCCCGGTGCCGGGCCCACCCGGGTCGGCGTGCCGATCGCCGATATCTGCGCCGGCATGAATGCCGCCATCGGCATCCTGGCGGCGCTGAACTACCGCCATGCCTCGGGCCGCGGCCAGCATCTCGAGGTCTCGCTGTTCGATTCCCAGCTGGCGGCGATGCTGAACACCTTCACCGCCTGGTTCAACGGCGGCACCGCCCTGCCGCGCAGCGGCAACGACCACCCGAGTGCGGCGCCCTACGGCGTTTATCCCGTCGCCGACGGCCATATCCTGATCGCGACCTTCAACGACCGGGAATTCGGCCGGCTGGCCGAGGCGCTGGGGCACCCCGAATGGACCGACGATCCGCGCTTTGCCCGCAACGGCGCGCGCGTCGCCAACCGGCCGACCCTCGCCGCCGCCATCACCGAAGTGCTGTCGGATCACGGCAAGGCCTACTGGATGCAGCGCCTGCACGCCGCCAAGATCTCGGCCGGCCCGATCAACACCATGGCCGACATCGAGCACGACCCGCAGGTCGCGGCGCGCGAGATGGTGGTGCGCATGGCCCATCCGCTGGCCGGCGAGGTGCGCGTGCCCGGCAACCCGATCAAGCTATCAGGCAGTCCGGTGGTCTACCGCCGGCCGCCGCCGCTGATCGGCGAGCATACGGCGGAGGTGCTGGGCGAAGTGCTGGCGCTGTCGCCCGCGGTCATCGATGACCTGAGGGCGCGCAACGTCATCTAACTCGCCGAGTGGAGGTGGAGCTCGACCATCTCCTTCAGGAGCCTCGCCAGCTCGGTCTCGCGGCTGGCGATGCGCTCGCTGGCCCCGCCGATGCCGATCACCAGCGGGGTTTCCGACAAGGCAGCCGGCAGGGTCGCGGCCAGGATGGCGCCGCCCGGCGTCACCTGGCTGACGCTGAGCGCGTAGCCGCGCGAGCGGATCTCGGCCATGCGGTCGAGCAGGCGGGCGATGTCGACCAGCGCCTGGCCAGGCGGCGCCTCGGCATTGATGCGGCGGACCAGCTTGCGGATTTCCTCGTCGGCTTGCGTCGAGAGCAGTGCCCAGCCGGCGCCCGAAGCGGCCAGCGGTCGCAGCGTGCCGGGGGTGAGATGCAGGCGCAGCGACGTCGTCGCCTGGACCACGTGGATGTATTGCGCGTAGAGGCCGTTGCGTGCGGCGACGATCACCGTGTCCTCGGTCGCCGCGTTCAGCTGCTGCAGCAGGCGCGGCAGCTTGCCTTCGGAAAACAGCGGCGGATCGATCCAGCTGCCCAGCAGGCGCACCCGCGTGGTCGGGCGATAGGTGCGCTGGCCCCGGTCATAGCTGAGATAGCCCATGGCGACGAGGCTGCGCAGCAGGGTCGAGGCCGAGGATTGCGGATAGCTCAGCGCCCGGGCGACCTCGACCACATTGGCATCGCGCTGCACGTCGTCGAAGAATTCGAGGATCTGCAGGGCGCGGCCGGCGGATTTGACCACCGGCCCGGGCAGTTTGGGCCAGGAACGCGGACGCTCGGACAATGACGGGACCTCGGTGCTGCTGGGATCAGCATCGAGTGTTGCAGAAGCCTTGGACCTTGGCAGCGGCGATCACTGCCTGTTTTCGACAACCTCTTGTCAGAAGACGTGGGCCGTACCGTGGACCGCCAGATGGACGGGCGCGCCGATCAACGGCAGGTCGAGGCTGGAGACGCCGACGGGGAAGGTCGTCGCGTCCGGCAGCGCCACGGTGACGCGGCAGCTGGCGCCACCGAACTCGACCTCGGTGACGCGGGCGTCGCCCTGGCCTTGCGCCGGCGTCAGCCGCAATTGCTCGGGCCGCAGCATGATCTGACCCTGGCCCCGGCGCGCGCCGGTATGGGCAGGGATGCTGCCGAGCGCGCAGGTGGCGATGCCGTCGCCGAGCTCGGCCGGCAGGATGATGGCATCGCCGAGGAAGGCCGCCGTCGCCGGGTCCCGCGGGCGATGGTAGAGCTGGCTCGGCGCGCCGACCTGGGCGAGCTGGCCATGGCGCAGCACCGCGACCTGATCGGCGAAGGACAGCGCCTCGGCCTGGTCGTGCGTCACCAGGATGGTGGTGACGCCGGCCTGGGCCAGGATCGCGGCCACCGCCTTGCGCATGGTCTCGCGCAGGCCCGTGTCTAGCGCCGAGAACGGTTCGTCGAGCAGCATCAGCCGCGGCCGGCGGGCGAGTGCCCGGGCCAGGGCCACGCGTTGCTGCTGGCCGCCGGAGAGCTCGTGCGGGCGGCGGGCCAGCATGCGACGGTCGAGCTCGACGGTGTCGAGCAGGGCGTCGATGCGGGTGTCGCGGTCGGTCGCGCCGCGCTCGATGCCGAAGCCGATGTTTTCCGCGATCGTCAGATGCGGGAACAGCGCGCCGTCCTGGGGCACGAAGCCGATGCCGCGGCGATGGGCCGGCACGATCGCCGGGCCGTCGGCCAGGAGGTCGCCGTCGAGCGTGACGCGGCCGGTATCGGGCGCCTCGAACCCGCCGATGATGCGGAGCAGCGTGGTCTTGCCCGAGCCCGACTGGCCGATCACAGCCGTGCGGCCGCCGCCCGAGATGGTGAGATCGATGCCGGCCAGCGCGGTCACCGCGCCGTATCGCTTGCCGACACCCTGTATGACCAGTTCCGTCATCGCCCGGCCGCCCGTTTGGATTGCGCGTGAAGCATGAAGACCAGCGGCAGCGAGGCGACGATCATCATCACCGCGTAGGGCGCGGCGCCGGTATAGTCGATCTCGGCCGTCGCGGCCCAGAACTCGGTGGCGAGCGTGCGGGTGCCGTTGGGCGCCAGCAGCAAGGTCGCCGTCAGCTCGTTCGAGATGCCCAGGGCCACCATCGCCATGCTGGCGGCGGCGCCGGGTGCGGCCAGCCGGATCGTCGTCGCCCACACCGCCGCCAGCGGCGGCCGGCCCAGCGCCATCGCGGCCCGCTCGAGCTCGACCGGCGCCTGGCTGATGCTGGCACGCAGGCCGACCAGGGCGCGCGGCAGGAACAACAGGGCATAGGCCAGCAGCACGGTGAACACGGTCTGGTACAGCGGATGGGCCACGCGCACGGTGACCGTGACGAGGGCCAGGGCGACGACCACGCCGGGCAGCGCGCCGACATAATAATGGCAGGCCTCGAGCAGCCGCTGTAGCCGGCCCGGCGCGCGCACCGACAGCCAGGCCATCGGCATGGCGACGACGGTGGTCAGGCCTGCGCCGCCCAGCGCGAACAGCACGGTCTGGACAATCGCATCGGCGATCGGCCCGCCCTGCCAGATGCCGGCCCCGCCGATCACCAGCCAGCGGCCGAGCGTCAGCAGCGGCACGCCGAGCGCCAGCGCCGAGGTGACGACCGGCACCAGCAGGCAGGGCAGGGTGGCGAGGCCCAGGCGATGGCGCGGCGCCAGCCGCGCCGCGCCGGCGCCGACGCGGGCATAGCGCCCGTCGCCGCGCAGCAGCAGGTCGAGGCCGAGCAGGGTCAGGCAGCACAACACCAGCACCCCGGCAAGCATGTTGGCGGCCGCCCCCTGGAACGACGACTGGAACTGGTCGACGATGGCGGTGGTGAAGGTATCGAACTGGATCATCACGTAGAGGCCGTATTCGGCCAGGAGATGCAAGCCCACCAGCAGCGCGCCGCCGAGGATGGCGATGCGTAGCTGGGGCAGCACGACCCGCATGAAGACCCGGAACGGCCCATCGCCCAGCGAGGCCGCGACATCCTCCATCGCCGGGTCGAGGCGGCGCAGCTGGGCTGCGATCGGCAGATAGAGGAAGGGGAAATAGGCCAGCACCGAGACCAGCGTGGCGGCCGGGAGGCCGTGCATGCCCGGCGCCACGGTGACCCAGGCGTAGCTGTGCACGAAGGCGGGGATGGCCAGGGGGGCCACGGCAAGCCAGGCCCAGAGCCGGGCGGCCGGCAGATCGCTGCGCTCGGTCAGCCAGGCCAGCGCCACGGCCAGCACGACGGCGATCGGGATCGTGGCGATCTCGAGCAGCAGGGTATTGACCAGAAGGTCGGCGACCCGGCCGCGGAAGACCAGCCGGTAGACGGTTTCCCAGCCGGTCTGGACGGTGACCCAGACGACGAAGCCGAGCGGCAGCAGGGCCACGAGCGAGACGAGGCCGGCCAGGGCAAAGGCCGACCCATGCGGCCAGCGGCCGGCGCGGCGCAAGGTGAGAGGGGCGGGGGAGGAAATAGATGTCATCAGGAGAATCCGGCCGCGGCGCAGGCGAAACGCCGCGGCCGGTCGGTCACATCAGGCCGGCCGCGGTCATCATGTCGGTGACGGCCTTGTTGTTCAGCTTGTCCGGCGCCACGACCGGCGCGCCCAGTTTGGTCAGCGGCTCGAGCGCGGCATTCGATTCCGCGCCGTTGCCGACGGCGTATTCGTAGGAATTGCCGGTCTTGAGCAGTTCCTGGCCGGTCTTGGCCGTCATCCACTTGACGAAGGCCTGCGCCTCCTTCGCATGGCGGCTCGACTTCAGCACGCCGGCGCCCGAGATCGACACGAAGGCGCCGGGATCGCCGTTGCGGAAATAATGCAGCGCGACGTTCTTGGAGTTCTCGCCGGTATTGGCCCGGTCGCCGGCGAAGTAATAGTGATAGATGATGCCGCCCGGCACCTCGCCGGCGTTGATGGCCTTCAGCACGACGCCGTTGCCGCGATAGAAGCGGGCGTTCTCCTTCATGCCCTTCAGCCAGTCGGCGGTTGCCGCCTCGCCCTTCAGCTGCAGCAGCGCCGAGACGATCGCCTGGAAATCGGCGCCGGCCGGCGACGCGGCCCAGCGGCCCTTCCAGTCCGGCTGGGCGAGATCAAGCAGCGATTTCGGCAACTGATCGGGCTTCAGGAGGGTGGTGTTGTAGGCGAACACGGTCGAGCGCGCGGCCACGCCGATCCAGTGGCCGTTGGCCGGGCGATAGTTTTCCGGCACCTGGGCGAGCGTCGCAGGATCGAGCGGGGCGAACAGTCCGGCATTGTCGACCAGCGCCATGGCCGGCGAATTCTCGGTCACGAAGACGTCGGCGGGTGAGCCCGCGCCTTCCTGCACGATCTGGTTGCCAAGCTCCATGTCGCTGCCCTTGCGCACCGTCACCTTGATGCCGGTGTCGCGGCTGAAACCCTGCGTCCAGGCCTGCATCAGGGAGACGTGCTGGGCATTGTAGACGACGATGCCGTCGCCGTCGGCCGGCGCCGTCTGGGCGAGGACGGCGACGGGCGCGCCAATAAGGGTTCCGACCACCGCCAGCGTCGAGGCCAGGCGGAGCGGGAAAGGAACGCGGAATACTGTCATGGCAACCTCATGCTGCCCGGTTTCGGCCGGGCTTCGGATAGGGCCGTGACCGTAATCCCGTCCGATTAGCCTTGCAAATCAATCTTAAATGCAGGGTGGGGCGTCAGAATGCCGCAAGGCTGCAGTTGCCGCCGGTCGGACCGCCCCTTTCGCCGTCCGGCACCTTCTGCCCGGGCGTCACAGCCAACGTCAGCCGCTTCCGCTTCTGAGGCCGTACGACCGGGCCGCGATGAATTTTCGCATTTTACCCGCCACGCTAGCTCCAACTACCATCTGGTGTCCTGGCGTATTTTATTCTCGCTGACTTGTTACGTGACCGTTACATCGGCGCCACGCGTAACGTTTCATCGCCATCCGACACGCCTGGATCCCATGGCGACATTGCTTTTGCCCCGGTAATCTGCGGTTTGGCCGTCATTTTGCGGGTAAATCATTTCCGGCTACTGCACGCAATCAGCTAGTTCCTAGGTATATTTGCAGCAGGGCATATCAGAATATACTCCTATATATTGGTGCGAACGGTCGTTCCAACTTGTTCCGATCCGTTGCTTGAGGGCTGGGTTTCTCCCGTTTTATAGCAGTCCATGACTGCAAAGCTCTTTGGCGATCGTCGCCGATCGGGCGGATTCGATCTGGGGGAACAACCGAGTGTCCTGGAAAAAAACACTTATCGCCGTCGCCCTGGCGGGGATGCCGTTCGCGGCACAGGCGACGTCGCTGAATACCGAGCTTGTCACCAACGGCACGTTCGCCGACATGAGCGGGTGGACCGCGGTGGCGGGCGCCGGCACCACGCTTCCCGCGGCGTCGACGGGTAGCTGCAATACCGGCGTGGGGGGGGGGGGGGGGGCGCCGGC
>JAEYTW010000471.1 GCA_023433835.1 Pseudomonadota bacterium | reverse complement strand
GCGCCGACATTCGCGGAACCGGCTGTTGGCCGGCCAGACCCGATCTTCATCCCCTGCAGACCCCGCACGACAAGGCAGAGGCATTATTGAGCGCTCATCGTTAACAAAATCCAAGTCATCTGGACTTTCACGGGCAGTCATCTAGTTGCGCGAAAACGTGTCGCACTTGTCGCCTTGCACAGATTTTGTTAGAGATTTTGTGGAGTTAATGCAGGCGCTGCCGTCAGGTATGGCAATTATTGCCGGCCGCTGTCCCGCAAACGAAAATCCCGGCGATCCATCCGTCGCCGTGGCGACAAGAGAGGATGATCCGATGGCCGACGAAAAAGACGACGTCGAACTCACGCCGATCGAGAAGCTGGCCTATCCGTTCCTCGATCATGCCGTGCGCATCGATACGGCAAAGCAGAACCCGAGCGATCGCGACGCGCTGGTCGAGGTGCTGGAAAGCAACGTTCAGCTCTGGATGTTCTACCGCAACCTGATCGGCAATCACTTCGCCGAGGTCACCACGGAAACCTCCGAGTGGCTGGTCAAGGTTTCCGATTTCATGACCAAGGCGGCGATCGTCCTGCAGAAGCAGCCGGACGAGGATCTGCTCGACAAGATCACGGTGCTGAACCTGAACATGTCGGAGAAGCTGCTCACCATGAAGAAGCCGGAATAAGCCTGCGGTCGAAGCCTCGGCCGGGGCTTGACCTCGGCCGTCCGATCCCCCATCTTCCCAGGTGTTGTTGCAGTGCAGCATAACGCTGGCGCGATGACGGGTCTGCAAGGGGGAGACGAATTTCCGGAGGGCACCCAATGGTGGCGACACCACGAGAAGGTGCAAACCGATGGAAGAAGGTTTCCTGGCCGCGATGCTGAAGCCGAGCAAATCTGGTCTTCGCCTGCGCTGGCGCCGTGCGCGTGGCACCGGGCCTGTCGATGTCGGGCAGCCCGCGGCAAATGATCGCAGCGAGGGCGCGGGCAGCCGCCCGACCCTGGTCGCCGCCCCGGCCACGCCGGCCTTTCGCGGTGGGCTGGCCCAGCTCGACGCGCTGTTCCACCCCAGGACCGTCGCGGTAATCGGCGCCAGCGAAAAGAAACGCTCGGTCGGGACCATCGTCCTGCGCAACCTGCTGGGCGGCGATTTCAAGGGCGCGATCCTGGCCGTCAATCCGAAGCGCGCCCGCGTCCAGGGCATCCGCTGCTTTGCCAGCGTCGAGGCATTGCCGGTCGCCCCGGACCTGGCGCTGATCTGCACCAAGCCGGGCCCGATCCCGGCGCTGATCGACGCGCTGGGGCAGCGCGGCTGCAAGGTCGTCGTCGTGCTGACCGCCGAGATGCGCGAGGCGACGGATGCGGCCGGCGTGCCGCTGATGGACCAGATGATGGCCTTGGCCCGGCATTGGGGCATCCGCCTGCTCGGCCCCAATTCAGTCGGGCTGCAATCGGCCGAGAACGGACTGAACGCAAGCTTCGCGCCGGTGCAGGCCAAGCCCGGCCGCATCGCCTTCGTCAGCCAGTCGGGCGGGCTGGCCAATGCGGTGCTGGACTGGGCGGCCGATCACAATATCGGTTTCGCCAAGTTCATGTCGCTCGGCGATGCCGGCGACATCGCCTTCGGCGACGTCATCGATCTGCTGGCAACCGATCCCAATACCCGCGCGATCCTGTTGCACGTCGAATCGATCAGCGATCCCCGCCGGTTCCTGTCGGCGGCGCGCGCCGCCGCCCGCAACAAGCCCATCGTCGCCATCAAATCGGGGCGCGGGCCGTGGTCGGCGACCGCGGCCGCCCGCCATTCCAATGCGATCATCGGCGACGACGGCGCGGCCGCCGGGGCCTTGCGCCGCGCCGGCATCGTGCGGGTCGAAACCATCGACGAGCTGTTTGCCGCCGCCGAAACCCTGTCACGGCCGCGCCGGCTGTTCGGCGAGCGCCTGGCGGTGCTGACCAATGGCGGCGGGGCCGGCATCATGGCGGTCGATACGCTGGCCGCGCGCGGTGGCCGGCTCGCCCCGCTGACCAAGAAGACGTTGGCCAAGCTGAACAAGGTGCTGCCGCCGTCGTGGAGCGGCGTCAATCCGGTCGACATGTCGAGCGACGCCGATCCCCGGCGCTTCGCCGAAGCCTTGCGGATCCTGCTCGCCGATCCTGGCGTCGATGCCGTGCTGACGATCTACTGTCCGCTGCCGACGGTGGTGCCCGAGGAAGTCGCGGCCGTGGTCATCGAGGCGGCGAAGACGACCGACAAGAACCTGCTGGCCTGTTTCCCGGGCGGCGCTTCGGTGCGGATGGCGCAGGGCATGCTCGATACCGCCGGCGTGCCCAACTTCTCGGCGCCGGAGAATGCCGTGGCGGCCTTCATGCACATGGTCGAGTATCGCCGCACCCAGGACATGCTGATGGAAACGCCGCCGGCGGTGCCGGAGGACTTCGTTCCCGACCAGGCAGTGGCCCGCAGGATCATCGACGGCGCGCTGGACCGCGGCCGCGATCAGCTGACCTCGGACGAGGCTCAGGCCTTGCTTGCCGCCTACGACCTGCCTTCTGCCGACCTGTCGGGCACGCCGGGGATCAAGCTGCTGCTGGGCGTCCAGGTCGACCCCGTCTTCGGGCCGGTCTTGCGCTTCGGCCGCGGCGGGGCGGCCGCCGAATCGATCGCCGATATCGCCTACGCGCTGCCGCCGCTGAATCTCTCGCTGGCCCATGAGGTGATCAGCCGCACCCGCATCGGCAGTGCGGCGCTGCGCGATCCGTTGCACGCGCCCTTCGACGTCGAGCAGGCGGCGCTGATCCTGGTCAAGCTGTCGCAGGCCGTGGTCGACCTGCCGGAGTTGCGCCGGCTCACGCTCAATCCGGTGTGGCTCGGGCCCGAGGGGGCGCGGATCGGCGGCGCCGGCATCGCGGTGGCGCGCAGCCCGGCCCGCGGCGGCGACCATCTGGCGATCCGCCCCTATCCGCAGAACCTGGTCCGCACCATTACGCTGCGCGGCGGCCGCGAGATCACCATCCGGCCGATCCGGCCGGAGGACGAGCCGGCGCATATGGTGTTCTTCGCCAAACTGACGCCGGAGGATATCCGGCTGCGCTTCTTCGGGCCGATGTCGATGCTGGAACATCGCGACATGGCCCGCTTCACCCAGATCGACTACGACCGCGAGATGGCCTTCGTGGCGACGATGCGCAACGACGAGGGCCAGGAAGAAACCCTGGGCGTCGTCCGCGCCGTCGGCGATCCCGACAACCATTCCGCCGAATTCGCCGTCATCATCCGTTCCGACCAGAAAGGCCTCGGGCTGGGTCGGCTGCTGATGCAGACGATCATCGCCTACTGCCGGGCCCGCGGCACCCGGATCCTGACCGGCGACATCCTGCGCGAGAACCGCCGGATGCGGCAGTTGGCCCAGGAACTCGGCTTCGTCTGCCGGCCGATCGTCGAGGTCGACGCGGTGCGGGTCGAACTCGACCTCACCCGCCCGGGCTGAGGTGATCGAGCGGCAGGGCCGAGCTTTGCTTGATCGCTTCGAGCACGACGTTCGAACGCACCGAGCGGATGCCGGCGATCCCCATCAGGTCTTCCGACAGGAAGGTTGAGAAGGCCGCGAGGTCGGGCGTGATGACCCTGAGGATGTAGTCGAAGTCGCCGGTCACCGCATAGGCATCGAGGATCTGCGGCAGGCGCGCCACCGCCTCGCGGAAGCGCCGGGTGATCTCGGGCTCATGGCGGTCGAGCAGCACATGGGTCAGCGCCATCAATCCCAGCCCCAGGCCCTCGGGGCTCAATACCGCCCGGTAGTGGGCGATCAGCCCGGCCTGCTCCAGCCGCTGGATGCGGCGATGGATCTGCGAGGGCGACAGCGGCACGGTCTCGGCCAGCGCCGCCCCGGTCAGCCGGCCGTCCCGCTGCAAGGCGGCCAGGATGCGTACATCGAAGACGTCGAGGGCAATCATCGCGTGATTTTCGCATGAATTCCGTCCATGGCGCAAACTTGACGCATATTTCGCCTCGGCGAGCCGCGGCTTTGCGCCCGCGTCGCGAGGTTCGCGCGTTAACCTCTCCGGCAAAGAGATCGACAGGAGAGCGCCATGGGCCAGCCCGCCCCCGCCAGCACGCCGCAGCGCGCCGACTACACCATCGACCAGCCCTGGGGCGCCTACACCGCTGCCGACCATCAGGTCTGGCGCACGCTGTTCGAGCGCCAGGCGGCGCTGCTGCCGGGCCGGGCCTGCCACGAGTTCCTGGCCGGGCTCGACGGCCTCGGCGTCGCCGCCGACGGCATCCCGAATTTCGAGCGGCTTTCCGACATCCTGCTGAAGACCACCGGCTGGCAGATCGTCGCCGTGCCGGGCCTCGTCCCGGACGAGGTGTTCTTCGACCATCTCGCCAACCGCCGCTTTCCGGCCGCCTGGTGGATCCGCAAGCCCGACGAGATGGACTACATCGAGGAGCCGGATGTCTTCCATGACATCTACGGCCACGTGCCGCTCCTGATGAACCCGATCTTTGCCGATTACATGCAGGCCTACGGCCAGGGGGGCTTGAAGGCGCGGTCGCTGGGCGCCCTCACCAACCTCGCCCGCCTCTACTGGTATACCGTCGAATTCGGCCTGATCCGGACCGCTGACGGCCTGCGCATCTACGGCTCGGGCATCCTGTCGTCGAAGGGCGAATCGGTGTTCAGCCTCGATTCGGATGCGCCCAACCGCGTCGGTTTCGACCTGATGCGGATCATGCGCACCAAGTACCGCATCGACACGTTCCAGAAGTCCTACTTCGTCATCGACAGCTTCGCCCAGCTGTTCGACGCCACCCGGCCCGATTTCACCGCCTACTACGAACAGCTCAGGTCGCTGCCCGATTTCGGGGCCGGCGACCTCGCACCCGATGACGCGGTGCTCCAGCGCGGCACGCTCCAGGGGTGGGCCGATACCGCCGACGTCTAAGCGGAGGCTTGCCCTCACGGGTGAGGATGCTAGTTAAGGGGCGTCCCGTCCCGGCCCCCAGAGAGTGCCTCATGTCCACGACCCCAGCGTACGAAACCGACATCGTCATCATCGGCGCCGGGCCGGTCGGTTTGTTCGCGGTGTTCGAGGCCGGCATGCTGGGGATGCGCGCGGTGGTCGTCGATGCGCTCGACGGTCCGGGCGGCCAGTGCAGCGCGCTCTATCCCGAAAAGCCGATCTACGACATCCCGGGCTACCCCCGGATCGAGGCCCAGGCACTGATCGACCGGCTGGCCGAGCAGGCCGCGCCATTCCATCCGGATTACCGCCTGGGCCGCCAGGTCACCGCGCTGACGTCGGCGGGGGACGGCCGCTGGCAGGTCGAGACCTCGGCCGGTGATCGGATCACCGCCCGTGCGGTCATCGTCGCGGCCGGCTGCGGCGCTTTCGGCCCCAACCGCCCGCCGCTCGACGGTATCGACGCTTTTGAGGCGGGCCGCACGGTCCACTATTACGTTCGCCGGCGCGAGGATTACCGGGCCAAGCGCATCGTCATTGCCGGCGGCGGCGATTCGGCGGTCGATTGGGCGCTGTCGTTGTCCGAGGTGGCGGCGAGCGTCGCCGTCGTCCATCGGCGCGATCGTTTCCGCGCTGCGCCGGAAAGCGAGCGGCGGCTGAAGGAACTGGTGGCCGCGGGCCGCATCGATCTCGTCGTGCCCTACCAGCTCGACGCACTGGAGGGGCAGGGCGGGCAGCTGGAGGCGGTGATCGTGCGCGATCTCGACGGCAACGCCCGGCGGCTCGAGGCCGACGTGCTGCTGCCCTTCTTCGGCCTGGCCATGACCCTCGGGCCGATCGCCGATTTCGGCCTGAACCTCGAGCGCAACCATATCGCGGTGGCGCCCACGACGATGGCGACCTCGGCCGATGGCGTCTTTGCCGTCGGCGACATCGCCACCTATCCCGGCAAGCTGAAGCTGATCCTGACCGGCTTTGCCGAGGCGGCCCAGGCGGCCCATGCGATCCACCCGCTGGTCCACCCGGGCCAGGCCCTGCATTTCGAATATTCGACGACGCGGGGCGTTCCTACGGCTTGAGGATCGCCAGCGCCTGACCGGCGCCGTCGCTCAGGGTCAGCAGGCCGCCGGCGATCTTCCACCGGCGTGCCTGGTTCAGCGCGGCGAGGAACGGTTGCTCGGTCTCCATGCCGTTCATGCAGGCGCGGCGGGTGGTGGCGACCTTCTCGATGGCGATCGTGTCGCCCGCCACGCGATAGCTGCCGCTCAGGGAATTGCAGCCGGTCGAGCCGGTCACCCGTCCCTTGGCGGCATCGAAGGTGAGGCTGGGCGGCTGCTGGTCCTGGATCAGCCCGACCGGCTTGCCGTTCAGCTGGGTCAGCGTCCAGCCGCGGCCCTCCAGGGTCAGGTCGGCTGCCGCGGGGGCGGCGCAGGCGCCGACCGTCAGGCCGGCGAACAGGGCGATGGCGGGCAGGACATGGCGTCGGATCATTGAACGAACCTCTGGGCTACTGCTGTCTCCCAGTATAACGCGTCAGCCGGCCAGACGTGCCTCGCCGCCTTCACCGGGCACCAGCGTGCCGGGCGCGGTGCGCGCCGGCAGGGTGCAGGTGACGCTTGTACCCTGGCCGGGCGCCGAATGCAGGCTGACGGTGCCGCCATGCAGTTCGACGAACGAACGAACCAGTGCGAGGCCGACGCCGATGCCGGGCTGGCGCGTGCCCGAGCCCGATTTGCGGAATTTCTCGAACACCACCGTATGCTGCGGCTCCGGGATGCCGATGCCGTTGTCGGACACGGTGAGCACCACGTCGTCGCCCGCCCGCCGCGCGGTGACGAGGATCCGGCCGCCGGGCGGGGTGAACTTGATGGCGTTCGAGATCAGGTTGAACAAAACCTGCTTGATCCGGCGCTCGTCGGCGACGATGCCGCCGATATCCGGCGGGCAATCCATCTCGACCGTCAGGTTCTGGCGCCGCGCCCGCTCGCGGGTCAGGGCCAGGATCGCGCCGATCACCGGGTAGGGATCGAACAGATTGGGCTCGAGCGCCATGTGCCCGGCCTCGATGATGGCCAGATCGAGCATGTCGTTGACCAGCATCAGCAGCTGATGGGCGGAATCGACGATGTTGTCGCCGTATTCGCGCTGCTTGTCGTTCAGGGCGCCAAACAGTTTCGAGTTCAGCAGCTCGGCAAAGCCGATGATCGCATTCAGCGGCGTGCGCAACTCGTAGGAGACGTTGGCGATGAATTCCGACTTCAACTGGTCGGCCGCCTGCAGCGCTTCGTTGCGTTCGCGCAGCGCGCGTTCGATGCGCGCGGAATCGGTGACGTCGAGATAGGTGAACAGCATCGCCCCGTCGGGCAGCGGCATCGCGGCGTAATGCAGGATCGAGCCGTCGTGGCGCTCCATCCGGCCCATCCGCCCCTCGCGGTGCAGATAGGCTTCCATCAGCTCGTCGCGCTTGCCCGACCAGTCGTCGCCGTCGTCGAGCAGCGAACGGGCGCCCTCGATCACCTCGGTGATATGCGGTTCGGCGGCGAGCGTCGCCTCGTCGACGCCCCACAGTTTCGCGAAGGCGGCATTGTAGAGGCCGACACGTCCGTCGCCGCGATAGACCACGACGCCTTCATAGAGATTGTCGAGGGTGGCGCGCTGCACCGCGGCCAGCGTGTTGCGGTCGCGCTCGAGCAGCAGGCGGTCGGTGACATCCTCGTAGGTGAACAGGAGGCCGCCCAGCGGATGCGGGGTGACGACGACCCGCAGGGTCGAGCCGTCGGGCAGGTGCATCCATTCCTCGCGCGGTTCCAGCACCGCGGTGAACAGCTCGAGCTGGCCGCGCTTGAAATGTTGCCAGTCGATCTGTTCGGGCAGGCGACGGGCTTCGCGCAGCGCTTCCAGCACCTCGCCGTAACGCGGCTGCGAGGCGAGCCAGACTTCGTCCAGCCGCCACAATTTGGCATAGGCGCGGTTGTAAAGGGTCAGCCGCTTGTCCGGGCTGTAGACCGCGATCGCGGTGGCCAGGTTCTGCAGGACTTCGCCATGCGCCTCGACATGGCGGCGCAGCTGGCCGCGGGCGTCTTCCTCCGGCGTCGCATCCTGGCCGAAACCGGCCGAGCCGCCATCGGGCAGCACGGCTTCGTGGATGCGGTAGGAACGGCGATCGCCGGCCACGACGAAACGCCGCGTCTCGCTGGCGCGTCCGCCGCCGTCGATCGCCTTGCGCGCCAGCCGGCGCGGCTGTTCGGGGTCGAGGCCCGAGGCCAGCTCGATCTGCTCGGCCAGGATGCGCCTGGTATCGGCCTCGACCATTTCCCGATACCGGGTGTTGACCCAGATCAGGCGGCCGTCGGCATCCCGCCGCCAGGCCGGGAACGGTGCGGCGTCCAGCGTTTCGCCCGCGGGTATCGGCGGCGTCGTTTCGGTCGCCGCCGCCATCGTTGGCGCGGCGGGCGCCTCGACCGTCGGCAGGGGGGCGGTTTCCAGGGCCCGGCGCCAGGCGCGACGCCACGACCAGGCGACGCCGGCGGTGGCGGCCAGGGCCAGCGCAAGCGTGATTTCCAGGGCGCTCACCGGGTGTTTCCGCGGGGCGACGATGTGGAACGACTTATCGGCACGGGGCCGAGCATATCACGCGGCCGTGGAGGCGGGTGGGGCAAATCGGCCAGGTCAGGAATGCAGCTCGACCATCATCAGGATCTGGTCGACCGATTGCCGATCGGACGAGAGCGGCAGGAACAGCCCGGCATAGCGCTGCAGGTCGCCCCGGACGAATTTCGAGCCGCGGCGGGCGATCGGCCGGCGGGCCCCGACCGCCTCGTTCAGCGAGCGGCGCATCAGCGGAATCTGCGATTTCTCCGGGTGGCTGTCGAGCGAACGGCCGGTCAGTTCGCGGCCCAGCTGGTCGACGAAGTGGCTGCCGTAGACCCGGTAGCGATACTGGCCGCAGCCCTCGACGTCGAACAGGACCAGCGCGCCCAGCGCGAAGCCCATGTCCAGCGGGTCGATATCGGCCCGTGCCGCCATTTCCTTGTCGCCGCGCTGGACCTGCCAGTAGGCCATCAGGCGGGCCATCCGCTGTGACAGCTGGTCCAGCGGTAGCGGGGCCGGTGCCTCGGGCGACTGGCTGGAGCAGGATGCGGGGAAGGCCAGGACAGCACTCATGAAGACCGGCAGCTCCGGAAAAGAAAAGACGGCGGGCGTTGGCAGGCCGCGGGG
>JAEYTW010000444.1 GCA_023433835.1 Pseudomonadota bacterium | reverse complement strand
GGGGCGGGGGGGGGGGGGCGGGGCGGGGCTGGGGGCCGCCGCCGATGACCTTCTATGCGGTCTATCCGTCGCCCCGGGCGTTGAAGCCGGTGGGCAGGCGCTTCCTCGACCATCTCGCGGCGGGTCTTGACGGCCGATAGGGTTAGATATATCTAAGTTTTCGATATATCGAATTTCCCGATATATCTGAACACTATCGGAGGTATCACATGTTCCATCATTTCCATGACCGCGACGGTTTTGGCGGCCATCATCGCCTGATGCACAAACTGTTTGGATTCGGCCGTCACGGCTGGGGCGACCACGACCATCATCACCGCCGCGGCGGCCGCGGGCGGCGCATGCTCGACCAGGGCGATCTGCGTTTCATTCTGCTGCACCTGATCGCCGAGAAGCCGGCCCATGGCTATGAGCTGATCAAGGCGGTCGAGGAGAAGTTCGGCGGCGCCTACAGCCCCAGCCCGGGCGTGATCTACCCGACCCTGACCCTGCTCGAGGAATACGGCTACCTGCGGTCGGAAGTGGAGAGCGGCAACAAGAAGCTCTACACCATCACCGAGGAGGGCTCGGGCTTCCTGGCCCAGAACGGCCCGACCATCGAAGCCATCCTCGGCCGGATGAGCGAGGCGGCCTCGCATTTCGGTGGCGGACCCGCCCCGGAAATCCGCCGTGCGGCCGAAAACCTGCGCATGGCGCTGAAGATCCGCATTACCCGCGGCCCGATGAGCGCCGAGGATACCCACCGCATCGTCGAGGTGCTCGATCGCGCCGCGGCCGAGATCGAGCGCGGCTGAACGACCAGGGAGGACCGCATGGGTTCCGATTCCGCCATCGACAAATATCTGCTGGCCGTGGGCGGCCGCGAGACCGACCTGCAGCGCCGCCTGCGCGAGGAAACCATGCGCCTGCCGCGCGGGCGCATGCAGGCCGGGCCGGAAACCGCCCAGATCCTCGGTTTCCTCGTCCGGTTGCTGGATGCCCGCAACTGCCTGGAGATCGGTACCTTCACCGGGTTCAGCGCGCTGACGGTAGCCCAGGCCCTGCCGCCAGACGGGCGGCTGATCGCCTGCGACGTGTCGGCGGAATGGACCGCGATCGGCCGCCGCTACTGGCAGGAAGCCGGCGTGGCCGACCGCATCGACCTGCGCATCGGCCCGGGTTCCGCCACCCTGCACAAGCTGATCGCCGAGGGCGGGTCGGGTCAGTTCGACTTCGCCTTCATCGATGCCGACAAACCGGGCTACGACGGTTATTACGAGGATTGCCTGACGCTGCTGCGTCCGGGCGGCGTCATCGCGCTCGACAACATGCTGTGGGGCGGGGCGGTGGCCGATCCGACCATCAATGACGCCGATACCGCCGCGCTGCGTGCCCTGAATGCCAAGATCCACGCCGACGGCCGGGTCGACATGTGCCTGATGCCGATCGGCGACGGGGTCAATCTCGTTCGAAAGAAATAGGCAACGCCGCTCTCCCCGCCGGTGCCAAACCGGGTATTCTGCCCCCGGGATTTTCAGTTTGTTGGGGACAGAACAGTTCTGATGGCATCGGCGGACAGCTTGTTTCAGGCCCTCATTGCGACCGCCGTCGACGGCGTCATCGTGATCGATGCGACGGGCATCGTCGAGGTCTACAACCCGGCCTGCGCCCGGCTGTTCGGCTACGCGCCCGGCGAGGTGGTCGGCCGCAACGTCTCGATGCTGATGCCGGCGCCGGACCGCGCGGCCCATGACGGCTATATCGAAGCCTATCGCCGCACCGGCATCGCGCGCATCATCGGCATCGGCCGCGAGGTGGTCGGCCAGCGCAAGGACGGCTCGACTTTTCCGATGTATCTGTCGGTCGGCGAAGGGCGGCTGAACGAGCGGCCGATCTTCGTCGGCATCATCCACGACATTTCCGACCGCCGCACCGCCGAACGCCGCCTGCAGGACCTGCAGGCCGAATTGCTGCACGTATCGCGGCTGACCGCGATGGGCCAGATGTCGTCGGGCCTGGCGCATGAGCTGAACCAGCCGCTCACCGCGATCATGAACTACATCAAGGCGGCGCGCCGCACGCTGGAGGCCGTCGAGGATCCGCGCGTCGCCCGCGCCCTCGAACTGGCCGACAAGGCGGCCGCCCAGACCGCGCGCGCCGGGCAGATCATCCGCCGCCTGCGCGATTTCGTCGAGAAGGGCGAGACCCACCGGCGGCTCGAGGATATCAACACCACGGTGGCGGAGGCCGTGGCGCTGGTCCTGGTCGGCGGCGCCGACGTCGAGCGGCGCTTCGCCTATGCCCCTGACCTGCCCCAGCTGATGATCGACCGCATCCAGATCCAGCAGGTCGTACTGAACCTGGTGCGCAACGCGGTCGAGGCGATGGCAGGCTGCCCACGACGCGAACTGAATGTCGCCACTGCCCTGGCCGGGGACGTGGTCGAGATCACGGTGGCCGATACCGGGCCGGGCCTGCCGCCGGAAGTCCTCGACCGGCTGTTCCAACCTTTCGTCACCACCAAGGAGAACGGCATGGGCATCGGCCTTTCGTTGTGCCGCACCATCGTCGATGCCCATGGTGGCGAGCTGACCGCGATGCCGGGCGCAGCGGGGGGCGCCGTGTTCCGCTTCCGCCTGCCGGTGCCGGCGCAATGACCGCCGGTCCGCGCCCGGTCGTCTTCGTCGTCGACGACGACGAAGACGTGCGCGATTCGCTGCGCGCGCTGCTGGAATCGGCCGACTGGCCGGTCGAGGATTTCGCCTCGGCCGCCGATTTCCTCAAATTCGCCGGCCTCGACCAGGGCGGCTGCCTCGTCACCGACGTGCGGATGCCCGGCATGGACGGGCTGGCCCTGCAGGCGGCGCTGGCCGAGCGGGGCGCCGGCCTGCCGGTCATCGTCGTGACCGGCCACGGCGACGTGCCGCTGGCGGTGCAGGCGATGAAAGCCGGTGCCGTCGATTTCCTGGAAAAGCCGTTCGACGACGAGCAACTGTTGTCCTCGGTCGGCCGCGCCGTGGCGCAGCGGGCCCAGGACCAGGGGCGGCAGGCCGCCGCGACCGCGGCGCGCGCCCGGCTGGATACCTTGAGCCCGCGCGAGCGCCAGGTGCTGGACCTGCTGGTGCTGGGCCGGCCCAACAAGGTCATCGCCTTCGAACTCGACATCAGCCCGCGCACCGTCGAGATCCACCGCGCCCATCTGATGGAGAAGATGGAAGCGCGCAGCCTGTCCGACCTGGTGCGGGCCGCGATCGCCGCCGGCGACTGACGGGGTGCGTTCTGCGGTCGCATACGGGGGATTGCGTATACCGGGGGGCGTGACCGCCTCGTAGTCTTGGCCGATCCGCATGGCGCGGGCATGAGGCCGGACCCCGGATGGCGCGTATCGTACATGTCGTCGACGACGATGAGGCAGTCAGGGACTCGCTCGACGCGCTCCTGACCTGCCACGGTCTCGACGTGCGCGGCTACGGTTCGGCGGCCGAGTTCGTGGCGTCCCTGCCGGTCGAGCCGGAGGATTGCCTGCTGCTCGACATGCACATGCCCGGCACCGATGGCCTGGCGCTGGCGGGCATGCTGCGCGACCGTGCGCCGGCCCTGCCGATCATCATGATAACCGGCCGGTCCGACGACCTGCTGCGCCAGCGTGCCGCGGCGGCCGGCATCCGCTGCCTCTTGGACAAGCCGGTCGAGCAGTCGACCTTGCTGGCGGCGATCGACGCCGCCTAAAGCGGCCTTGCCGCCATTTCCTCGGCGATCGCCCGGTCGGTCGGGGTCTCGTAGGTCATCAGGATATAGCCGAGCACCGAATAGAACCCGACCGTGGCGATCAGGTCGAACACGCCCTCGCGGCCGATCGCGGCCGCCAGCTCGGCTTCGAGATCGGCGGGCAGACGGCGCTGGTCGAACAGCGCGTCGACGGCCCGGACGATCAATCCGTCCTCGCCCTCAGGGCTGCCGCGCATCGCCGCGATCCGGTCGTCGGAGAAGCCCAGCACCCGGGCGCGCGAGACATGATGCGCCCATTCATAGGCCGATCCCATGCGATGGGCTGCCCGCAGGATGACCACTTCCGAGCGCTCGGGGCCCAGCGCGCTGTCCTTGACGACATGCTGGCGCAGCGGCGCCCAGGCCTGCAGCAGGCCGGGGTGGTGGGCCATCGTGCGGTAGACGTTCAGCGCGCCGGCGAAACCCGCCTTCATCTCGGCGATCGCGGCGGGCCAGGCGGCATCCGACAGCGGCGGGCAGGGGGTAGTGGGGGCGGTGCTCATGATGATCCCTGATGTTGCGATCGTGGTATTGTAGCTATAGGGGATTCCCCTGAATGTCGGGAGGCCGGCGATTGGGCCAGTATCCCCATCGACAGCAACCCACCATTCCGATCCGGGGGCAGGCGACGATGTTCGATGTGATGCAATATATTCTTGGCCTCGACCAGATCGCGCTGGGTTACGCCATTGCCGCCTTCCTCGGCCTGCTCGGCTGCCTGGCGCTGGGGGCGATGCGCCGCGACATCGTCCGCGAACCCTCGCCTGCGCCGATCGAGCGCATGATCGCCTTCCTGCGCCAGCCCCAATCCCTGTGAATCGGGACGCTGTGACCTCGACCCGGCTGCGCTTCCTCGGGGCCGCGGGCACCGTCACCGGTTCCTGTTTCCTGCTGGAGACGCCGACAGCGCGCGTGATGGTCGATTGCGGCCTGTTCCAGGGCCCGAAGACCGAGAAGGAACTGAACTATCGCCCGTTGCCGATCGCGGCCGACGGCATCGATTCCGTGGTGCTGACCCACGCCCATATCGATCATTCGGGCCTGTTGCCGCGCCTGGTGCGCGACGGCTACGGCGGGCCGATCCATGCCACCGCCGCCACCGTCGATCTCTGCTCGGTCATGCTGCCGGATTCCGGCCATATCCAGGAAATGGAGGTCGAGCAGCTCAACCGCCGCAACGCCCGCCGCGGGCGCAAACCGGTGACGCCGATCTATACGTCGGAAGATGCCGCCGATGTGCTGACCCGTTTCCGCCCGACCGCCTACGATCGCTGGACGCCGGTCGCCAAGGGCGTCGAGGCGCGGTTCTGGAATGCCGGCCATCTGCTCGGCTCGGCCTCGGTCGAGCTGCGCACCGGCGATACCACGATCCTGTTCTCCGGCGATATCGGGCCGGGGCACAAGCCGCTGCAGGAAGACCCCGAGGCGCCGGCCGGCGTCGATTATCTCGTCTGCGAATCGACCTACGGCGATCGCGTGCGCGACGTGGTGACGCCGGAGGGGCGGCGGGCCCGCCTGCGCGACGAAGTCCGCGCGGCGATGGCGGCGCGCGGTCCATTGATCATTCCATCGTTTGCCGTCGAGCGGACCCAGGAGCTGCTGGTCGATCTGATGCTGCTGGTGGAAACCGGCGAGCTGCCGGCCATGCCGATCTTCATCGATTCGCCGCTGGCCACCCGCGCCTCGGCGATCTTCGCCCGCCATGCGCGCGACATTGCCCATGGCGACGTGCTGCGCCGGGCGATGGAGTCCGCGCAGGTACGCTTCACCGAGACCGTCGAGCAGAGCAAGGCGATCGGCCGCATCCACGGCTTCTTCATCGTCATCTCCGCCTCCGGCATGTGCGAGGCCGGCCGCATCCGCCATCACCTCAGGGATTGGCTGTGGCGGCCCGAGGCGACGGTGCTGCTGATCGGGTATCAGGCGCAGGGCACGCTGGGACGCATCCTGCAGGAAGGCGCGCCGCGCGTGCGCATCCAGGGCGATGCCATCGAGGTGCGCGCCCGCATCCGTACGCTGGATCTCTATTCCGGCCATGCCGATGCCGACGGCCTGGCGCAATGGATCGCCGCCCGGCGGCCGATCGGGCGCGGTATCTTCCTGGTCCATGGCGAGGCGCCGGCGCGCGCGGCATTGCGGGCGCGGCTCGACGACAGGAATATCTTCCTGCCGGAACTCGACGATGTCTACGAGCTGACGGCCGACGGCGCCCGCGCCGTGGCGCCGGCCGAACGGCGGCTGGCGCCCGAGACTCTCGGCCGGCTCGATGCCCATAACGAGCTGTCCCGCCTGTTGCTCGACATCGGCGCGGCGGTCGATCGCATCGCCGACGATCGCGGCCGGGCCGTGCTGATCCGCCGGCTGCGCCGGGCTCTCGAAGAGGAATAGCCGTCAGGCGCCGGTGTAGCCCAGCGCCCGCGAGATCTCGCGGGCCGCCGCGATCACGGCCTGGCCCAGCGCGGGTGCGTCGCGCAGCCGTTCGGTATCCAGGCTGGTCACGCTGACGGCGCCGGCCAGCCTGCCTTCGGCATTGCGGAAGGCCGCGGCGACCGCCAGCACGTTCGAATGCAGCGCGCCGACCGACACGGCATAGCCCTGGTCGCGCGCCTCGCCCAGTTTTCCGATCAGTTCGGCGGCGTCGCGGGGCG
>JAEYTW010000386.1 GCA_023433835.1 Pseudomonadota bacterium | reverse complement strand
GGGGGGCGGTTGGCCCCCGGGTGGGGCGGCGCGTTGCGGCCGCCCTCTTTCTTTGTGCTTCAATAGGGCAGCGGCCGCCGGGCCCCAGGACTCCGTCAAGCACAAAATCTAGTGGATAAACCCCGTTGCCCGATTGCCGCGACGCTATATATCGCGGTACTTAACTGGGGTCGAAGAGGGATCATCGCCATGTCGCTGCTGGAAGCCGGAAACAACGTCTACAAGCCCTTCCGCTATCCCTGGGCCTATGACGCCTGGCTGACGCAGCAGCGCATCCACTGGCTGCCCGAAGAGGTGCCGCTGGCCGACGACGTCAAGGATTGGAATAAGAACCTGACGCCGGCCGAGAAGCATCTGCTGACGCATATCTTCCGCTTCTTCACCCAGGCCGACGTCGAAGTGAACAACTGCTACATGAAGCACTACGCGCGGGTGTTCAAACCCACCGAGGTGCTGATGATGCTGTCGGCGTTCTCCAACATGGAGACGATCCACATCGCCGCCTATTCGCACCTGCTCGACACCGTCGGCATGCCCGAGACCGAGTACTCGGCCTTCCTCCACTACAAGGAGATGAAGGACAAGTACGACTACATGCAGGGCTTCAACGTCGATTCCAAGGCCGATATCGCGAAGACCTTGGCGACCTTCGGCGCCTTTACCGAAGGCCTGCAGCTGTTCGCGTCGTTCGCGATCCTGTTGAACTTCCCGCGCTTCAACAAGATGAAGGGGATGGGCCAGATCATCTCCTGGTCGGTGCGCGACGAGACGCTGCACACCAACTCGATCATCCGGCTGTTCCGCACCTTCATCGACGAGAACCCGGAGATCTTCAACGACGAACTGCAGCGCGAGCTCTACGTCGCCTGCTCGACCATCGTCGACCATGAGGACGCCTTCATCGATCTCGCCTTCGAGTTCGGCGCGATCGAAGGGCTGGCGGCCCAGGAAGTGAAGGACTACATCCGCTTCACCGCCGACCGCCGCCTGATGCAGCTCGGCCTGCAGCCGATCTACCGGCTGGAGAAGAACCCGCTGCCCTGGCTCGACGTCATGCTGAACGGCGTCGAGCACACCAACTTCTTCGAGAACCGCGCCACCGAATACTCGAAGGCCTCGACCAAGGGCACCTGGGACGAAGCCTTCGACTGAAACACCTGGCTCGGCGGAGACTGGCGGCCGGGTCAAACCCGGCCACCTTGAGTCTAGCGCCGGAACTGCTTGGCCAGGGTCAGGCTCTGCCCCGCGTAGTTCGAGCCGATCGCGCCGCCATAGGCGCGGTCGGTCGCCTCCGACAATGTTTCGAATACCAGGCGGCCGACGCCCTGGCCGTGCTCGAGCAGGAACGGCACTTCGTGGCTGCGCACCTCGAGCACGGCGCGGGTGCCGCGGCGGTGGTCGGGCGCCCAGCCGAAGCCCGGGTCGAAGAAGCCGGCGTAGTGGATGCGGAATTCGCCCATCGAGGTATCGTAGGCGATCATCTCGGCGGCGAGGTCGGGCGGCACGCGGAAGCGTTCGGCCGAGGCCAGGATGTAGAAATCATCGGGATTGAGGATCAGCGTGCCGTCGGGCCGCGCCGGCAGCGCTTCCCAGAATTCGGCAGGGTCGTAGGCGCCGATCCGGCGCAGGTCGACCACGGGGGTGTGGCGCTTGGCGCGATAGCCGATGGTCGACCGGCCGCGCTCACCCTTCAGGTCGATGGTGACCAAGAGGCCGTCCTGCAGGCGGGCGGGGGCCTCGGCCCGGCGGCGCTCGATCAGCGGATCGGCCCGGTGGCGCCGTTCCAGGGCCGCGTCGTCCAGGCCGGGCGCACCATAGCGGAAGCGCAGCTGGTTCAGCCGGTCGCCCTCGCGCACCAGCACGCTGAAGGTGCGCGGGCTGATCTCCAGATAGAGCCCGCCGCGATAGCCCGCGGACACCTCGTCGAAGGACCGGGCATGGTCGGCGATCAGCCGGGTGAAGATGTCGAGGCGGCCGGTCGAGCTTTTCGGATTGGCCGAGGCGGCCAGGTCGGCCGGCAGCTTCAGCTTTTCCAGGAGCGGGACGATATAGACGCAGCCCTTTTCCAGCACCGCGCCCTGGCGCAGATCGACCTCGTGCATGGCGAGCGGCTCGACCTTGCTGATGACGGTCGCGTCGGGGCCCGGCAGGAAGCTCGCGCGCACCCGGTAAGCCTTAGGCCCCAGCCGCAGGTCGAGGCTGGCCGGCTGGATCTGGTCGGCTTCGATGGCGGGCTTGGCGGTCGCCGCGCCGCCTTGGACCAGCCGGGTGATGGCCTGGGCCGGAACAATCCCCGCGGGCCGGGTAAGGGTTGTCATACGCGCTGCCATGAAGATTCCAAATCGCGGGGACCGGGCAGAATGCCGCCATTATGTAACGCTGTCACGGGGAAGCTCGCCGTTCGGTCTTCATTAAGGTATCGTCAGGCATAAGACGCTTTTCGAGAACTGGACGGGATAGACGGCCATGATGGCGATTGCCGGAATCGTAATGGTGATATTCTGCGTTCTCGGCGGCTATATCATCTTTGGCGGCAAGATCGGCATCATCATCGAGGCGATGCCCAAGGAGTTGATGATCATCGGCGGTTCGGCCGCCGGTGCGTTCATGATCGGCCAGTCGAGCCACGGCCTGAAGCACGCGCTGGGCGCGGTCAAGAAGATCGTCGGCGGGTCCAAGTTCCACAAGGAACACTACATCCAGCTGATCACGCTGATGTATTCGATGACCAAGCTGATGAAACAGAAGGGATCGATCGCGGTCGAAGCCCATATCGAAAATCCAACGGAAAGTACGCTCTTCCAGAAAGCGCCGCTGATCCTGGGCGACAAGTTCGGCCTGTCGCTGATCTGCGACTACATGCGCATGATCACGCTGGGCCTGACCAGCCCGCACGAGGTCGAATCGATCATCGAAAAGGAACTGGCCAAGTACAAGGAGGAGGAGATGCACCCCTCCCACGCCTGGCAGTCGATGGCCGACGGCATGCCCGCGCTCGGTATCGTCGCGGCGGTGCTGGGCGTGATCAAGACCATGGGCTCGATCACCGAGCCGCCGGAAGTGCTGGGCCAGCTGATCGGTGGCGCGCTGGTCGGCACCTTCCTCGGCGTGTTCCTGGCCTACGGCTTCGTCGGCCCGATCGCCAGCCGCCTGAAGGGCGTGGTCGACGAGGAGATGCGTTTCTACGAAACCGTGATGGCGATCATGATCGCCCATCTGAACGGCTATGCCCCGGCGGTGTCGGCCGAAACCGGCCGCAAGAGCGTGCCCTCCGAATACATGCCGACCTTCAACGAACTCGAAGAAGCGCTGAACCAGGCCTGACGCATCGGCCAACAACGTTGGCCGATGCTTCCTGGCACGCGTTGCCGTGGCAGCGCCTGCATAAGGGCCGGACCTAAGGTCCGGCGGGTTCGAGGATCAGTTTGCCTATCGCCCGCCGCTGGCCGAGCGCTTCCAGCGCCTCGGCGGCGCAGGCCAGCGGATAACGCCCCCCGATCAGCGGCTTCAGATGGCCGGCCGCCGCCCAGGCCAGCACGCGGTCGCGGCTGGCCCGGCCGGCCGCCGGATCCCGCCTGCCGTATTCGCCGGCCCGCACGCCCAGGATCGAGACTTCGCGGCGCTGGACCAGGTCGGTCTCCGGCCGGCCCGGCGGCCCGCCGGCAAAGCCGATCACCAGATAGCGTCCGCCCGGCACCAGGGTTTCCAGGGCGGGCATGAACTGGTCGCCCGCCACCGGGTCGAACACCACGTCGGCCTTCAGCCCCGGCGGAATCGCCGCCACCGCCTCTGCCGCGCCGCGGTCGAGCGCCGCCCGGCGCTTTTCCGGGGTCGAGGCCACGGCGACGACGTCCAGGCCCAGCATCGCGCCCAGCTCGACGGCGGCGAGACCCACCCCGCCGCCTGCGCCCAGCACCAGCAGCACCTCGCCGGCCTCGACCCGGCCCCTGGCGACCAGCGCCACGTCGGCGGTGACGGCAACCGTGGGCATCGCCGCGCCCTCGGCCATCGACCAGCCCGGCGGCAGCGGCCAGAGATCGCCAGCCGGGCTGATCGCCGCCTCGGCGAAGGTGCCGGCGCGCAGGCGCAGGATGACGGGATCGCCGATCGCCACGTTCGTGACGCCGTCGCCCACTTCGATGACCACCCCCGCGCCCTCGAACCCCGGCACGAAGGGCAGCGGCGGCTTGTGCTGGTAGAGACCCTGGACCATCAGGAAATCGGGGAAATTGACGCCCGCGGCGGCGATGCGCACCCGCGCCTCGCCGGGTCGCAGGGGGCGGGAGGGCCATTCCTCGAAGCTGAGGCCGGCCGGCGGGCCGAGTTCCCGGCAGACGATCGCCCGGCTCATGGCGCCACCACCGCGGTGCGTGGCCAGACCAAAGCGAGGGCCGCGACCAGGATCGCCGCCGAGACCGCATAGGGCCAGCGCGGGCCGAACCCCTCGAACAGCCAGCCGCCCCAGCCCGGCCCCAGCACCCGGCCGAGCGCGCCGGCCGACGACATCACGCCCATGATGGCGCCGAGCCGGGCGGGATCGGCCAGGCGCGAGGCGTGGGCGTTGAGCGACGGATTGATCAGCCCGAAGCCGGTGGCGGTGAACAGGATGGTGACCGGTACCTGCCAGGTCGCCGAGACCGCGACGCTGCCGGCCGCGCCGAGGCTGAGCAGGCCGAGGCCCAGCGCCAGCACCCCGCGTTCGCCCAGCCGCCGGGTGATCGGCCCGATCAGCCCGCCCTGGACGACGATGACGATGGTACCGATCAGGGTGAAGGACAGCCCGACCTCATGCGGCCCCCAGCCCAGCACCGCGCCGGTCCACAGCGGGAACAACACCTCGATCTGGGAGAACACGAAGAAGATCAGGAAGGCCAGGATGGCCAGGTAGAAGAACGCCCGATGGCCGCGCAGGATGCGCAGGCGGTCGGTCCAGCCAGGCTTGGCCGGCGCGGCCGCGGCGGTCGGTTTCCGCGATTCCGGCAGCATGACCAGGGCAAAGACCAGCGCCAGGCCTGAGGCGACCGCGGCGGCATAGGCCGGCATCGCGTAGTTCGGGCGGGTCGGATCGCCGATCAGCATCGCGCCGGCGATCGGGCCGGCGATCATGCCGATACCGAAGGCGGCGCCGATCATCCCCATGCCGCGGGCCCGCCGCTCGGGCGTGGTGATGTCGGCGACGATGGCCTGGGTGACGGCGATCTTGCCGGCCGAGACGCCGGCCACGATCCGGGCCAGGAAGATCGACAGGAGGTCGCCGGCCAGGCCAAGCCAGAGATAGCCGACCACCGACAGCGCGAGGCAGCCGAGGAAGACGGGCTTGCGCCCGTACTGGTCGGACAGGCGCCCGATCAGCGGCGAGGCGGCGAGCTGGGCGATCGAAAAGGCCGCGGCGATCATCGTCACCGTGAACGGCGAGGCGCCGTAGGCCTGGGCATAGAACGGCAACAGCGGCAGCATCAGCCCGAAACCGACCAGGTCCAGCACGGCCGACGCGAACAGGATCACCATGGCGCGATATCCCCGTCGCGATGCTGCGTTTGCGAAGGCGCCAGGCTCATGTTTCCTCCCCGATTCCGGTGGGGACCAGACCATATCGGGCCGAGCCGCGCAACGTCGCTAAGCCCTGGAAATCGGGGGGCGGGGCCGCTATCGTCCCGGCGGTCATCGCGCGCGCCTTTTCCTCTGAGGATTACAAATGAAAGTCGACGGCGTTCATTATCGGTCGATCTGGCTGGAACCGGACGGGGCAACCGTCGGCATCATCGACCAGACCAGGCTGCCCTACAGCTTCGAGACGCTGAAGCTGTCGACCAAGGAGGAGGCGGCCCATGCGATCCGCACGATGCAGGTGCGCGGCGCGCCGCTGATCGGGGCGACCGCGGCCTACGGCCTGGCGCTGGCCGTGGCTGAAGATTCTTCCGACGGCGCGCTGGAGCAGGCGGTCAAGCTGCTTGCTGCCACGCGGCCGACCGCCGTCAACCTGTTCTGGGCGCTGGAGCGCGCGCGGCGCGAGATCGCGGCCGTCAACCCGGCCGACCGCCGCGCCGCCGCCTACAAGGTCGCCGCCGACATCGCCGAGGACGACGTGGCCACCTGCGCCGCCATCGGCCGCAACGGCCTCGGGCTGATCAGGCAGGCGGCCGACAAGCGCGGGGGCAGGAAGGTCAACATCCTCACCCATTGCAACGCGGGCTGGCTTGCCACCGTCGACTGGGGCACGGCGCTGGCGCCGATCTACCTGGCGCATGACGAAGGCTTCGATGTCCATGTCTGGGTCGACGAGACCCGCCCGCGCAGCCAGGGCGCCTCGCTGACCGCGTGGGAGCTGGGCCGCCACGGCGTGCCCCACACCGTCATCGCCGACAATGCCGGCGGCCATCTGATGCAGCACGGGGAAGTCGACCTCTGCATCGTCGGCACCGACCGCACCACGGCGAACGGCGACGTCTGCAACAAGATCGGCACCTACCTGAAGGCGCTCGCCGCCTACGACAACGGCGTGCCGTTCTATGTCGGCCTGCCCCATTCGACGATCGACTGGACGCTGACCGACGGCGTGCGCCAGATCCCGATCGAGGAACGCGCCGAGACCGAACTGACCGAAATGACCGGCAAGACCCGTGACGGCCGGATCGAGACGATCCGCGTGGTATCCGAAGGCTCGAAGGGCGGCAACCCGGCCTTCGACGTCACCCCGGCCCGTCTGGTCACCCGGCTGATCACCGAACGCGGCGTCTGCGAGGCGACGACGGCGGGCCTGGCCGGCCTCTACCCCGAGCGTGCCGTGGCCGCCTGAAGCTTCAGTATATTTTCCTATCTTCGAGGGACTGACTTACGATGGACAATCTCTGGTCCGATCGCGACGCGAAGGCGGCGATCAAGGCCTATGGCGCCAAGGGCGTCAATGCCGACCTGGCCATTCGCACCTATACCACCCGCCTGCTCGGCGGCGTGCCGGCGCTGGTGCAGCACGGCGGTGGCAATACCTCGGTCAAGACCACGATGCCCGACCAGCTGGGCGAGCCGGTCGAGGTGCTCTGCGTCAAGGGTTCGGGCTGGGACATGGGCGTGATCGAGCCGCCGGGCCTGCCGGCCGTGCGCTTGGAACCCCTCAAGAAGCTGATCAGGCTGGACCGCCTCAGCGACGAGGACATGGTCAATTTCCAGCGCATCAACCTGCTGGACGCCACCTCGCCCAACCCGTCGGTCGAGACGCTGTTCCACGCCTTCCTGCCGCATAAGTTCATCGACCACACCCATGCCTGGGCGGTGCTGGCCCTGACCGACCAGCCCGACGGGCGCGAGATCGTGAAGAAGGTCTACGGCGACCGGGTGATCGCGGTCGATTACCTGATGCCGGGTTTCGGCCTGGCCAAGCAATGCGCCGAGGCCTTCGCCAGGCAGCCCGACGCCGAAGGCCTGATCCTGATCAAGCACGGCATCTTCACCTGGGGCGATACCGCCCGCCAGGCCTATGACCGGATGATCGAGTTCGTGTCGATGGCCGAGGCGCGGCTGGCCAAGGGCCGCAAGAAGGTGTTCGCGGCGGCGAGCCTGCCGAAGAAGATCGCCGGCGTGGCCGAGGTCGCGCCGATCCTGCGTGGCCTGGTGGCGCTGCCCGGGGCTGCCGGCAACTGGAAGCGCCAGATCGTCGATTTCCGCACATCGGACGAGATCCTGGCCTTCGTCAACGGCCGCGAGCTGTCGCGCTATGCGCTGTCGGGCAACATCACGCCCGACCACGTGCTGCGCACCAAGGAAAAGCCGCTGATCCTGCCGGCGCCGGATGCGGCTAAGCTTGACGAGTTCGCGCGCGACGCCAAGCTGGCGCTCGAAGCCTATGTCGACGAATACCGCGCCTATTTCGAGCGCAACAATGCCAAGGCCAGCCCGAAGAAGACCGCGCTGGACCCGATGCCGCGCGTGCTGCTGGTGCCGGGCCTGGGCCTGTTCGGCCTGGGCGGATCGAAGAAGGATGCGCGCATCGCCGGCGATCTCGCCGTGGCCGCCGTCCACACCATCACGCGCGCCGAAGGCATCGGCAGGTTCGAGAGCATTCCGGAAGCCGACATCTTCGACGTCGAGTACTGGTCGCTCGAACAGGCCAAGCTGGGCAAGGCCGCCGAGAAACCCCTGGCCCGCCAGATCGTCGTCGTCACCGGCGGCGGCTCGGGGATCGGCGCGGCCTCGGCCAAGGCCTTTGCGGCCGAAGGCGCCGAGGTCGCCGTGCTCGACCGTGATGAAGCCGCCGCCAAGGCGGTGGCCAAGTCGATCGGCGGGCTGGGGCTTGCCTGCGACGTCACCGACCCCAAGGCGATCGAGGCCGCCATTGCCGCGACCGCGGCACACTTTGGTGGTATCGACATCGTTGTGTCGAACGCCGGTGCGGCGTGGGGCGGGCGGATCGGCGAGGTCGACGATGCGCTGCTGCGCCAGTCGTTCGAGCTGAACTTCTTCTCGCACCAGAACGTCGCCAAGGCGGCCGTGAAGGTGATGCGGGCCCAGGGCACCGGCGGCTGCCTCCTGTTCAATGCCTCCAAGCAGGCCGTCAACCCCGGCCTCAACTTCGGCCCCTATGGCCTGCCGAAGGCCGCGACCCTGTTCCTGTCGCGCCAGTACGCGCTGGATTACGGGGCCGAAGGCATCCGCTCGAACGCGATCAATGCCGATCGCATCCGGTCGGGCCTTCTGACCGACGACATGATCAAGACCCGCTCCAAGGCCCGCGGCGTGTCGGAAGCCGACTACATGGCCGGCAACCTCTTGAAGCGCGAAGTGACGGCCGAGGATGTCGCCCGCGCCTTCGTCGCGCTGGCGCTCAGCCCCAAGACCACCGCGGCCGTGCTGACGGTCGATGGCGGCAATATCGAAGCGGCGCTGCGGTGACGGCGCGGCCGATCCGCCGCCTCGAGGATATCGAGGCGATCGAGCAGGAAATGCCGTGGGACGAGCGCGCGCCGGCGCGCTCCACCTACGACCTGCTCAAGGGATCGGCCAGCCGCTTCGCCGATCGGCCAGCCATTCATTTCCTGCCCAACGGGCGGGCCGATGATGCGCCGGTCACCCTGACCTATGCCGCCTTGTTTGCCCGGGTCACCCAGACCGCGAATTTGTTTCACGACCTGGGGATCCGGCCGGGCAAGGCGGTGTCCTACCTGCTGCCCAACCTGCCGCAGACGCATTTCGTCATCTGGGGCGGGCAGGCCGCCGGCATCGTCAATGCGATCAACCCGCTGCTCGATGCCCAGCATATCGCCGAGATCCTTCAGGCCGCCGACAGCCGCGTCCTGGTGACGATGGCGCCGGAGGCGGCACCCGATCTGTGGCGCAAGATCGAGGCGGTGCGGACCCTGGTGCCGCAGGTCGACACCGTGCTGGTGATCGGCGGCCAGGCCGATCCCGGGCGCGGGATTCTCGCCTTCGACGAGGAAGTCGCCCGCCGCCCGGCCGACCGGCTGGTCTCCGGCCGCGAGATCGAGCCCGACGAGATCTGCGCCTATTTCCACACTGGCGGCACCACCGGCGCGCCGAAGCTCGCCCGTCATACCCATCGCGGCGAGGTGTTCGAGGCCTGGGTGATGGCGACCGTGGTCGGGATGACCGCGGCCGATACGCTGCTGCTCGGCCTGCCGCTGTTCCATGTCAATGCGGTGATGGTGACGGGCCTGGCGCCGTTCTTCGTCGGTGCCGCCACGGTGATGCTGTCGCCGCTGGGCTATCGCCATCCGGAGGTCATCCCGCAGTTCTGGCGCATCGTCGCGCGGTATCGCGCCACCAGCTTCTCCGGCGTGCCGACGATCTATGCCGCGCTGCTCAATGTGCCGATCGGCGATGCCGACGTCTCCAGCTTGCGCTTCGCCATCTGCGGCGCCGCGCCGATGCCGGTCGAGCTGTTCCGCCGCTTCGAGGACGCCACGGGCATCCGCATCCTCGAAGGCTACGGCATGACCGAGGGCACCTGCGCCTCGTCGGTCAATCCGTTCGCCGGCGAGCGCCGCGTCGGTTCGATCGGCCTGCGCTATCCCTATCAGCCGATGAAGACGGTGAAGCTGAAGGCCGACGGCAGCTACGACCGCGACTGCGCGGTCGACGAGATCGGCGTCGTCACCTTCTCCGGCCCCAATGCCTTCCCGGGCTATGTCCAGGCGAAGCATAACAAGGCGGCCTTCATCGCCCCCGGCTGGGTCAATTCCGGCGATCTCGGCCGCCGGGATGCCGATGGCTATTTCTGGCTGACCGGCCGGGCCAAGGACCTGATCATCCGTGGCGGCCACAACATCGATCCGCAGTCGATCGAGGAAGTGCTGCACCAGCATCCCGCCGTGGCGCTGGCCGCGGCCGTGGGCCGCCCGGACGCCTATGCCGGCGAGGTGCCGGTCGCCTATGTCGAGCTGAAGCCGGGCGCGGAGGCCGACCCGGAAGCGCTGCGCCTGTTCGCGCGCGAGCGGGTATCCGAACCGCCGGCGGCGCCGGCCGAGATCATCGTGATCAAGCCGATGCCGGTGACCGCGGTCGGCAAGATCTTCAAGCCGGCCCTGCGCCAGGACGCGACCCGCCGGGTCTACGATGCGGCATTGCATCCCTTGCGCGGGCAGGGCTGGGACGTCACCGTGGCGGTGGCGGCCCATGAACTGCACGGCACGCTGGCGACCGTGACGCTGGCGGGCGCCGGTGACCGCGCCGCCGTGGCGGTCGAGGTGGCGAAACTGCTGGGCGGGTATGCCGTGCGCTACGAGGTTGAGTTCACCTGAGACGCCGGAGGGCGCCGCAAGACCAATGGTGGATCGAAGTCCCAGTCTGCTCGACGGTTTAGCAGGCGTCGCGCGCACCGCGCTGATCCCGCTGGCGGCCAGGGCAGGGGCGCGGAACTATCCCGATCTCGATTTCGCCGATCCGATCGCCGAGGCCGTCGCGGCCAAACTCAGCGAGCGCGGCCTCGGGGCTGATTTCGATCGGCTGGCCGCCGACCGGGCGATGCAGCGCGGCTGCATCCTCCGTGCCGCCTGGTTCGACCGCATGGTCGGCGCGTTTCTCGACCGCCATCCCGCGGCGGGCGTGATCAATCTCGGCGCCGGGCTCGATACCGCCTTCCACCGCCTGCGCGGCCTGTGCCCCGATTGGCAGGGCCAGTGGTGGGATATCGACCGGCCGGGCATGGTGGCGCTGCATCGCCGGTTGGTGCCGGCGGCGCGCCGCCATCACCTGATCGCCCGCGATATCGGCGACCACGGCTGGTGGGACGAGATCCCCGACGCGCCGGCGCTGTGCGTCGCCGCCTCGGGCCTGCTGATGTATCTCGATCCCGAGGTCGTCGCGCGGCTGTTCGCCGATGCGGCCGAACTGGCCCGGGTCTGGGGCAGCCCGCTGCGCCTGGTGTTCGATTACCTGAGCCCGGCGGCGGTGGCCTTCGGCGGCTTCAACCCGTCGATCGCCGCCACGACGGGCGGCTGGGCCAGCCCGTTCCGCTGGTCGCTGGCCGACCCCGAGGAGGTCGTGGCGATGGTTCCGGGCGGGCGGCTGGTCGCCACGGCCGACCTCAGCGCCGGCATGGGCGGCATGGCCGCCTTGGCCGCCGCCGCCCACCGGCTCTGGTATGGCGGATCGGCGCTGCATGGCTGCGCGGTGATCGAGATCGCAGGAAATGGCTGATCCCGGCGTTATCAACGGTATGACAGTTCCCGCATTTTCCCGCCGCCGCGTGCTGGCGGGCCTCGCCGCGACCACGGCCGCTTCCCCGGTCTTCGCCGCCACCCGCCCCGGCGCCTGCCTGCTGACGCCGCAGGCGGTCGAAGGGCCGTTCTATTTCGATCCGGCGCTGGTCCGCGCCGACATTGCCGAGGGGCGGCCAGGCGTGGGCCTGCGCCTCGCCCTGCAGGTGGTCGACGCCAATGGCTGTCGCCCGGTCGAAGGCGCCCGCGTTGATGTCTGGCATGCCGATGCCGTCGGCTGGTATTCGGGCTATGAAGGCCAAGGCGACGGCCGCGACATCTCGACCAGGGGGGAAACCTTCCTGCGCGGCACGCAGGTGGCCGATGCCGGCGGCGACGTCGCCTTCGCCACGCTCTATCCCGGCTGGTATGCGGGCCGCGCGCCGCATATCCATTTCAAGGTCATCCTCGACCGCGCCAGCGTCCTTACCGGGCAGATCTATTTCCCCGACGCGCTCTCGGAATTCATCTATCGCGAGATCCCGCCCTATAACGGTCGCGGCCGGGCCCGCGACACGTCGAACCGCACCGACGGCGTGCTGGCGATGAGCGGCGGCGGCTACGACAGCTTCTGCAGCATCCGAGAGGATGCGTCGGGCTACGTGGCCAGCCTCGTCATCGGCATCGATCCCACGCGGAAGCCGGCGCCGGAAGGCCGCCGCGGCCCGCCGCCCGGGCCGCCCCCCGGGGGCATGCCGCCGCGTGGGCCGACGCGGCAGATCGGCCCGCTGGTGCCGGGGGTGAAATAGCGTCTGGACATCGGCCCCGGTTTGTCGTGAGCATGGGGCATGTCGACCCATCATCACGACCATGACCACGATCATGAGCACCAGGACCCGCCGTCGGATGCGGCGCTGCGGGTCAAGGCCCTGGAAACCCTGCTGACCGCCAAGGGGCTGGTCGATCCCGCCGCGCTCGACGCCTATGTCGATTACTACGAGACCAAGGTCGGCCCGCGCAACGGCGCCAAGGTGGTGGCGCGCGCCTGGACCGATCCGGCCTATCGCGCGCGCCTGCTCGACGATGCGACGGCGGCGATCGCCGAGTTCGACATCCGGGGCCGCCAGGGCGAGCACATGGTGGCGGTCGAGAACGGGCCGAAGCTGCACAACCTCGTCGTCTGCACGCTGTGCTCCTGCTATCCCTGGCCGGTGCTGGGCCTGCCGCCGGTCTGGTACAAGTCGGACGCCTATCGCTCGCGCGCCGTCATCGATCCGCGCGGCGTGCTCGGCGATTTCGGCCTGGTGCTCGATGACGACGTCGAGATCCGGGTCTGGGACTCGACCGCCGAGATCCGCTATCTCGTCATTCCGGAACGCCCCGCCGGTACCGAAGGCCTGACCGAGGAACAGCTGGCCGACCTGGTCAGCCGCGACGCGATGATCGGCACCGCCAAGGCCGCGACGCCATGAACGGCGTCCACGACATGGGCGGCATGCATGGCTTCGGGCCGGTTCTGCCGGAGGCGGACGAACCGCTGTTCCATCATGACTGGGAAGCCCGGGCGCTGGCCCTGACCTTGGCCATGGCGGGCTGGCGGCGCTGGAACCTCGATGTTTCGCGCCATGCCCGCGAACGCTCGGACCCGGCCGATTACCTGCGCAACAGCTATTACGAACGCTGGATCGACGGGCTGGGCCGGCTGATGGTCGAGCAGGGGCTGCTGACCGAGCAGGAATGGGCGACGTTGCAGCCCGACCCGGCCGCCGCGCGCCAGACCCCGCCGATCAGGCCGGAGAACGTGCCGGCGCTGCTCAACCGTGGCGGCCCGACCGCGCGCGCGGAAGGCCGCCCGGCCGGCTTCGCGCCGGGCCAGCGCGTGCGCGCCCGCAACATCAACCCGTCGGGGCATACGCGCCTGCCGCGCTATGTCCGCGGCCATGTCGGCACGATCATGCTGGATCACGGCAAGCACGTCTTCGCCGACGACCACGCCCATTTCCGCGGCGAGAACCCCGAGCATCTCTACAACGTCCGCTTCGAGGCGGCCGAATTGTGGGGGCCGGATGCCAGCTTCCGTGGCGACGTGCGCGTCGATCTCTGGGAATCCCATCTTGAACCAGCCTGAAGCTTCCGCCTTCGACGAGCCCTGGCAGGCCACCGCCTTCGCCATGGTGGTCAAGCTGCACGAGGGCGGGCTGTTCACCTGGCCCGAATGGGCCGAGACGCTGGGCGCCGAACTCGCCGCGAACCGCGACCGCGGCTATTACGACAACTGGCTGGCGGCACTCGAACGCCTGCTGGTGGCGAAGGGTGTCGCCGGCGCCGTCGAACTCGGCGCGCTGAAGGATGCCTGGCGTGACGCCTACATCCATACGCCGCATGGCAAGCCAGTACGGTTGCGGGCGGAGAGTGCGTAGGCGTTGTCACTGACTTGTCGATTGTTCTATTTCCGGATATATTTCCGGACAAAGCTTGAGGCTTTGTCATGAGCAATGCGGCGCAGAAGAAAGCGATCAGGAATTATCGGGCACGCCAAACGCAGCGTGGCTTCGCGCGCTTCGAGGTCATGGCGCTCGAATCCGATCGCGAGCTGATCCGCACCCTCGCCCGGCGCCTGGCTGAAGACGGGCCGGGCGCGGAGCAGGTGCGCGCCGCCGTCGCCGCCGTCGTCGCGGGCGAGCCACCCAGAAAGGGTGGCATTCTTGCAGCCTTGCGCCGTTCGCCGATGGTCGGTGCCGAGCTTGACCTGACGCGTCCGCACGAAACGGGACGCAAGGTTGATTTGTGACGCGCTATCTTCTCGATACCAACATCATCAGCAACCTGACCAAGCCGCGGCCCTCTGCCTCGTTGATCGAATGGATGGCGGAATGCGCCGACGACGACCTTTTCATTTCCGCGATGACCATCGCTGAAATCCGTCGCGGCATTCTCGAAAAACCTCACGGCAAGAAGCGTGACGCGCTTGAAGCCTGGTTCGCCGGTCATGAGGGACCACTATCGCTGTTCGCCGGCCGCATTCTGTCTTTCGACGACAAAGCAGGCTTGATCTGGGCGCGACTGATGGCCGAGGGAAAAGCTGCCGGCCATCCACGTAACAGTCTTGATATGATCATTGCAGCCGTAGCCGGCGCGAATGGCTGTGTGGTCGTCACGGACAATGAAAAAGACTTTGCCGGCCTCCGGATAATGAACCCGCTACGCGCGGGCTGATTTCCAATAGCCTGAGTTCTACTTGAACGCCTCGACGTTCAGGCTGATCGGCACGCCGAAGCGGGTGAAGGTCGAGTAGTCGTCGAACAGGCCGAAATTCTCCACGCGGCGGGCCGAGCTGAAGCCGGCCTCGCCCAGGAATTTCAACAGGAAGTCGAAGGTCAGGCCGATCTTGTGGAAGTCGTAGTCGTCGGTCTGGTCGCCGAAGACGTGCAGCATCAGGGAGAAGCGTTCCTCGGCCGGCACTTCCGGATGGACGAACAGCCTGCACAGGATCTCGAAGTCCGGCACCGAGATGCAGAAGCGGCCGCCGGGCTTGAGGATGCGGTGCACCTCGCGCAGCGCGCGCGGCAATTCGCTGCGGTAGCCGAGATGTTCGAGCACATGGCTCGCATAGACTTCCTCGACCGTGTTGTCCGCATACCACGGCAGGCTGGTGCAGGAGCCGATATGATCGACATGCGGGTTGGGCACGGCGTCGACGATCTCCCAGCCGGCCTTGACCTGCTGGCCGCCGAGATGGACGCGGATCGGCCGGTCGTTCATCACGCTGCCTCGTCGTCGTCGGTGGCGCCCGTCGGGCTGCCGATCGCCAGGATCGCCGCGCTCTCGGCCTCGGGCAGGCTTTCCACGCCCTTCAGCCGGCGATCGATGGCGCGGCGGCGCACGGCGACCGAATCGATCTGCTTGGAAGCTTCATCGAGCTTCTTCTGCACCTTGTCGAGCACCTCGCCGTATTTGCCGAACTCGGTCTTGACCGCGCCCAGCACCTGCCACACCTCGCTCGACCGTTTCTGGATGGCAAGCGTGCGGAAACCCATCTGCAGGCTGTTCAGATGCGCACACAAGGTCGTGGGCCCGACGACGGAGACGCGGAAGTCGCGCTGGATCTGGTCGAACAGCCCGGGGTGGCGCAGGACCTCGGCATAGAGCCCCTCGGTCGGCAGGTAGAGCAGGGCGAAGTCGGTCGTCGCCGGCGGGGCGATGTATTTGTCCCTGATGTCGCGGGCGAAGGCGCGCACCCGCGCGACCAGCGCCTTCGAGGCCTCGTCGACGGCGGCCGGGTCGGCGCGGTCGGACGCCTCGACCAGCCGCTCGTAATCCTCGCGCGGGAATTTGGCGTCGATCGGCAGCAGCACGCCCTCGGGCAGGCGGACGGCGAACTCGACGCGCTCGGCCGAGCCGGGCCTGGTTGCGACATTCGACAGGAACTGATCGGGCGTCAGCATCTGGTCTAGCAGGTTGGCCAGCTGATACTCGCCCCAGATGCCGCGCGCCTTGACGTTGGTCAGCACGCGCTTCAGGTCGCCGACGCCGTTGGCGAGGTTCTGCATCTCGCCCAGGCCGCGATGGACCTGCTCCAGCCGTTCGGAGACCAGGCGGAAGCTTTCGCCCAGCCGCTTTTCCAGCGTGCCCTGCAGCTTCTCGTCGACGGTCTGGCGCATCTGTTCGAGCTTGGTGTCGTTCTCCTGGCGCAGGGTCGCCATGTTCTGGTCGAGGGTCGAGCGCAGGTCGGTCGACAGCGCGATCAGCGATTCCTGCAATCGGGTCTGCAGGGTCAGCCCGGCCTCGGCCTGATCGCGCGCCTGGCGGCCGAGATGGAAATTGACCTGTTCGGCCAAACCCGCCAGCCGCTGGTCGACGGCTTCGGACTGGGCCTGCAATTGGGCGCGGAAGGCATCGAGTGCGGCCCGCTGCTGTTCGCCCAGCGCGCCCAGCATGTGCAGCATTTCGGTGCGCAGCCGTTCGGCCCTGCTGTCGGCGGCTTCGCGCACCAGGGCGGCATCCTCGCGCAGCACACGGTCGATGCGTTCGATGTCGCCCTTGACCGCCGCCAGGCGGTCGTCGATCGGGCGCAGGTCGAAGCCGCGCGGCCGCAGCAGCACGACGAGCAGCGCCAGCACGACGAAACCGGCGACGAAGATCAGGTAGAGCGGGTCGAGGGCGAGCAGGTGCTCCATGAGCGGCAAATCCGGCGAATCGCTGGGGTCAGGTTTCCAGGATATGCCGGATCATCCGCCGCATCACCTTTACGACGGCCTCGCGGTCGAGATCGGGGTTGCAGATCGCCCGGGTCGACAAACCCTCGAACATCGCGATCAGCACCTCGACCTCGGCCTTCAGCTCGGGGCTCGCGGGATCGCAGTCCTTGGCCTTGGCGATGGTCTCGGCCAGCTTGGCCCGGGCGATGGCATCCGAGCGGTGCACCATGTCGGCCACCTTCGGGTTGCGCGCGGCCTCGGCGATCACCTCGAGCATCAGGGCCGAACCGCCATTGTCGAGCTGGTCGTTCACCCCGTCATCGACCTCGTCGAGCATCGCCGCGGTGATGTCCGCCCGCTGCGACAACTGCTCCAGCATATCGAGCTTTTCCTCGAGGTCGCGCTGGACGATGGCGGCGATGATCGCCTCCTTGCTGTCGTAGAAATGGTAGAGATGCCCGGCGCTGACCCCCGCGCCCTTGCAGATCTCGGCCACCGAGGCGCCCTGGAACCCCCGACGGCGAAAGCACTCTTCGGCCGCCTCCAGGATCTGCTGGCGGCGGGCCTGGCCCTTGTCGCGCTCGGCGCGGGTCGGCGTGGTCATGGCGTGTCCTCGATCATGCGCCGATCTATCCGCCTTCCAATCTATCAGGAATGTGACCGCCGTCACACCAGGAGTGAACGTTCATTCTAGTTTGTTGCGGCGCACAACGTTAGGGTCTGCGCAATCGTGCGGACGGCGGGGAATCCGTGAACCCCCGTACCGTATTCAAAGTTGCGAGGCAGGCGAAAAATGGCATTCGGCAAATTCAATGCGCGCCCTGGTGGCGTCGCCGTCCCCGGTCTCCTGATCGTCGCCGGTGTCCTGATCGTTGCAACCCTCGCTTTGACCGGCTGCGACCAGCCGCAGCACGCGGCCAATGCACAGGGCGCGGCGCCGCCGCCGCCGGAAGTCGGCGTCGTCACCGTGGCCAAGGCGCCGGTGACCCTGACGACCGAGCTGCCGGGCCGGACCTCGTCGTTCGTGATCGCCGAGGTGCGCCCCCAGGTCGGCGGCATCATCCAGAAGCGGCTGTTCACCGAGGGTGCCGAAATCAAGGCGGGCCAGGTGCTCTACCAGATCGACCCGGCGACCTATCAGGCCGCGTTCGACAGCGCCAAGGCGGCGCTGGCCAAGGCCGAGGCGAACGTGACCGTCGCCAAGCTGAAGGCCGACCGCTACAAGGAACTGTCGGCGATCAACGCGGTATCCAAGCAGTCGCATGACGACGCCATCGCCGCGCTGAAGCAGGCCGAGGCCGACGTCGCCGGCGACAAGGCCGCGCTGCAGCAGGCCCGCATCAACCTCGACTACACCACCGTGGTCTCGCCGATCGCCGGCCGCATCGGCAAGTCGGCGGTGACGCAGGGTGCGCTCGTGACCGCCAACCAGGCCCAGGCCCTGGCGACGGTGCAGCAGCTGGACCCGATCTATGTCGACGTCACCCAGCCCGCGACCGTGGCCATGCGGCTGAAGCGCGAGCTGGAGAGCGGCAAGCTGAAGCGGGCCGGCAACAACCAGGCGGCGCAGGTCAAGCTGATCATGTCGGACGGCACTCCCTATCCGCATGACGGCACGCTCGCCTTCGCCGACGTGACGGTCGAGCCCACCACCGGCTCAATCACGCTGCGCGCCGTGTTCCCGAACCCGAACCGCGACCTCCTGCCGGGGATGTACGTCCGCGCCGTGCTGCAGGAAGGCATCGACGATCAGGCGATCCTGGTGCCTCAGCAGGCGGTCGCCCGCAACCCGCAGGGCAAGGCCACCGCGCTGCTGCTCGGGGCCGACGGCAAGGTCGAGCAGCGGGTGATCGAGGCCGAACGCGCGGTCGGCGACAAGTGGCTGGTCACCTCGGGCCTCCAGGGCGGCGAGCAGCTGATCGTCGATGGCGTGCAGAAGGTGCGCCCCGGCGCGCCGGCCAAGGCCGTGCCCGTCAAGGTCGGCGAGATGGCCGCGCCTGCCGCCGCGCCCAAGCTCTGATTTTCCCGATTTAAAGCCCAGGACGGACGACCCACCTCATGGCCCGTTTCTTCATCGACCGCCCGATCTTTGCCTGGGTGGTGGCGATCGTCATCATGATGGCGGGCGCGCTCGCCATCTATCGCCTGCCGATCGCGCAGTATCCCAACATCGCGCCGCCGGCGGTCTCGATCACCGCTAGCTATCCCGGCGCCTCGGCCAAGACGCTCGAAGACACCGTGACCCAGGTGATCGAGCAGCGCATGAAGGGCATCGACGGCCTGAAATACATGTCGTCGACGTCGGACGGCACCGGCCAGATGGAAATCAAGCTGACCTTCGAGGCCGGCACCAATCCCGACATCGCCCAGGTCCAGGTCCAGAACAAGCTGGCGCTGGCAACGCCCCTGCTGCCCGAAGTGGTGCAGCGCCAGGGCATCCAGGTGACCAAGGCGACCTCGAACTTCCTGCTCGTCCTCGGCTTCTTCTCCGAGGACGGCTCGATGAACGAGACCGACCTGGCCGACTACGTCGCCTCGAGCGTGCAGGACACGATCAGCCGTGTCGAAGGCGTCGGCGACGTCACCCTGTTCGGCGCGCAGTACGCGATGCGCATCTGGCTCGACCCCGACAAGCTGAACAACTTCAAGCTGATGCCGAGCGACGTGGTGCTGGCCCTGCAGGCGCAGAACGCGCAGGTCTCGGCCGGCCAGATCGGCGGCAACCCGGCGGTGGCCGGCCAGCAGATCTCGGCCACCGTGCAGGCGCAGAGCCTGTTGCGTACCCCTGAGCAGTTCGCCCGCGTGCTGCTGCGCACCAACACCGACGGCGCCGAGGTGCGGCTGGCCGACGTGGCGCGCATCGAGCTCGGCGGCGAGAATTATTCGACCTCGGCCCGCTACAACGGCAAGCCGGCCGTCGGTCTCGCCATCAAGCTCGCCACCGGCGGCAACGCGCTCAACACCGTCAAGGCGGTCGAGAAGCAGCTGAAGGAACTGGAGACCTTCTTCCCGCCGGGGATGAAGGCCGAGATCCCCTACGACACCACCCCCTTCGTCAAGACCTCGATCGAGGAAGTGATCAAGACCCTGGGCGAGGCGATCGTCCTGGTCTTCCTGGTCATGTACCTGTTCCTGCAGAATTTCCGCGCCACCCTGATCCCGACGATCGCGATCCCGGTCGTGCTGCTCGGCACCTTCGCGGTGCTGGCCGCCTTCGGCTACTCGATCAACACGCTGACGATGTTCGGCGTGGTGCTGGCCATCGGCCTGCTCGTCGACGACGCGATCGTCGTGGTCGAGAACGTCGAGCGCGTGATGAGCGAGGAGGGGCTGTCGCCACGCGAGGCCACGCGCAAGTCGATGCAGCAGATCACCGGCGCGCTGATCGGCATCGCGCTGGTGCTGTCGGCGGTGTTCGTGCCGATGGCGTTCTTCCCCGGCTCGACCGGCGTCATCTATCGCCAGTTCTCGATCACCATCGTCTCGGCCATGGTGCTGTCGGTCATCGTCGCCATCGTGGTGACGCCGGCCTTGTGCGCCACCATGCTGAAGCCCTCGAAGCATCACGGGCCGGCGCGGCGCGGGCCGTTCGGCTGGTTCAACCGCGGCTTCGACGCGACGAGCAACGGCTATCAGTCTGCGGTGGGCTGGATGGTCAGGCGCACCTTCCGCTTCATGCTGGTCTATCTCGTACTGGTCGGCGCCATGGGCTATCTGTTCATGCGCATGCCGACCTCGTTCCTGCCGGACGAGGACCAGGGCATCATGTTCGCCCAGGTCCAGCTGCCGCCGAACGCGACGCTCGAGCGCACCCAGGAAGTGCTGAGCCAGATCCAGCATTACTTCGCCAACGACGAGAAGGCGGCCGTGCAGTCGGTCTTCACCGTCGCGGGCTTCGGCTTCGCCGGCGCCGGCCAGAACACCGGCATCGCCTTCGTGCGGCTGAAGGACTGGTCCGAGCGGACCAGCCCCAATCTGAGCGTCAGCGCCGTCGCCGGCCGCGCGATGGGCACGTTCATGCGCTTCCGCAACGCGATGGCCTTCGCCTTCGCCCCGCCGGCGGTGCTCGAGCTGGGCAATGCGACCGGCTTCGATTTCTTCATGCAGGACCGCGCCGGTATCGGGCATGAGCGGCTGATGGCCGCGCGCAACCAGTTCCTCGGGCTGGCCGCGCAGAACCCGAACCTGATGGCGGTGCGCCCGAACGGGCAGGAGGATACCCCGGAATACCAGCTCGACATCGACCAGGAGCGGGTCGGCGCGCTGGGCCTGTCGCTGGCCGACGTCAACTCGACGCTGACCACCGCCTGGGGTTCGGCCTACGTCAACGACTTCCTAGACAAGGGCCGTACCAAGAAGGTCTACCTGCAGGGCGATGCGCCGTTCCGCATGCAGCCGCAGGACGTCGACCGCTGGTACGTGCGCAACGCGCAAGGCCAGATGGTGCCGTTCACCGCCTTCACCACGGCGAAATGGGTCTACGGCTCGCCGCGTCTCGAACGCTACAACGGCCTGCCGGCCCTCGAAGTGCTCGGCATGGCGGCACCCGGCAAGTCGTCAGGCGACGCGATGGCCGCGGTCGAGCAGATCATGGCGCAGCTGCCGCCGGGCGTCGGCCTGGAATGGACCGGCCTGTCCGACCAGGAACGCCAGTCGGGCTCGCAGGCCCCGGCGCTCTATGCCCTGTCGATCCTGATCGTGTTCCTCTGCCTGGCCGCGCTCTATGAAAGCTGGTCGATCCCGTTCTCGGTCATGCTGGTCGTGCCGCTCGGCATCGTCGGCGCGCTGGTCGCCACCACCCTGCGCGGCATGGCCAACGACATCTTCTTCCAGGTGGCGCTGCTGACCACGATCGGCCTCGCCGCGAAGAACGCGATCCTGATCGTCGAATTCGCCAAGGAACAGCAGGAAGCCGGCAAGGAACTGATCGAGGCGACGCTCGAGGCCGTGCGCCTGCGCCTGCGGCCGGTGATCATGACCTCGCTCGCCTTCATCCTCGGCGTGATGCCGCTGGTGCTGGCGCATGGCGCGGGTTCGGGCGGGCAGAACGTGATCGGCACCGGCGTCACCGGCGGCATGATCGCGGCCACCGTGCTGGGCGTGTTCTTCGTGCCCGTCTTTTTCGTCGTCGTCCGCAAGCGGTTCAAGGGCAAGACCCGGCCGCAGGCGGAGGCCCCGGCTGCCAGCAGCGTGAGCGCCCATTGATGATCCGCCACACCCTCGCCATCGGTCTGACTGCCAGCCTGCTCGCCGGTTGCAGCTTCATTCCCGACTATCTCAAGCCGTCGCTGCCGGTGCCGTCGCTGTGGCCGACCGGCCCGGCCTACGACAAGGCGCCGCCGGCGGTGGGCCGCGCCGCCGACCTGCCGTGGCAGCAGTTCGTGCGCGACGAGCGGCTGCGCCAGGTCATCGAGATGGGCCTGCGCGACAACCGCGACCTGCGCATCGCCGCGCTCAACGTCGATCGCGCCCAGGCCCAGTTCCGCATCCAGCGCGCGGCCCTGTTTCCGCAGGTCGGCGCCAACGCCGCCGAGACCGCCCAGCGCGCGCCCGGCCTGAACCCGGACAGGAACACGACCTCGCGCGCCTACAGCGCCAACATCGCGACCTCTTCCTGGGAGATCGATTTCTTCGGCCGCATCCGCAGCCTGAACAGCCAAGCGCTGGAACAGTACTTCCAGACGCAGGAAGCGCAGCGTTCGACCCAGATCGCGCTGATCGCCTCGATCGCCTCGAACTACCTGTCCTTCGCCGCCGACCGCCAGCGGCTCGAGCTGGCGCAGAGCACGTTCTCGAGCCGCGAGGCCTCGCACCAGCTGGTGCAGCGTTCGTTCGAGCTCGGCGTCGCCTCGGCGCTCGATCTTTCCCAGGCGCGCTCCAGCATGGAGGCGGCCCGGGTCGATATCGGCCGCTATACCTCGCTGGTGGCGATCGACCGCAATGCGCTCGAGCTGGTGGTCGGCGCGCCGGTGCCCGATACGCTGCTGCCGGCCAACGAGATCGATGCCAGCGCGGCCTTCAGCGCGGTGCCGGTCGGCCTGCCGTCCGACGTGCTGCAGGACCGGCCCGACATCCTGGCGGCCGAGCACAACCTGAAGGCCATGAATGCCTCGATCGGCGCGGCGCGGGCGAATTTCTTCCCGACGATCAGCCTGACCGGTTCGGCCGGCTTCGCCTCGAGCCAGCTTTCCAACCTGTTCACCAGCGGCGGCACGGCCTGGAGCTTCGCGCCCCAGGTCAGCGTGCCGATCTTCACCGCGGGGCAGAACCAGGCGACGCTCGACTCCGCCCGCGTCGACCGGTCGATCGCCGTCGCCCAGTACGAGCAGGCGATCCAGACCGCGTTCAAGGAAGTCGCCGACGCGCTGGCGAACTACGGCACGCTGGATGAGCGGATGGCCGCCCAGCAGGCGCTGGTCAACGCCACCCAGGAAAGCTTCTCGCTGTCCGAGGCCCGCTACCAGCGCGGCATCGACAGCTATCTCGACGTGCTGGATTCGCAGCGGTCGCTGTATGCCGCCCAGCAGGACCTGATCTCGATGGAACTGATCAAGTCGACCAACCAGGTCGAGCTCTACAAGGTCCTGGGCGGCGGCTGGACGAAGACGAACTGAAGGTAGCCGGCGGCCGCCAGACGGCGGCTGCGGCGGCGCGGAATATGGACTAACCTTCGGCTCCGCTGCCGGAGGAATGCGTGCTGCCGCTCCAGAAATTCGTTCGACGCGACCTGCTGATCCTCTGGCTCTTGATCGCCGCCGTCGCGCTGGTGCTGGGGTGGTTGCTGCTGGTGCTGGGGCAGCAAGGCGCCGGTCCGCAGATTTCCCGGGCCCGTCATGTCGCCTCCGTCAGCTGCGAGGCGATGCAGGCCGGGGCGTCGCGCCTGTGGGGCGC
>JAEYTW010000039.1 GCA_023433835.1 Pseudomonadota bacterium | reverse complement strand
CGGCTGACCCGGCTGGAAGCCGACGGCGTGATCCGGGGCTATCGCGTCGACGTGGCGGAAGAGGACGGCCTGATATCGGCCTATCTGCTGGTCCGGCTGAAGAAGACGCCGGCCCTGGCGATGATCGAGGGCCTGCGGGCCCTGGCCGAGGTGCGCCATTGCGCCTCGGTCGCCGGCGACATCGACCTGATCGTGCTGCTGGAAGCAGCGAGCGTGGACCGCATCAATGCGGTGCGCGACGAGATCGCCGTCCATCCCGACGTCGCCGACCTGACGACCTCGATCGTCCTGCGCCGCGACATCGGCTGAGAAAAAATCAAGGGCGGCATGAGGGAGAGGCCGCCCTTCGCTACGCTACTCACACGGTACGCAACGCTACTCTACGCAGGGGTACTCGAAACAGGGTAGTCGGGAGGAATTTCAGGCGGCGACCGGGGCGACGCAGATCCCGGCGGCGGTGGCGCGGACCAGGCGGGTCTCGCTCAGCTCACGCTTGACGGTCTCGGTCTTCTTGGCCTCGGTGGCGCGATGATCGGCAACAATACGGGGCATTGACGTCTCTCCTGGGATGGATCGATGAATTCCGAGTGCTTTAGGTCAAATGGAACATGAAGATTACTTCCTTCATCTTCATGTTCTCTTTGTTGACTGGCCTGTCCCGGACATCATTGCCTGAGAGACCCCGGGGGTCAAATATGGTTTCGTCTTCCAAAATCTCAGGGAGTATCTGAAGGTAACGGGGTGTAATAGGTAAAAAGCCGCCGACTTGTCAGGCGACTTCTCCCTACTGCGTGCCGCTCAGCCCTTGCCGATGCCCCGGATCAGGAGATCGAACAGAAACTTCTCGTAGCGGGGGCGCACCTTGTCGGCGCTTTCGCCGAAGATGAACTCGACCACCGGCCGGCCGGTGGTGAAGAACTCGGCCATGCCGACGATGGCGATGTAGAGCAGGCGGGGGTCGAAATCGTCGCGGAACTCATCGGCGGCCCGCCCGGCCTCGATCATGCCGAGGTGGCGTTCATAGGCGCGCCGGTTCAGCGCCTCCAGCCGCGCCTGGGCGGCGCTGCCGGTGGCGCTGTAGACCCGGTCGACCAAGAGCTTGAAGAATGCCGGGTTCTCCGCCAGGAAGCCGGTCAGGGCCTTGAGGCGTTCCCGCATCACGTTGGCGGCCTTCTTCTGCGGCTTCGAGGCCGCCGCCATCACCTGCTCCAGCTCGACGATGCTGCCGTCGGTCACCTGGTCGAGCAGGTCTTCGTAGTTTTCGAAGTAGTAGCGCACCAGTTTCTCGTCGACGCCGGCGGCCTTGGCGACCTCGGTGCGCGAGAGCTGCAGCGGCCGCGGCTTGCGCAGCAGTTCGCGGGCGGTATCGACCACCTTGTCGCTGCCGATCCGGGCGGCGGTCGACTTGGGCCGCCCCTTCTGCCGGGGTTCGGTGTCGGGGCGCTTGGCCCTGCCGGCCGCCGCCTTGGTTCGTACCGTCATGTTCTTTCACCAAAAGAAATTTCGCCCGCATTGTGCCGCCCGCCGCCGGGCGCCACAACCGTCAAGCGTCGGCGCGGAATTAATTAATTTCCGTTTTGGCGGAATTTTTTATTCCGTTTATCCGGAATTAAATTGACAGCCCGCCGAGGCCGCTCCTAGGCTTTGCCCCGACGCCAGGCACTGGCGCAATCAGCCCGCCGACAAGGGCATCGGGAGAGACGCCAACATGAAGAAACAGCACCGTGTGATCGCGGCCGCCGCCCTGCTGACCGGCGCGCTGATGTCAGCCGCGGCCGCCAGGGCCGAGATCTCGGACGACGTCGTCAAGCTCGGCGTCCTCACCGACATGAGCGGCGTCTATTCGACCAATTCCGGCGCCGGCATGGTGCTGGCGACCGAGATGGCGGTCGAGGATTTCGGGGCTAAGGTCCGCGGCAAGCCGATCAAGGTGATTTCGGGCGACCACCAGAACAAGGCCGATGTCGGCTCGAACCTCGCCCGCAAGTGGATCGATACCGAACAGGTCGACGTCATCGTCGACGCGATCGGCTCCGCCGTGGCCTTCGCCGTGCAGAACCTGGCCAAGGACAAGAACCGCGTACTGCTCAACATCGGCTCCGGCGCCGCCGATCTCACCGGCCCGGCGTGCAACGCGGTCTCTGTCCAATGGGTCTGGGATACCTACGCCTTCGGCGGCATCATCGGCAACGCGCTGGTCGAGCGCGGAAAAGATACCTTCTTCTTCCTGACCGTCGACTATGCCTACGGCGAACAGCTGCAGCGCGACATGAGCCGCGCGATCCTTGCGGCCGGCGGCAAGGTCGTCGGCTCGGTCAAGCATCCGCTCGGCACCGCCGACTTCTCGTCGTTCCTGCTGCAGGCGCAGTCGTCGAAGGCCAAGGTCGTGGCCCTGGCCAATGCCGGCAACGACACGGCCAACGCCCTGAAGCAGGCCGCCGAATTCAACCTGCGGGCCGCGGGACAGGATTTCGCCGCGATCGCCGGGCTGCACGAAGTCAGGGCGATCGGCCTGGCCTCGGCGCAGGGGCTGTTGTCGCCGGTGTCCTGGTACTGGGACCTGGACGACCAGACCCGCGCCTTCGCCAAGCGCTTCTTCGACAGGCGCGGCGCGATGCCCAGCGAATTCCAGGCGGGCGCCTATTCGGCGGTCCTGCATTACCTGAAGGCGGTCGACGCCGCCGACAGCGACGAGGCGCAGGCCGTGGTGCGCAAGATGAAGGCCCTGCCGGTCAGCGATTTCTTCGCCCGCAACGCCAGCCTGCGCGAGGACGGCCGCATGGTGCACGACATGTATCTCGTCCAGGCCAAGTCCCCGGCGGAATCCCGAGATGCCTGGGACGTGCTCAAGGTCGTCCAGACCATCCCCGGCGACAAGGCCTTCCGCCCGCTCAAGGACGGCAACTGCCCCCTCGTCGCCAAGTAAGGAGATTCCCCCCGTGTTGAAATGCTGCACGCTGTTCCGCCGCCCGGCCGGCAAATCGGTCGAGGACTATCAGGCCTACTGGCGCACCGGCCATGTCCCGTTCATCAAGGCGATGGCGCCGGTCCGCAAGTACATCCAGAACCACCCGTTCGCGGTGAACGGACGGGAACCGGCCTATGACGGCCTGGTCGAACTGTGGGTCGACGATATCGACAAGCTCAAGGCGATGGGCAAGTCGCCGGAATATGCCGCGGTCGTCGAGGACGAGAAGAACTTCGTCGATCGCTCGACCATCGAGCTCACCCTGGCCGACGAGCATGTCGTGCTGGACGGGCAGGCCACGCCCGATGCGGTGAAGCAGGTGATCCTGCTGAAGCGCAAGCCGGGCATGACGCCGGCCGAATTCCAGGACTACTGGCTGAACCGGCATGCGCCGCTGGTCGGCACGCCGCCCGGCCTGATCCGCTATGTCCAGTCCCATGCACGCCTTTCCGGCTATCGCGACGGCCGCGAACCGCCGTGGGACGGCATCGGCACCATGACGTTTGCCTCGCTCGCGGCGATGCAGCAGGCGCGCACGGCGCCGGGACAGGACGCGGTCAAGGCGGACGCGGCGAATTTCGCCGATACCAGCCGGCTGGTCGCGTTCCTGACCCGCGAACACGTAATGATCGCGGGCCGATAGATGCGGCTGACCCAGGGTCTGCAGCGGGCCGCCCTCGTCCACCCCGATGGACCGGGGACCAGCCACGGCGGGACCACCCGCTCG
>JAEYTW010000361.1 GCA_023433835.1 Pseudomonadota bacterium | reverse complement strand
GCCCTGATGGGCGAGCCGCTGGCCGGTGCGGCGATCGGCGGCGCGGCGGGCGCCGCGGCGGGCGCGCTGACCAATTCCGACCAGATCAACCTCGGCAAGCCGGCCTGGCGCTAACGCGTCCCCGGCGCACCATAGATCGGCAATCCTCAGAGAAGGATGACAGAGATGAACAAGGTTACCCCGCGTAAGATCCTCTCGGCCCTGGCCCTGACCGCCGTCCTGTCGGGCGGGCTCGCGGCCTGCTCGGCGGTCGAAGGCCGCCAGACCGCCGGCGAATACATCGATGACAGCGCGATCACCGCGAAGGTGAAGAGCAAGATCATCGGCGAGCCGAGCCTGAGCGCGATGCAGATCAACGTCGAGACCATGCAGGGCGTGGTCCAGCTGTCGGGCTTCGTCGACCAGGCGTCGGACAAGACGCTGGCCTCGCGCGTTGCCGCCCAGGTGGACGGCGTCCGCTCGGTCAAGAACAACATCGTGGTCCGCGGCTGATCCCCTTCCCGCCACCCACGATGCCGACCCGCCGGGGCCCGCTACCCCGGCGGGTCTCATTTTGTCCGGATCAATGCTCGTGACCGAGGAAGCCTGCCAGCACCCGGTTCCACATGTCGGTTTCCGTGATCCGTACCAGCTGCTGCTCGATCTCGCGGGCATGCGGCAGGCCGGGCCGCGTGGCGAAGCTGACCCAGCGGCGCTGGATCAGATGCGGCAGGATCGAGATCTCCCCATGGAAATCGCGCTGGGCGAGAAAGCGCAGCTCCGGCGCCAGGCCGACCACGGCGCTGACCTCGCCATTGACCAGCGCCTTCAGTGCCGCCTCGCTGGTGGGATAGGGGGTGAAGGAGATGTCGCGACGGGCGAGATAGGTGGCGCCTTCGCCACCGTCGATCGCCCCGACCGGAACATGGCGGAGGTCGGCGGGGCCTGAAATACCGCCCCCGATCTGGCTGACCGTCATCGCCGAGGTGACGAGGCCGGTGAAGACCGAGACCAGGATCAGCGAGAGGATCATCCAGCCGAAGGCCAGGACCCGGCCCCAGGTGGAGCGCGGCACGAGGTCGCCGTAGCCGACCGTGGTCATGGTGACGGCCGACCACCAGAAGCTCTGGCTCAGCCCGCTCCACAGCGAGCCGCCGAAATGCTCGGGGTTGCGGCGGCGTTCGAACCACCAGACCAGGATGGCGACGATCACCAGGCAGACGATGATCAGGCCGAGGAACGAGAACACGCCCGACGTATCCATCCGGATCAGCGCGTCGAGGAAGCCGGGACGATCGTCCTCCGGCACGGCGATGGCCAGGCCGGAGGGCATGTAGGGCAGGGTGAAGTCGGCCTGCAGGATGTTCTGGCTGTCAGGCGTCAACCCCCCCAGCGCCACGTCGTACTTGCCGGCCGCAAGATCCGCATAGACGGTGGTCAGGTCCGCCGGGATCAGTTCGTAGTCGAGCTTCAGGGCGGTCGCGATATGCCGCCATAATTCGACGCAGAGGCCCGTCCATTGCGTGTCCCGGTCGTGGAAGGCAAAAGGCGGCGCCCGCAAGACGGCCACCTTCAGCGGCGCCGCGGGCGACGGCGCGGTGGTCTGGGCCTGGGCCGGCAGGGCGAACAGGCAGGCGAGCAGCATGAAGAGACGGAACAAGGGCATGGTCAATCGCGGGTGTCGCCAAGGAAACCGGTGCGGACGCGTTCCCATTCCTCGCTCTCGATCGTCTCGACCATGGTGCGGTCGATCTGGTGGCCGAGACTGAGGTCCGGGCGATAGGCGAAGCTGACCCAGCGCTGCGACAGGGAATGGGGCAGCACGGTCACCGCCTGGTCGAATTCGCGCCGGGCGAAGAAGCGCAGCTCCGGCCCCAGCCCGACCACGGCCTGGACCTCGCCGGTGACCATCGCGGCCAGCGCCGAGCGGTCGTCCTCATAGGCGGTGAAGCCGATGCCCTGGGCGGCCAGCCAGGCCGCGCCGTCGCCGTCGCGCGCGGTGCCGATGGGGACGCCGCGCAGATCCGCCGTGTTGCGCACGCGCCCCTCGGTCTGCCCGACCGTCAGGGCGGCGGTGACGATACCGGTGAAGACCGAGACCAGCACCAGCGAGACCAGCATCCAGATCAGCGCCAGCGCCCGCCCGCCGAGCGAGCGCGGCACCAGGTCGCCATAGCCCACCTGGGTCATGGTCACGGCCGACCACCAGAAGCTGCGGCCGATACCCTCCACCGAGCTGCCGCCGAAATGGTCGGGGTTGTGGTGGCGCTCCAGCCACCAGATCAGCACGGCGATCGCGGCCATGCAGACGATCATCAGCCCGAGAAAGACGAAGACGCCCGAGGTATCCATCCGCGCCAGCGCGATCAGGATGCCCGGCCGGTCGTCCGGCCGGGTGGCGATGGCCAGGCCCGCCCGCATGTAAGGCTGGGTGAAATGCGCAAGCTTCATGCTCGCCGGGTCGGCGACGAGGCCGCCCAGGCCGACATCGACCCGGCCCTCGGCCAGCGCCTTGAACATGTCGGCATGGCTGATCGGCACGAAGACGTAGTCGAGGCGCAGCCGCGCGGCGACCCGCGTCCACAGCTCGACCCCCAATCCGGTCAGCCGCCCCTGCCGGTCGGGATAGGCGAAGGGGGGCACGTCGACCACGCCGACGCGCAGGGTCGCCGGCGCATCGCCCTGCGCCGCGGCGGGGGTACCGGGCAGGCTGCACACGAGAATGAGCGCCACCGGAAGAAAGAGGGCGGCAAGGCGCCGCAGCCATGTGTGCATGTGCCAGCTTGGGGTTACGCTGCTGAATCCAGCCGTTATAATCCCGTTCGCCGCGGGAGGGATCAAGTCAATGTCGCGTCTCGAGTTTTTCTATGATTGTTCCAGTCCCTGGACCTACCTCGCCTTCGAGCAGGTCCAGCCGATCGCCGAGCGCCACGACCTCGCCATCACCTGGCGGCCGATCCTGGTCGGGGGAATCTTCAACACGATCAACCCCAGCGTGTACGAAAGCCGGGAGCATCCGGTACCGGCGAAGGCCGCCTACATGCGCAAGGACCTGCAGGATTGGGCGGCCTATGCCGGGCTGACCATCCATTTCCCGCAACCGGTCTTCCCGGTGAACTCGGTCAAGGCGATGCGCGGCGCCATCGTGATGGCCGAACTCGGCCTGCAGGTGCGCTATGCCCGGGCGGTGTTCGAGGCGTACTGGCGCGATCAGCTCGATATCTCCCAAGGCTCGGTGCTGGCCGACATCGTGCTGCGGCTGGGCCAGGACCCGGCCGAATTCCTGGCGGCCATCGATGCCCAGCCGATCCGTCAGGCCCTGCGCGCCAATACCGACGAGGTGGTCGCGCGCGGCGGTTTCGGTTCGCCCACGATGTTCCTCGACGGCGACATGTTCTTTGGCAACGACCGCCTGCCCCTGATCGCGGCGCGCCTCGAAGCCGCCTCACAGTCCTAAAAGGAAAGAGTCTGCAATGACCCCGTCTCCCGATCTGCGTTCCGGCGGCCAGATCCTCGTCGACCAGCTTGTCATTCACGGCGTCGATCATGCCTTCGGCGTGCCGGGCGAAAGCTATCTCGAAGTGCTCGACGCGCTGCACGATGCCGCGATCCGCTTCGTCATCTGCCGGCACGAGGGCGGCGCCTCCAACATGGCCGACGCCTACGGCAAGCTGACCGGCAAGCCCGGCATCTGCATGGTGACCCGCGGCCCCGGCGCCACCCATGCCGCCAACGGCCTGCATACCGCCTTCCAGGATTCGACTCCGATGATCCTGTTCATCGGCCAGGTCGGCCGCGACATGATCGAGCGCGAGGCGTTCCAGGAAGTCGACTATCGCCGCATGTTCGGCCAGATGGCCAAATGGGTGGCCGAGATCGACGATGCCGCGCGTGTCCCCGAATATGTCGCGCGCGCCTTCCAGGTCGCGACCTCGGGCCGCCCCGGCCCGGTGGTGCTGGCCCTGCCGGAAGACATGCTGCGCCAGGAAGCGGCCGTGGTCGACCCCAAGCCCTACCAGGCGATGCAGGCCCATCCCGGCGACGCGGCCATGGCGGACTTCCGCGCCCTGCTGGCCCAGGCCGAAAAGCCGATGGTGATCCTGGGGGGCGGCACCTGGACGCCGAAGGCCGTGGCCGATATCCGCGCCTTTGCCGAGGCCAACGCGCTGCCGGTGGCGACGTCGTTTCGCGCCCAGGACTGCTTCGACAACGAGCATGCGCAGTATGCCGGCGATGTCGGCATCGGCATCAACCCGAAGCTCGCCGCCCGCGTCCGCGACGCCGACCTCCTGATCGTCGCCGGCGCCCGGCTGGGCGAAATGACGACCTCGGGCTACACGCTGATCGACGTGCCGGTGCCGGCCCAGCCGCTGGTCCATATCCTGCCCGGCGCGGAAGAAATCGGCCGGGTCTATCAGCCGACCCTGGGCATCAACGCCGGCATGGCGGCCTTTGCCGCCGCGGCCCGCGCGATGAAGCCGGTTGCCGGCAGCTGGCGGGCCTGGACGGAGGCCGCCCGCGCCGACTATCTCGCCTGGACCACGCCCGGCGCAGCCATCGGCGCAGTCGACATGGCCGACGTGGTGCGCCGGGTCGACGCCGCTTTCCCCTCCGACGTCATCGTGACCAACGGCGCCGGCAATTACGCGACCTGGGTGCATCGCTATCACCGCTATCGCAACTACCGCTCGATCCTCGCGCCCACCAACGGCGCGATGGGCTACGGCCTGCCGGCGGCCATCGCCGCCAAGCTCGCCGCGCCCGACCGCGAGGTGGTGTGCTTCGCGGGCGACGGCTGCTTCATGATGTATGCCTCCGAGCTGGCGACCGCGGCGCAGTACGACGCCAAGATCCTGGTCATCGTCGTCAATAACGGCATGTACGGCACCATCCGCATGCATCAGGAGCGGCGCTTCCCCGCGCGCGTCTCCGGTACCGACCTGAAGAACCCGGATTTCGCCGCCTATGCCCGCTCGTTCGGGCTGCACGGCGAGACGGTAACGAAGACCGAGGATTTCGCCGCGGCGCTGGAACGCGCCAGGGCGGCCCCGACCACGGCGCTGATCGAAATCCGGGTCGATCCGGAAGCATTGACGATCAAGCAATCCCTGAGCCAGATTCGGGCCCAGGCCCAGAAGGAACTCAAGCAGGAGGGTTGATGACCCAGACCCGCGACCGCCTCGTCCGCCGCATCGACCAGGCCCTCGGCCGAACCGAGGCCGACCTGGTCATCAAGAATACCCGGTTCCTCAACGTGGTGACCGGCGAGGTTGCGGCAGGCGACGTCGCGGTCTGCGGGGATGTGATCGTCGGCACCTACGAGGCCTATGACGGCGTGGTGGAGATCGACGGGCGCGACCAGGTAGTCGTGCCCGGCTTCATCGATACCCATGTCCATTGCGAATCGACGCTGGTCACGCCGCTGGAATTCGATGCCTGCGTGCTGCCGCGCGGCACCACCACGGCGATCTGCGACCCGCATGAGATCTGCAACGTGCTGGGCGAACAGGGCCTCGAATTCTTCCTGGAGTCGGCGGGCAGGACCGCGATGGACCTGCGGGTCCAGCTTTCCTCCTGCGTGCCGGCGACCCATCTGGAGACGGCGGGCGGCCGGCTGACCGCCGAGGACCTGGTGCGCCACCGCAACCACCCCAAGGTGGTGGGCTTGGCCGAATTCATGAATTACCCGGGCATCTTCCACCACGACCCGGAAGTGCTCGACAAGCTGGTCGCCTTCGACGGCTGGCATATCGACGGTCATTCGCCGATGCTGACGGGCAAGGAATTGAACGCCTATCTCTCCTGCGGCATCCGCAACTGCCATGAATGCACCTCCGCGCCGGAAGCGCTGGAAAAGCTGCGCAAGGGCATGCAGGTGCTGATCCGCGACGGCAGCGTCACCAAGGACGTCACGACCCTGGCGCCGCTGATCAATGCCGAGACCTCGTCGTTCCTGGCCTTTTGCACCGACGACCGCAACCCGCTCGACATCCACGACGAAGGCCATCTCGACCATCTGATCCGCAAGTCGATCAAGCTCGGCGCGCCGATGGCCCATGTCTATCGCGCCGCCACCTGGTCGGCCGCCCGCGGCTTCGGCCTGCGCGACCGCGGCCTGGTGGCACCGGGCTATCGCGCCGACCTCGTGCTGCTCGGCGACCTGGAGACCTGCGCGGTGCGCAGCGTGATCAAGAACGGGCGCGTGGTGGACGAGGCCAGTTTTGCCCAGCGCGGCCGGGTGCCGCTGGTCGGCCTCGATTCGATCAGGCTCGACCGGGTCGAGCCGGGCGATTTCCGCGTGCCGGCCTCGGGCCCCTCGGGCCCGGTGATCGGCCTGAAGAACCACCAGGTGGTGACCGAGCATCTGACGATGAGCCTGCCCTACCGGAACGGCGAGCGGCTGGTCGACCTCGACAACGACGTGCTCAAGGTCTGCGTGCTCGGCCGTCACGGCAAGAACCGCAATATCGGCCGCGGCTTCGTCAAGGGCTTCGGCTTCCGCGAAGGGGCGCTGGCCTCCTCGGTCGGCCACGACAGCCACAATATCTGCGTGGTCGGCGCGACGGATGCGGACATGGCGCTGGCGGTCAACCGGCTGATCGAGTTGAAGGGCGGCTTCGTTGCCGTGCGCAACGGCCGCGTGATCGCCGAACTGGCGCTGCCGGTTGCCGGCCTGATGAGCGACCGCGATTTCAAGACGGTGGAACGCGACCTCGTCACCTTGCGCGCCTCGGTGCGCGAACTGGGCTGCCCGCTCGACGAACCGTTCCTGCAGGTGGCCTTCCTGCCCCTGCCGGTGATCCCGCATCTGAAGATCACCGACATGGGGCTGGTCGACGTCGACCGTTTCGAGCTGATCGCGGCCTGACGGCGTCAGGTCCGCGCCAGCAGCCGCGTCGCCACCATCTGCGCGGCGGCCAGCGCCGCCGCGGCAAGACCGATCGCGGCGACCGCATGCCCGGCCAGTGGCGACAGGCCCAGCAATTCGCTGCGCTGTCCGTCGGCATCGAGGGCCAGGCCGCTGCGCAGCACGGCCCAGGCGAGAAAGCCCAGCAGCACGGCGGTCACGCCCAGCCAGAAAGTGTCGATCCAGCGGTTCAGCCGGTCGGGGAAATGCTGGCTCAGCACGTCGATGGTGATGTTGCCGTCGGTCCGCAGGCAGCGCGCCATGCCGAGAAAACCCAGCGCCAGCATGGCCAGCTCGGTCTGCTCGACGCTCGATGCGATGGTGAACGGGCTGACCGAGCGGCCGACGATATCGGCGACCGTCATCGTCATCATGTAGGCCAGCGCCGCGCCGGCGAGCAGGACGAGGCAACGGTCGAGCAAGGATGCCCAGGCATTCAGGCGGGTCATGGCGGTGGTCCTCAGCCGTAGAGCAGGTTGGGCAGGAGCAGCACGATCGATGGAAAGGCGACGAGGAGGCCGATGCGGACGAAATCAGCGAGGATATAGGGGCCGACGCCGCTGAACGCCTCGCCGGTGCCGATGCCGGGCACGACCTTGGTCAGGACGAAGACGTTCATGCCGAAAGGGGGCGTGATCAGGCCGAATTCGACGACCATCACCATGATGATGCCAAACCAGATCGGATCGAAGCCGTAGCCGACGATGATCGGGTAGATCACCGGCGTGACGATGAACAGGATGGCGATCGAATCGAGGAAGCAGCCCAGCAGGATCAGGATGCCGATGATCAGCGACAGCGAGCCGTAGGCGCCGAGGTCGAGCGCCCGCACGAAGCTTTCCACCGCCTGCGGCACGCGCGCGGCCTGCATGAAATATTCGAAGACCGAGATGCCGACCACGGCGAACAGGATCATGACCGAGGTCTGCACCGCTTCGACCACGGCCTCGACCAGCTTGCCCCAGGTCAGCTCGCGCTGCGCGAAACCCAGCGCGATGGCCCCGAAGGCCCCGACCGAAGCCCCCTCGGTCGGCGAGAAGATGCCGGTGAACATGCCGCCCATGACGATCGCGAACAGCGCGGCGACACCCCAAATGCCGCGCAGCGCGGTCAGGCGGTCCCGCCAGGGCACCGGGTTGCCGGCGGGGCCGAGCTCGGGCTGGCGCCGCATCCAGACCGTCGTGGCGAGGCAGTAGAGCAGGGTGGCGAGGATGCCCGGCAGGATGCCGGCGGCGAACAGCCGGCCGAGCGAGGTCTGCGTCACCATCGCATAGATGATCATCGCCACCGACGGCGGGATCAGGATGCCCAGCGTGCCGCCGGCCGCCAGCGAACCGGCCGCAAGCTTCTTTCCATAGCCGTAGCGGAGCATTTCCGGGATGGCGACGCGGCCGAGGGTGGAGACCGTCGCGACGCTCGACCCGCAGATCGAGCCGAAGCCGGCGCAGGCGACGATCGAGGCGATGGCAAGTCCGCCGCGGCGATGACCGACGAAGGCATAGGCGGCACGGTAGAGCGCCTCGGCCAGGCCGCCTTTGACCGCGACCGTGCCCATCAGCACGAACAGCGGCAGCACCGACAGCGCATAGCTCGACAGCACGGTGGTCGGGGCGTTGGCCAGCACGAACAGCGCGGTCTGCTGGCCGTGCAATGCCCACAGCCCGACGAAACCGGCCAGGATCAGCGCCAGGCCGATGGGGGCGCGCAAGGCGGCGATGCCGAGCAGCCCGGCGACGCCGAGGGAGCCGACGATGGCGGGGGCCATGATGCCGCTCCTCCCTACTGCGCTTTGCGCTCGGCGCGCACCTTGGCCAGTTCGGCCACCAGTGCGGCATGGAAGGCGCCGGCCTGCTTGCCGCGCTTCTCGACGTCGGCGATGTAGGCGGCGGTGACTTCCTGCGCCACCGGCATGGCCCGCGCGCGGTCCGCCGCGCCCAGATCGACGAAGCGCTGCCCCTCGGCCTTCAGGCCACGCACCACCTCGGCCCCCAGCCGCTCCCAGCAGGCCGCTGCCTTCTCGGCCAGCGCCGGGCCGGAAAACCGCGTGCGCACGATCTCGCGCAGATCGGCCGGCAGGCCGTCGTAACGCGCCTTGTTCATGCCGACGAACAGCAGTGCCACGCTGACATTGGCCATGACGTGCGTCTTCGTCACCTCGCCGATGCGGAAGGCCTGCAAGGCGGTGGATTCAGCCAGCGCGCCGTCGATCACGCCCTTCTGCAGGTTCTCGTAGACCGCCGGCGCCGGCATCGCGATCGGGGTGATGCCGAGGCCCTTCAGCAGCGCGGTCGCCCCGACCCCGGTGGCGCGGATGCGGCGGCCCTTGAGATCGTCGAGGCCGGTGAAGTCGCCGCGCAAATGGATGGTCTGCGGCGGGGTGACCAGCAGCGCCATCAGGTGGATATGCTTCAGTTCCTCGGCCAGCCAGGTCGGGGCCAGGCGGTTCAGCGCGATGGCGCCGGTGGTGGCGTCGTCGATCAGGAATGGCATCGTCGCGACCTCGGTCAGGGCGAACTGACCGGGGGAATAGCTGAGCACCCCCTGCGCGATGTCCATCACACCCTGCGCAACCTGCTCGTACTGACGCAGCGGATGGGCGAAGGCGGTGCCGCCCATGTAGGTCTCGGTATCGATCCGGCTGCCGGTCGCCGATTTCAGCTCGGCCAGCATCGGCTGGGTGAAGCAGGCGACGAACGGATCGCTCGGCGCCTCCATCGTCGAAAACTTCAGGGTCGTCGTTTGCGCCTGGGCAGCTGCGGCACTCAAAGCGAAGGCACCGATCAGCATAGTCAGGATCTTGCGCATGGTTTTCCTCCCTTTTC
>JAEYTW010000220.1 GCA_023433835.1 Pseudomonadota bacterium | reverse complement strand
GCGAGCTCGCCGTCTGGTCGAACCGGATCGGGCGGCGGCTGCGGCGGCTGGGCGTGGGGCCTGAAACCCGCGTCGGCCTCTGCCTCGAGCGGTCGGCCGGGCTGGTCGCCGCGATCACCGGCGTGCTCAAGGCCGGCGGCGCCTATGTGCCGCTCGACCCCGGCTATCCCGCCGACCGGCTGGCCGCGACCGTGGCCGATGCCGGCTTGCGCGTGATGGTCACGGACCGCGCCACCCTCGCGGCGTCGACCGGGCTGTTCGACGGCCTGGCCGTCGTGCTGGTCGACGATGTCGGGGCGGAGAGCGCCGAAGGCTGGGACCAGGAGGTCCGGCCCGACCAACTGGCCTACGTGATCTACACCTCCGGCTCGACCGGCCGGCCGAAGGGGGTCGGTGTTACCCACGGCAACCTTGCCCGGCTGCTCACCGCCACCGAAAACTGGTTCCGCTTTGGCGCTGCCGATGTCTGGACGCTGTTTCATTCCTATGCCTTCGATTTCTCGGTCTGGGAAATCTTCGGCTGTTTGTGCCATGGCGGCCGGCTGGTCGTGGTGGCGCAGGCGGTCGCCCGCGATCCGGATGCGTTCCGCGCGCTGCTGCGGCGTGAAGGCGTGACGGTGCTGAACCAGACGCCGTCGGCCTTCCTGCCGTTGCTGCAGGGCGATCTGGCCGACAGCCTGCGGCTGGTGATCTTCGGCGGCGAGAAGCTGGAACCGGCCAGCCTGCATCGCTGGCTGGAGCACCGCGGCGCGGCGGCCCCGCGGCTGGTCAACATGTACGGCATCACCGAGACGACGGTGCATGTCACCGCCCGGCCGATCGCGCCGGCCGATACCGGCGGCGATGCGCCGCGCAGCGTCATCGGCACGGCGATTCCCGACCTGACGCTGCATCTGCTGGACGGCCACGGCAACCCGGTGCCGGTCGGCGGCGTCGGCGAACTGCATGTCGGCGGGGCGGGGCTGGCCCGCGGCTATCTCGGCCGGCCCGGCCTCACCGCCGAACGCTTCGTGCCCGACCCGTTCGGGCCGCCGGGGACGCGGCTCTACCGGTCCGGCGATCTCGGGCGGCGGCAGGCCGACGGCGACGTCGACTATCTCGGCCGCAACGATGCCCAGGTCAAGATCCGGGGCCATCGCATCGAGCTCGGCGAGATCCAGGCGGCGCTGGCGGCACATCCCGCGGTGCGCGAGGCGGCGGTGCTGGCGGCCGATGACGGCATCGGCGGGCGGCGGTTGATCGCCTATGTCGTGGCCGGCGGCATCGGGCCGGACGATCTGCGCGGCCATCTCGGCCGGCGCCTGCCGGCCTACATGCTGCCGGCCGGTTTCGTCTTCCTCGATGCGCTGCCGCTGACCGTCAACGGCAAGCTGGATCGCCAGGCCCTGCCGGCGCCCAGCGCGGAAGCGGCCTATGCGGCGCCGCAGACGCCGACCGAGACGATGATCTGCGACCTCTGGGCCGGTCTGCTCGGCCGCGGGCGGGTCGGCCGCGCCGACGATTTCTTCGCGCTGGGCGGCCATTCGCTGCTGGCGGTGCGGGTGGCGGCGCGATTGTCCGACGCCCTGGGACGCAAGGTCGAATTGCGCCTGCTGTTCGACTATCCGACCGTCGCGGGGCTTGCCGCCGCGCTGGATCGGGACGAGGGGGCCGGCGGTGATGCCGCCGCCCAGATGAATGAGTGGCTCGATGCCCTCGCCGGATGAGAGACCGATGACCGAACATGCCCGCGAGATGCTGCAGATCGCCCGCCGCTATGCCGGCCTGCCCGAAGACAAGCGCGCGGCGTTCCGCGCCCGCCTGATCGAGGCGGGCATCGCGCCCGAACGCCTGCCGATCGTGCGGCTGGCCGGCCGGCCTGACCGGCTGGCCCTGTCGCCGGCGCAGGAACGGCTGTGGTTCCTGTGGCGGCTGGCGCCCGACGATACCGCCTATGTGATTGCCGGCGCGGTGCGGCTGACCGGCCGGCTCGACGTCGCCCGGCTGCGCCGTGCGCTGGCCGGCGTGGTAGCGCGGCACGAAGCGCTGCGCACGCGTTTCGTCGAACAGAATGGCAAGGCCTGGCAGGTGATCGCGGAGGAGGCCGATTACGGCTGGTCGGAGGGCGAGCTGGCGGTGCGGCCGTTCGATATCGAGCGTGGGCCGCTGCTGCGCGCCGCCTTGTCGGCAGTCGGGCCGGACCGGCACGACCTGCTGCTGTCGATGCACCATATCGTGGCCGATGGCTGGTCGATCCCGATCCTGCTGCACGAAGTCTCGGCCCTCTATGCCGGCGAGGATCTCGCGCCGTTGCCGCTCCAGTATGGCGACTACGCGCTGTGGCAGCGCGAATGGCTGGATGAGCGGCACCTGGACCGGCAGCTTTCCTATTGGCGCGACCGGCTGGGGACGGAGCATCCCGAACTGCGGCTGCCGGCGCGCTCGAACCGGGCGGGCGGGCAGGGCGCGCGCGTCGCGGTCAAGGTGCCGGCCGAACTGACGGCCAGGTTGCGCCGCCTGGCGCGGGCCGAGGGCGCGACGCTGTTCATGACCTTGCTGGCCGGCTTCGCCGTGCTGCTGCAGCGTCATGCCGGCCAGCAGGATATCCGCATCGGCGTACCCTCGGCCGGGCGGCAGCGGGTCGAAACCGAAGGGCTGATCGGCTTCTTCGTCAATACGCTGGTCTTGCGCGCCGAATTGTCCGGCGGCCAGGCCTTCGCCGATCTGCTGGCGCAGACGCGGCAGCGCCTGCTGGAGGCGCAGGCCAACCAGGATCTGCCGTTCGAGCGGCTGGTGGCCGCGCTGAACCCCGATCGCGACAGCCCGCTGTTCCGGGTCATGTTCAACCTGCAGCCGGCCGGGCCGGCCACGCTCGACCTTGCCGGGCTGGCGGTATCGCGCATCGACCTGCCCCCCAACACGGCGCAGGTCGATCTGGCGCTGGCAGTGACCGAATTCCCGGACGATCTGCTGGTCAACCTTGACTACGACGCCGGTCTGTTCGACGCAGCGACCATCGATAGCCTCGCCGCCGACTACCTCGACCTGCTCGGCCAATTGGCGGGCCCGACCCTGCTGCGTGAATTCCGCCTGGCTTCGGTCACATCGGATCCGGCGCCCGCCGCCCACGCCTTCGACGCTGTGCCGCACCGTTTTGCGCGGCAGGCGGCGGTGCGGCCGTTGGCCGAGGCGGTGGTCTGCGGCGGCGAGCGGCTGAGCTATGGCGCGCTCGATGCCTGGTCGAACCGGATCGGGCGGCGGCTGAAGCGGCTCGGGGTCGGGGCTGAGGAGCGTGTCGGGCTGTGTATCGGGCGTTCGGTTGGTCTGGCGGCCGGGCTGCTCGGCATCCTGAAGGCGGGCGGGGCCTATGTGCCGCTCGACCCGGCCTATCCGGCGGCGCGGCTGCAATTCATGATCGCGGATGCCGGTGTCCGCCGCATC
>JAEYTW010000210.1 GCA_023433835.1 Pseudomonadota bacterium | reverse complement strand
CCCACTGGCCCCCCCCCGCCGCTTCTCAGTAGACCGGGTCGGGCAACTGCTCGACCGCGACGGCCTCCTTCACCGCCGGCCGGGCGAACACCGCGGCGGCATGCCGCCCGATCGCGGGCAGGCTTTTCGGTGGGCGCGACATGCCCCGGCCCCAGCGGGTCATCAGGAACAGATACGGATCGAGCAGGCTGTAGGTCTCGCCCAGCAGCCAGGGGCCGTTGCCGGCGAGCTCGGCCTCGATCACGTCGAACCAGTCGTTCAGCCGTTTCTCGGTCGCGGCCTTCACCGCGGCGCGCGCCGCCTCCGACGGATCGGTGGTGTAGCGCTCGGGGTAGTAGAAGGCGAGGTAATCGGTCTGGATCGTACCGGTCAGGTAGATCAGCCATTTGTGGAAGACCGAGCGCGCGGCGGTGCCCGGCGCCGGGGCCAGCCCCGCTTCCGGATGGCGATCGGCAAGGTGCAGGCAGATGGCGGCCGTCTCGAACAGCACGAGGTCGCCGTCGGCCAGCACGGGAATGCGGCCGAGCGGGTTGAGGGCGAGGTAGTCGGCCTGCTTCTGCGCATTCTGCTTGCGGTCGACCAGCACCAGCTCGTGCGGCGCCCCGATTTCCCGGAGCAGGATATGCGGCGCCAGGCTGGCGTTGGAGGGGTAATAGAACAGGCGGTACATCATGCCTCCGAAGGACGGATCAGGGCTGGAGAATAGCCGAGCACCCTGCCCTTTTCGAGCTATTGAGACGGCCGGTGCCCTGGACTAGGCTCAGCGCCCATTGCCCCCAGGGAGAGCCCCAGAGATGCGCGAAACGATCACCCTAGAAGCCGCCGACGGCCATCGCCTGTCCGCCTATCGCGCCGCGCCGGCGGGCGCGCCCAAGGCCGCCATCGTCGTCATCCAGGAAATCTTCGGCGTGAATTCCCATATCCGCGCTGTCTGCGACGGCTTCGCCGCCGAAGGCTACCTCGCCATCGCCCCGGCGATGTATGACCGGGTCGAGCGCGATTTCGAATGCGGCTACAGCGCGCCCGAGATCGAGAAGGGCCGCAACATCCGCATGCAGCTGAAGCCCGAGGGCGAGGAAGCCGACGTCGCCGCGGCGGTGGCGGAGGCGGCGCGCGGCGGCCTTAAGGTCGGCATCACCGGCTATTGCTACGGCGGCCGGGTGGCCTGGATGGCGGCCGGCCGGATCGCCGGTCTATCGGCCGCCTCGGGTTACTACGGCGGCGGCTGGGGCGATCTGAAGACCCTCGAGCCGAAATGCCCGACCATGCTGCATTTCGGTGCCAAGGATGCCCATATCCCGGTGGCGCTGGCCGGCGAGATGAAGGCCCTGCATCCGCAGATCGTCACCCATGTCTACGAAGCCGACCACGGCTTCAACTGCGACCAGCGCGGCTCCTACGACGCCTACTCGGCGGCGCTGGCCCGCGGCCGCACGCTGGCCTGGTTCCACGCCGCGCTGAGCTGAGCCGACTTAGCGGCCGAACTCGACGATGACGCCGTTCGCCTCGCTTGCCGCGACGCGGACGGTGCCGTCGAGATCGGTGTCGTAGCCGACACCGTTGCGCCGCAATACGGCCTCGACCGCGTCGGTATCGAGGCAGGAGAAGCGCAGGGCGGCGTAGTATGGCGGTGGCGCCGCGGACGGCGCCGCGTCCGGGTGCATCGTGTCGAGATCGTGCGGCGCGATCACCACCAGCGCGCAATTGCCGAGTTGCACGGTCAACGTGTCGTCGGTCATCGTGCAGGCGCCCGAGCCGAAGATCCGGCGATAACGCTCGAACCACTCGGCCGGGTTGTCGGCCACCGCCGTGATCGAGGTGATGCCGGTCGCGCCGTTCGGATGGCGCAGCCATTCCGGCCGGCGCAGCAGGCCGGGCGTCAGGTGCTGGCAGACGAACAGCGGCAGGCCGGGCAGCGCCTCGTCGGGCAGATGCACCAGGGTGAAGGCCGGTTCGACGTCGCCCTCCGGCAATTCCAGGATACGCTTCAGGCTTTGCGGCTCGCTCGCCGCGATGCCGCCCGCGCGCAGCCGGGCGCCGGCCGCCGCGGCATCGGGACTGGCGAGGGCGAAGCGCATCATGCCCTGCCCTCGCGCCGCCAGTTGCTCGGGCAGGCCCGCCGTGAACTGGCCGGCGTCGACGACGCCGAGCAGTTCCAGATAGCTGCCCTCGAACATGATGCAGTAGTTCGCCGTGCCCCAGCCGATATGGCGGCCGCGCGGCGTCGGGGTGAAGCCGAGCCGGGCCCAGCCGGCGCGCGCCGCCTCGAGGTCGGCGACGCCGACCAGCGGGTGGTCGAGACCGGCCAGCGCGCGCGACATCGGCTCAGTGCCCCTCGAACTCGCAGAGGGTGAGGACCTTCAGGCCCATCTCCTCGAGCTTCTGGCGGCCGCCCAATTCGGGCAGGTCGACGATGAACGAGCAACCGATGACCTCGCCGCCGGCGCGCCGGATCAGCTTGGTCGCCGCCTCGGCCGTGCCGCCGGTGGCGATCAGGTCGTCGACCAGCAGGATGTTGTCGCCCTTCTCGACGGCGTCGACATGGATCTCGACCTCGTCGGTACCGTATTCCAGCTGATATTCCTGGGCGATGGTCTGCCAGGGCAGCTTGCCCTTCTTGCGGATCGGGATGAAGCCGACCGACAGCTGGTGGGCCACCGCGCCGCCCAGGATGAAACCGCGCGCCTCGATGCCCGCGACCTTGTCGATGCGCACCCCGGCATGGGCCTGGACCAGTTCGTCGACCGTCTTGCGGAAGCCGCGCGGATCGGCCAGCAAGGTGGTGATGTCGCGGAACATGATGCCGGGCTTGGGGTAGTCGGGGATCGTGCGGATCTTGTCCTTGATCGATTCCATCAGGCTTATCCCTTCAGCACGCGGCCGGCGACCGCATCGAGCTTCTTGACGAGTTTGCGGTCGCGCGACGCAGGCGCCGTCATCACGGCATTATCGAGCGCGTGATCGCAGCCCTGCGGGCAGGCTGCCGGCCTGTCCGCCAACAGCGGCGCCACCGCCTTGATCAGGGCTTGAGCATTGTGGGCATTGTCGTGCACCACCTTGATCACCGAGGCGACGTCGACATGGTCGTGGTCGGGGTGCCAGCAATCGTAGTCGGTGACCATCGATACCGTGGTGTAGCAGAGTTCGGCCTCACGGGCGAGCTTGGCCTCCGGCATGTTGGTCATGCCGATGACGTCGCAGCCCCATTGGCGGTAGAGCCGGCTTTCCGCCAGGCTGGAGAATTGCGGGCCTTCCATCACCAGGTAGGTGCCGCCGACCGAATGCTCGATGCCGACGGCCGCGGCGGCCTCGGCCAGCTTGTCGCGCAGCCGCAGGCAGACCGGGTGGGCCATCGAGACATGGGCGACCACGCCCGGCCCGAAGAACGACTTCACCCGGGCGAAGGTGCGGTCGATGAACTGGTCGACGAAGACGAACTTGCCCGGCGCATGCTCTTCCTTCAGCGAGCCGCAGGCCGAGACCGAGATGACGTCGACGCAGCCGGCGCGCTTCAGCGCATCGATATTGGCGCGGTAGTTGATGTCGGAGGGCGGCACGCGATGGCCGCGGCCATGGCGGGGCAGGAACACCAGTTCCTGGTCGCCGAGCTTGCCGAACAGCAATTCGTCCGACGGATCGCCCCAGGGGGTCGCGACCTTGCGCCACCTGGTCGCGGTCAGCCCCTCCATCGCATAGAGGCCCGAACCGCCGATCACGCCGATGCGGGCGCGCGACGCGGGCTTCAGGATGGCAGCGGCCTTGGGCGCGCCCTTGGCTGCCTGTCCGGCCGCAGCCTTGACCACGGCCTTCTTGGTCTTCACGGCAGCCTTGGCCGCCACCTTCTTCTTCGCCGCCATGGCGGTCCCCCTTCGCGAGCGCCGGCCCCCGGCGCGACCAGCAACATTCTCTACAAAATAGCCGCGCGCCCCGACACAGGAAAAGGGCCGCGAGGTTGCCCTCGCGGCCCTTTCACCTTCGATAAGGATCAGGCGCTCAGTGAACGTCCGACCAGATCTTGCGCTTGGCGATGAACAGCACGACCGACAGGAGCAGCAGGAACAGGATGACCTGCGCGCCCATCCGATGGCGCTGCTCGAGCTTCGGCTCGGCCGCCCACATCAGGAAGTTGGCGACATCCTTGGCCTGCTGGTCGACCGTCGCCTTGGTCCCGTCGGCAAAGGTCACGCCATCGGGATTGATCGGCGCCGGCATCGCGATCTGGTTGCCGGGGAAGTACTTGTTGTAGTTCAGCCCGGGCTGCATCGCGAAACCGGCCGGCGCATTCTCGTAGCCGATCATCAGCGCGTGGATGTAGTCCGGGCCGCCGACGCGGGCCTTGGCCATCAACGACAGGTCCGGCGGCGCCGCACCGTTGTTGGCCGCCTTGGCCGCCTGGACGTTCGGGAACGGCGCCTTGAAGCGGTCCGAGGGGACCGCCGGGCGCTGGAACATCTCGCCCTGGTCGTTCGGGCCGTCGGTGACCTCGTACTGCGCCGCGATCGCCTTGACCTCGGCCTCGTTGTAGCCGAGGTCGGTGAGGTCGCGATAAGCCAGCAGGTTCATCGAGTGGCAGGCCGCGCAGACTTCCTTGTAGACCTGGAAGCCGCGCTGCAGCGCACCGCGATCATAGGTGCCGAACGGAGCCGAGAAGCTCCACGACAGCTTGGGCAGCGCGGCCCCTTCGGAGGCCTGGACGGCCGGCGCGACGAGGCCGATGACGGCGGCAAGGCCGAGCGAGAAAATCGTCTTACGCATCGGTCTTACTCCCCCGCCGCCGCAGTGGCCTTGGGCAGTACCGCCTCGTTGATCGAGGTCGGCAGCGGCCGCGGCCGTTCGAACCACCCGACCAGCGGGCAGATCAGCAGGAAATGGGCGAAGTAGTAGACGGTCGCGAGACGGCCGATCAGCACCCAGATGCCCTCCGGCGGCTTGGCGCCGACGACGCCGAGCAGCAGGCAGTTCGCCAGGAAGATCCAGAAGAACTGCTTGAAGACCGGGCGGAACTTCGCCGAACGGACGCGGGAGGTATCGAGCCAGGGCAGCAGGAACAGGATCAGGATGGCGGAGAACATCAGGATGACGCCGCCGAGCTTGGACGGCACCGAGCGCAGGATCGCGTAGAACGGCAGCAGGTACCATTCGGGGACGATATGCGCCGGGGTCACCAGCGGGTTGGCCTCGATGTAGTTGTCCGGCTCGCCGAAGAAGTTGGGCGAATAGAACAGGAAGATCGAGAACACCAGCAGGAACACCGCGATCCCGAACAGGTCCTTGACCGTGTAGTACGGGTGGAACGGGATGGTGTCGCGGCTGTCCTTCTTGTCGATGCCGAGCGGGTTGTTCGAGCCGTGCTGGTGCAGCGCCCAGATGTGCAGGATGACCAGGCCGACGATGATGAACGGCAGCAGGTAGTGCAGGCTGAACAGGCGGTTCAGCGTCGGGTTGCCGACCGAGAAGCCACCCCACAGCAGGGTCACGATGCTCTCGCCCACCACAGGGATGGCCGAGAACAGGTTGGTGATGACGGTGGCGCCCCAGAACGACATCTGGCCCCACGGCAGCACGTAGCCCATGAACGCGGTGGCCATCATCAACAGGTAGATGATGATGCCGAGGAACCACAGCAGTTCGCGCGGCGCCTTGTACGAGCCGTAATACAGGCCGCGGAAGATGTGGAAATAGACGGCGATGAAGAAGAACGACGCGCCGTTCATATGGATGTAGCGGATCAGCCACCCATAGTTCACGTCGCGCATGATGTGCTCAACCGAGTTGAACGCCATCAGGGTATGCGGGGTGTAGTGCATCACCAGCACGATGCCGGTGACGATCTGCACGACCAGCATCAGGCCGGCGAGCGAGCCGAAGTTCCACCAGTAGGAGAGATTCTTCGGGGCCGGGTACGTGCCGACGGCGTGGTCGAGCAGCGTGAAGATCGGCAAGCGGTACTCGATCCACTTGATGACCTTGTTGTCGGACTGGAATGCCATGGCCCTGCCCTCAGCCGATCTTGATGCGGGTATCGTTCAGGAAAGCGTAGGGCGGAATCTCCAGATTCCGCGGCGCTGGTCCCTGTCGGATACGTCCTGAGGTGTCGTAGGCCGAGCCGTGGCAGGGGCAGAACCAGCCGTTATACGGGCCCTGGTTGCCGAGCGGCACGCAGCCGAGATGGGTGCAGACGCCCAGCATGACCAGCCACTCGGGCTTCTTCACGCGGTCGGCGTCCTTCTGCGGATCGGGCATCGAGGCGCTGTCGTCCTGACGCGCCTTCTCGATCTCCTCGGGGTTGCGGTGCTTGACGAACACCGGCTTGCCGCGCCACAGCACGGTCAGCTGCTGGCCGAGCGGCACCTTGCTGATGTCGACCTCGGTCGAAGCCAGCGCCAACACGTCCGCGGACGGATTGAGCGAATCGATGAACGGCCAGACAGTAAGAACGGCACCAATCCCTACGCCGGCACCCGCGGCGAGAAATAGGAAGTCACGCCGCGTCTGCCCGGCGTGAGCGGCGCCATGCGTCGTCGCCATGAATCCCCCGGAAACCTGTGTCACAAACCGCTGCATTTCTTCCACTATGCCCTTGTAATGTCCAGAATTTATTTCTCCAGGGCGGGATGTCCGCGCGCCCCTCGGATGACGGCTGCGAAAGCCGGGATTTCCGGGGGATTTCAGCTATAACCAAGCCGATGCCGGCCTGCCGGCGGCCTGTTGTTCATCCATTTCCCAAACAGACGATGCGCCTTGCCCTCTATCAGCCGGACATGCCGCCCAATGTCGGCACGCTGCTCAGGCTCGCCGCCTGCCTCGACGTCGCGATCGACGTGATCGAGCCTTGCGGCTTTCCCTATGACGACCGGCGCGTGCGGCGCGCCGCCCTCGATTACCTCGAGCATGCCGAGATCGTCAGGCATCGGTCGTGGGATGCCTTCCGCACCGAACGTGCGCCCGGCCGCATCGTGCTGCTGACGACCAGGGGCAGCGTCGCCTATCCCGACTTCCGCTTCGACATCGGCGACACGCTGATGGTCGGGCGCGAGTCGGCCGGCGTGCCCGACGACGTCGCCGCCGCCGTCGACGCGCGCGTCGTCATTCCGATGAAGCCAGGCATGCGATCGCTCAACGTCGCGGTCGCCGCCGCGATGGTACTGGGCGAAGCGCTGCGCCAGACCGGAGGCTTCGCCGCGGCGCCCGCCGACGCACATATATATAATGAGAGGAGCCAGCAGCCATGAGCGACGCCAGCACCATCACCGACAATCAGCGCGCCGCCGAAGCCTGGTTCGCCGCGTTGCGCGATCGCATCTGCGCCGAGTTCGAAGCGATCGAAGACGCGCTGGTCGACACGCGTCATCGCGATCTCGCGCCCGGCCGATTCGAACGCAAGGCCTGGACGCGCCCTGGCGGCGGCGGCGGCACGATGTCGGTGATGAAGGGCCGAGTCTTCGAGAAGGTCGGCGTCAACATCTCGACGGTGCACGGCGAATTCAGCCCGGAATTTCGTCAATCGATACCAGGCGCGGGCGACGACGGACGCTTCTGGGCCGCCGGCATCAGCCTCGTCGCACACATGCGATCGCCGCGCGTACCCGCGGTCCATATGAACACACGCCACATCGTCACCACGCGGTCGTGGTTCGGCGGTGGCGCCGACCTGACGCCGATGACGCCGGTCGACGAAGACACCGATGATTTCCACGCTGCACTGCAGCGCGCCTGCGATGCCCACGACCAGGAATACTATCCGCGCTTCAAGAAATGGTGCGATGAGTATTTCTTCCTGAAGCATCGTGACGAACCGCGCGGGGTTGGCGGAATTTTCTACGACTACCTGGAATCAGGCAGTTGGGATGCGGATTTCGCCTTTACCCGCGATATCGGCGAGTGCTTCCTGGAAATCTATCCTAGGATCGTGCGGCGTCGGATGAATGAGGATTGGACCGATGCCGAGCGTGAACATCAATTGTTGCGCCGCGGCCGCTATGTCGAATTCAACCTGCTCTACGACCGGGGAACCTTGTTCGGCCTGAAAACCGGCGGGAACATCGACGCCATCCTCATGTCGCTTCCCCCAGAGGTGAAATGGCCATAATTAATAACTCGACGGCAGTCCGAGAATGATGCCTCACCGCAACACTTAGCGCCAACTAGGCTTCACCCTCCATATTTTGTGGTTCATTCGCCATAGTCATGCTAAGTTTTGAATGTCGGAGGGGACCAACCATCGACAGACCATCCGGTTCTTAACCGTAACTTGCTATGGAGGGCATCATGGCTGCTAAGAAGGCTCCGGCCAAGAAGGCCGCGGCGAAGAAGGCTCCGGCCGCTAAGGCGCCGGCCAAGAAGGCTGCAGTGAAGAAGGAAGCGGCGCCGAAGGCTGCGCCCAAGGCGCCGGCGAAGAAGGCCGCTGCCAAGAAGGTCGCCGCCCCGAAGGCTGCTGCTCCGAAGGCCGCTGCCAAGGCTCCGGCGAAGAAGGCCGCTGCCAAGAAGGCTCCGGCCAAGAAGGCCGCCGCCAAGAAGTAAGTTCTCTGAGCCCCACGCCGATGGTCGCTTGCTGGCGAGTATGGGCGTGGGGCTCGAGTTCTTCGGAACACCGACGACGATACTACCGTAGTCTTCCACGAGAAAAACCGCCGCAAGGCGGTTTTTTCGCGTCAAGGCGGATGCCATCGCCAAAGCAGCCGCCAGACAAAGCAAGACCTGACCTGGCGGTTTCGCGTTTTTGGGGCAGTGAATGCGGAAAATGGCGTATGGCGCGTCGAGGCCGCGAACATGGCCCCGATCAGGCCTGAATTACCGATCGAGACGCTCGAGGCATGCCTCGCGACTCGCGGTGAAATCTCCCTCGATCCACCAATCTTCCACTGCCGCGAGTGCCTGGCCGACGGCGCGGCCGCTGAGGCCGCGGGCCAGTGCATCGGCCCCGCCGATCGGCAGGCGGGGCTTCACCCAGGCTTGGGCGAGCGCGCGCGCCGCGTCGAGTTCGGCATCGCTGGCGCGGCGATACGCCTGGTCGACGACTCGCTCGGCGCCATGCCGATAGAGCGCCGCGCGCAATGCCCGCGCATCGGCAAACCAGCCGTCGGCATCATCACATGCCGCGGCGACGATCCGGTCGCGATCGCGTACCGACAGCTTCCAGCGCGCCGCGATCCGCCGCACGGCATCGGCATCATCGGGCAACAGTGCCGACAGCCGCCGCCAGGGATCGACCTCGTCGCGCGACGCTTCGCGTGCGGCGACCAGCGACAGGCGATCACGCCGCGCCGCCACGGGCGCGATCACCTGCCAGACGCCCCAATCGATCATCAGCCCGATCGGTTCCATCGGATCGCGCATCTGCAGCACGCGTGTCATCTCCATCGCGATGCGCTCGCCCGACAGGCTGGCGACACCGGGCGCCGCGGCGATGATCGCCTGCCTCGCGGCCGCATCGGGCCGGCCCTGCGCGTAGCGACCGTGGAAGCGGAAGAAGCGCAGGATGCGCAATCGATCCTCGGCAATGCGCTGCGCGGCATCGCCGATGAAGCGCACGATGCCCGCATCGAGATCGGCAAGCCCGCCGGTCGGATCGTAGATCGTGCCGTCGGCATCGGCATAGAGCGCATTGATCGTGAAGTCGCGCCGCCGGGCATCGGCGGCCCAGTCGTCGGTGAAGGCGACGACGGCGCGCCGCCCATCGGTCTCGACGTCATGGCGCAGGGTCGTCACCTCGACCGGTTCGCCCTGCACGATCGCGGTGATCGTGCCGTGCTCGATGCCGGTCGGCACCGCGCGAATCGAGGCGGCCTTCAGCCGGGCCAGCACGGTGTCGGGGTCATGCGGCGTCGCGACGTCGATATCCTGCGGGCGATCGCCACGCATCGCATCCCGCACGCAGCCGCCGACGAAGCGGGCCGCGCCCAGCGCGGCGATGACCGCGCTGGCGGCAGGTCCCGTCATCCAGTCGGGCGGCGCGATGCGGGCGGCGGGCTGCATGATCAGGCGGCGTCGTGCCAGCGCCGCAGCAGATCGCGCAACATGCCGGCCGTGGCGCCCCATATATAATGAGTACCGTAGGAAATGGCCCACCATTCGCGGCGCGTGCCGTTGAAGCTGCCGCCGTGGCGCTTGTGATTGTGATCGTCGAGCAGGAAGGGCAGCGGCACTTCGAAGATTTCGGCGACCTCGGCCGGATTGGGCACGAGGTCGAAGCCTGGTTCGACGAAGCCGACCACCGGCGTCACCACGTAGCCCGTGACGGTGATGTAGGGGCTCAACGCGCCGATCACGCTGATATGGCCCGGCGACAGCCCGACCTCTTCCTCGGTTTCGCGCAGCGCGGTGTGGCTGAGATCGGCATCGGTATCGTCCATGCGCCCGCCGGGAAAGGCGACCTGGCCGGAATGCTTGGCAAGCGTATCGGTGCGCCGGGTCAGCAGGACACTGGGCCCCGCCTGGTGACGGATCACCGGCACCAGCACGGCCGCCGGCGTCAGCAGGCCGGGGCGGATCAGCGACGGCGCACCGGGGTTCAGCGCGTGATCGCCGCCGGCGGCGGGATCGAAGCTGCGCGGCAGGTCGGCCAGCGCCGGCACCGGCGCCACGACGCGCTGGAGCCGGTCGAGCATCGAGGCATGAATGCCGGCCTCGGCGGTGGTCATCGGTTCGGTCTGCATCGTCCTAATATCGTCGTCATGTCACGCGCTCGTCGAGCCCAGCGGGAAGAACACGCCGTCGGACCACACCCCGATGCCGTCGGGTCGCTCGGGGTCGGGAACGGCCAGGCCGACCAGCTCGTAGAACACCGGGCGGTTGACCCGCGCCTCCAGCCGCCCGCGCACATGGACATAAGGGGCGGGTGCCCCCGTGCCTGCATCGATCTCGACCCGCAACGGATGATCGGGGCCGGCGCTGACCACGTCGTCGACATTGGTGCGAAAGCTGAGGCGCTGTCCGGGGCCCTGCCCCTCGACCAGCAGTTCGACGGCCACGAAGGCCGCGTCGTCGACGGTGATGCCGCATTTCTCGGCCGGCGTCACCAGATAATAGCGCCCGTCCGCATCGCGGCGCAGAACGGTCGAGAACAGCCGGACCATTTCGCGCCGTCCGATCGGCGTGCCGAGGTAGAACCAGCTGCCGTCGCGGGCGATGCGCATGTCGATGTCGCCGCAGAACGGCGGCTCCCACTTCTCCACCGGCGGCAGGCGGCGATCCTTCAGCTCGGCGAACAGCCGTCCAAGGTCGAAGGACGGCGGGGGCGGGCTGCTTGCGAACGACGTCATGTTTTCCCTTCCCTGCTCGATGCCGGTCACGTTCCCGTGGGGATACTTTGCGTGCAACGCAAAACGGCGTAGGCTCGACCTTCCAAGCCCTAGCCTTCCTCCGAACAGGGGATATATAAGCCTGATGCAGAGCTTCAGCGAGGGCGGCGACGCGATCGTCGCCGAGGTCGAACGTACCGGCGAGAGCGTCGCGGCCGTCAAGGCCGAGGTCGGACGCGTCATCTTCGGCCAGCAGGAAGTCATCGAACAGGTGCTCGTCACGCTGCTCGCCGGCGGCCACTGCCTGCTGATCGGCGTGCCCGGACTGGCCAAGACCCGGCTGGTCGAAACGCTCGGCACCGTGCTGGGCCTCGACGACCGCCGCATCCAGTTCACCCCCGACCTGATGCCGCCGGACATCCTCGGCTCGGAAGTGCTGGAGGAAGGCGAGTCGGGCCGGCGCAGTTTCCGCTTCATCGAAGGCCCGGTGTTCTGCCAGCTGCTGATGGCCGACGAGATCAACCGTGCCAGCCCGCGCACCCAGTCGGCCCTGCTGCAGGCGATGCAGGAGCATGAGGTGTCGATCGCCGGCAAGCGGCTCGACCTGCCCTCGCCGTTCCATGTGCTGGCGACGCAGAACCCGCTGGAGCAGGAAGGCACCTATCCGCTGCCCGAAGCCCAGCTCGACCGCTTCCTGATGCAGGTCGACGTGACCTATCCCGAACGCGATGCCGAGCGGGCGATGCTGCTCGCCACCACCGGCTCGCGCGAGGAGAAGGTGTCCGCCGTGCTCGATGCCGGGCGGCTGATCGCGGCGCAGAAACTGGTGCGGCGCATTCCCGTGGGCGACAGCGTGGTCGAGGCCATTCTCGATCTCGTCCGCCGCGGCCGGCCCGAATCGACCGATATCCCAGAGCTGAAGCAGCAGATCGCCTGGGGCCCCGGCCCGCGCGCCGCCCAGGCGCTGATGCTGTCGGTGCGCGCCCGCGCGCTGCTCGACGGCCGTCTCAGCCCCTCGATCGACGATGTCGTCGCCCTGGCGCCGCCGATCCTGCGCCATCGCATGGCGCTCACCTTCGCCGCGCGTGCCGACGGCATCACCCTCGACCTGGTGATCGCCCGGCTCCTGGAAAAACTGAGATAAGATGCAGGCCCTGCGCCAGCGGGCCGAGCACCTTGCCGCGGCGCTGCCGCCGCTGATGGTGGCCGCCGAACGGGTTGCATCGACGGTCGCGCAGGGCGTGCATGGCCGCCGCCGCACCGGCGTCGGCGACAGCTTCTGGCAGTATCGCAGCTATCAGCAGACCGATCCGTCGACCGCGGTCGACTGGCGCCAGTCGGCCAAGCGCGACCGCCTCTATGTCCGCCAGAACGAATGGGAAGCGGCCGAGAGCGTCTGGCTGTGGGCCGATTCCTCGCCGTCGATGAACTGGCGCGGCGCGGACGACCGCCCGACCAAGACCGAACGCGCGGCGATCCTGACGCTGGCGCTGGCCTCGCTCCTGGTGCGCGGCGGCGAGCGCATCGCGCTGCTCGACAGCCCGCGCACGCCGGCCACCGGCAAACCGGCGCTGGACCGCCTCGTCGAATCGCTGGCGCTGCGCAAGCCCGACCAGGCCGGCAGCCTGCCGCCGTTGCGCGACCTGCCGCGCTTTGCCCGCGTCGTCATGGTCTCCGACTTCCTCTCGCCGCTGGCCGAGGTCGAAGCACTGGTACGCGGTTTCGCCGCGATGGGCGTCGACGGCCACCTGGTCCAGGTGCTCGATCCCGCCGAGCTCGAATTGCCGTTCGAGGGCCGCGTCCGCTTCGACGGCCTGGAAGGCGAAGGCAGCCATATCGTGCCGCGCGTCGAACTGCTGGTCGAGGACTGGCGCCGGCGGATGGAGGCGCGGCGCGAGACGCTGGCCGGCTTCTGCCGCCGCGCCGGCTGGACCTACGCGGTGCATCGCACCGATCTGGCGCCGCAGACGGCGCTGCTGGCGCTCTATGCCGCGCTCGGCGGCGAGCGCGCGTTGCGCGGGCGGGGCTGAGCGGCATGCTGGGTCTCGGCGCCCTCGGTTTTGCCGCCCCCTGGGCGCTTCTCGCCCTCGGCGCGCTACCCGTGCTGTGGTGGCTGCTGCGGGTCACGCCGCCGGCGCCGAAACGCTCGACCTTTCCGCCGCTGAGGATCCTGCGCGAACTGGTGCCGCGCGAGGAGACGCCGGCCCATACGCCGTGGTGGCTGCTGGCGCTGCGCCTGCTGATCGCAGCCCTGGTGGTGTTCGGCCTGGCGCAGCCGATCGTCAATCCGCAGCCGGCCGCGAC
>JAEYTW010000189.1 GCA_023433835.1 Pseudomonadota bacterium | reverse complement strand
TCAAGGACGCCATCATCTATCAGTTGCACGTCAAGTCCTTCTACGACGCGAATGGCGACGGGATCGGCGACTTCCAGGGCCTGCACGAGAAGCTGGATCACATCGCCTCGCTGGGCGCGAATACGATCTGGCTGTTGCCGTTCTTCCCAAGCCCGCGCCGAGACGACGGGTACGACATTGCCGACTATACCAATGTCAGCCCGGATTACGGCACCGTGGACGAGTTCAAGGCTTTCGTTGCAGCGGCCCACGAACGCGGGCTCAGGGTGGTCATCGAGCTTGTCATCAACCACACGTCGGACCAGCATCCGTGGTTCCAGCGGGCGCGAAACGCACCTCCCGGTTCACCGGAGCGGGACTTCTATGTCTGGTCGGACACCGACCAGAAGTTTCCTGAGACCCGGATCATCTTCCTCGACACCGAAAAATCCAACTGGACCTGGGACCCCGTCGCCGGCGCCTACTACTGGCACCGCTTCTATTCGCACCAGCCGGACCTCAATTTCGACAACCCGATGGTTCTTGAAGAACTGCTCGCCGTCATGCGCTTCTGGCTGGAAACCGGGATCGACGGCTTCCGGCTGGATGCCATCCCCTACCTCATCGAGCGCGAAGGCACGATCAACGAGAACCTGCCAGAGACCCACGAGATCCTGAAGAAGATCCGTGCCGCGCTCGACAGCAGCCACCCAGGCAAGATGCTCCTTGCCGAGGCCAACCAGTGGCCGGAAGACACCAGCGAATATTTTGGCGACGGCGACGAGTGCAACATGGCGTTCCACTTCCCGCTGATGCCGCGCATGTACATGGCGATCGCCAAGGAAGACCGCTTCCCCGTCACCGACATCATGCGCCAGACCCCGGAGATTCCGGCGACCTGCCAATGGGCGATCTTCCTGCGCAACCATGACGAACTGACGCTGGAGATGGTCACCGATTCCGAGCGCGACTATCTGTGGCAGGTCTATGCCGCCGAGCGGCGCGCCCGCATCAACCTGGGCATCCGCCGGCGCCTGAGCCCGCTGCTGGAACGCGACCGCCGGCGCATAGAACTGATGAACAGCCTGCTGTTCTCGATGCCCGGCACGCCGATCATCTATTACGGCGACGAGATCGGCATGGGCGACAACATCCATCTCGGCGATCGCGACGGGGTGCGGACGCCGATGCAATGGTCGCCCGACCGCAACGGCGGCTTTTCGCGCGCCGATCCCGAACGCCTGGTGCTGCCGGCGATCATGGATTCGCTGTACGGCTATGCCGCGATCAATGTCGAATCGCAGCGCCGCGACCCGCATTCGCTGCTGAACTGGACGCGCCGCATGCTGGCGGTGCGCCGCCGGCACAAGGCATTCGGCCGGGGCGCCTTGCGTTTCCTCTATCCGAAGAACCGCAAGGTCCTTGCCTATGTCCGCGAGTTCGAGGGCGAGACCATCCTGTGCGTGGCCAATCTCGCCCGCGCGCCGCAGGCGGTCGAGATCGACCTGTCGACCTTTTCCGGCGCCGTGCCGGTCGAGATGACCGGCGGCACGGCGTTCCCGCCGATCGGCCAGCTGCCCTATCTGCTGACGCTGCCGCCCTACGGCTTCCTCTGGTTCCACCTGGCAAGTGGCGCCCAGTATCCCTCCTGGCATACCCCGGCGCCCGAAATGATGCCTGAATTCGCGACCCTGGTGATCCGCCGCGGCCTCGCCGATCTGCTGGCGCCCGCGCCCCGCGCCGTGCTCGAAGGCGAAAGCCTGCCGGCCTATCTCGCCGTGCGGCGGTGGTTTGCCGAGAAGGACAAGCGCATCGTGTCGACCCGCATCGCGGCGTCGGTCGTGCTGCCGGTCAACGGCGAGGATGTGCTGCTGACCGAGGTCGAGACCGAGGTCGGGGGCAGGAAGGAACGCTACCTGCTGCCGCTCGGCATCGCCTGGGACGACCCGAACCTCGCCAGCCTGCCGCAGCAGCTGGCGCTGGCCCGCGTCCGCCGCGGCCGGCGCCTGGGCTATCTCACCGATGCCATCGCGGTCGAGAGCCTGCTGCGCGGCACGCTGAAGGCGCTGAAGGCCGGGGCCGAGCTGGCCGTCGACGGCGGTGTCATCCGCTTCGAGCCCACCGCCCGCCTGGCCGAGACCGATATCCCGGACGATGCCGAGATCATCTGGCTGACCGCCGAGCAGTCGAACTCCTCGGTCATCGTCGGTCCCGCCATCCTGAAGCTGCTGCGGCGGATCACGCCCGGCGAGCATCCGGAAGCCGAGATCAGCCGCCATCTGACCGAACAGGGTTTCCAGAATGCGCCGCCGCTGCTGGGCCACGTCGTCCGGGTCGATGCCGACGGCTCGACCTCGACCCTGATGCTGGCGCACGGCTTCGTGCGCAACCAGGGCGATGCCTGGGGCTGGACCTCGGACCATCTGGGCCGCGTGCTGCACGAAGTCGCTATCGTCGAGGATTCCGGGCGGATGCGCGAGGAGGCGCTGGTCGCCTACGAAGCGTTCATCAACACGGTGGGCAAGCGGCTGGGCGAATTCCACGAAGTGATGGCCCGTCCGGTCGACGATCCGGACT
>JAEYTW010000114.1 GCA_023433835.1 Pseudomonadota bacterium | reverse complement strand
GCCTCGAAGCCCCTGATATTGCCGGCCACCGCCCGCCCCTCGGCCTCGATGGCCTGGCGCAGGGCCGCGGCCGGGATCGGCAGCACGCCGGTCGCGGCCAGCATGCCCAGTACGATGGCGTTGGCCTGGGCGCCCGACGCTTGCGCGGCCTCGGCGATATCGGCCAGCACGGCCCGGCGGGCGAAGCGCTCGACCTGCGCGCGCAGCGCGGTGCTGTCCAGGCGGCCGTCGCCGCCCGAAGTCTTCTCCGCCATCGTGTAGACCCGGTGGGTCGACCCGACGACCAGCGTGCGATCCGGCGTGACGTAGCCCGCCTGCACCATCCGCGCGGCTTCGAGCAGTTCGGTGGCGACCAGCACGTCGACCTCGCCCGGCGCCGGGTTCAGCGCCATGACGGGCCGGGTGCCGCCCGGCGCCGCCATCTCGATGTAATAGGTGGTGGCCCCGGTGCGCTGGGCCACGCCGGGGATCGAGGTACGCTGGACCCACAGACCCGCCGCGGTCGCCGCCTCGACGATCCAGCCGGCCAGCACGCCGCCGCCCTCGCCGCCCATCGCGGCGATCAGCAGGCGCAAGGTGCTCATAGCAGCGCCATCACGGCACGTTCCGCCGCGCGCCGCATGCGGTCCCAGCGCGACGGGTTCTGGATGATGTCGATCTGCGCGAAGGACGGGCAGAGCTGGGCGGCATGCGAAACCTCGCCGCACAGCCCGCAGCCGACGCAGTCGTTGTTCACATGGGCCACGGGATCGCGGCGCAGCGGATCTTCCGACGGCTTGACGGTCAGCGACGGGCAGCCGGAAAGGCGGATGCAGGAATGATCGCCGGTGCAGACCTCGGGGTCGACCCAGAAGCGGGTGCGCACCACGCGCAGGCCGTCGGCCACCGCCTTGGCCATCGCCGGGCGCACGCGGCGCTGGCGGGCCAGTTGGCATTCGCCGTCGGCCACGATGACCTTCAAGCCCTTCTCGGGGCTGCGCAGCGCTTCCTTCAGCGTCGCCATCACCCCGGCGACGCCGTAGGTCCGTACCCGCCGGATCCAGGGCGCCCCCAGCGCCCGGACTGCCCCGGCGATGTCGACGCCGCGGCCGCGGCCCTCGGCATTGGGGGCCGATGACGGCAGGTCCTGCACGCCGGTGGCGCTGGAATAACCGTTGTTCATGATCATCAGCACGCTGTCGTCGCGGTTCAACACCGCGCCGGCGACGCCGGTCAGCAGGCCGTTATGCCAGAACCCGCCATCGCCCATGATGCTGACCGGGCGCCGTTCCTGCACGCTGGCCACCGCCGCCGAGGAGGCGAGCGACATGCCGTAGCCCAGGATCGAATTGCCCTGCGAGAACGGCGCGAAGGTGGCGAAGGCATGGCAGCCGATATCGGCGGCGACATGCACCGGCCCGATCTCGCGCTTCAGGATCTTCATCGCCGAGAAGACCGGGCGCTCGGGGCAGCCGGTGCAGAAGGTCGGCTGGCGCGGCGGCAAGGCCGGGGGCGCGGCCTCGGTGAACGCCCGGCCTTGCGCGCCCACCCGCGTCAGCCAGTCGCCGATCCCGGCGCAGTCGATGCCGTAGCGGCCGAGGAAGGCCTGCAGGCCGCGGGCCATCGTCACCGGCGTATATTCGCCGGCCATCGGCAGCACGTCCTTGCCGTGCAGCCTGGTCTGCAGATCGGCCTGGCGCAGGATCTGGCCCACCGCCTGCTCGATATAGTCGGGCGCCCCTTCCTCGACGATCAGCACGGCATCGAGGCCGGCGCAGAACGACGTGATCTGCTGGGGCGCCAGCGGATGGGTGACGTTGAGCACCAGCGTGGGCAATTTCAGATTGCCGCGGTCGTCCGACAGCCCGGCCAGCGCCAGCCGGCCGTTCAGCACGTTGAACAGCCCCCCCTGGACGATGATGCCGACCTTGGCCGTCGCGGGCCCCAGGATTTCATTCAGGCCCTGCTCGACGATGAAGCGGCGCGCGGCCGGCAGCCGGCGGTCGAGCTTGTCGGCCTCCTGCAGGAAGGTCACCGGCGGATGGGCCAGGCGGGCGTAATCGAAGCCCGCCGGCTCGGGCAGGCGGTCGCGGGCCGACCAGGCGGCGCGCTTGTTGTCCTTGGTGGCGAAGCTGCCATAGACGTGGCAGGCGCGGATGCGCAGCTCCAGGATGACGGGCGTCGACGACGCCTCCGACAGCTCGAAGCCCTTTTCGACCATGCGCACGATGGTCGGCAGTTCGGGCCGCGGATCGAGCAGCCACAGCGAGGATTTCAGCGCGAAGGCATGGGTGCGCTCCTGGATGACGCTGGCCCCCTCGCCGTAATCCTCGCCGACCACGATCAGCGCCCCGCCCTTGACGCCCGGCGACGACAGGTTCGACAGCGCGTCGGCCGCGACGTTGGTGCCGACGATCGATTTCCAGGTGACGGCGCCGCGGACCGGATAGTTGATCGAGGCGCCGAGCATGGCGGCGGCGGCGGCCTCGTTGGTGCAGGTCTCGACCCGGACGCCCAGCTCGCCCATCATCTCCTCGGCGTCGACCAGCACGTCGAGCAGATGGGACACTGGCGCGCCCTGGTAGCCGCCGACATAGGACACGCCCGACTGCAGCAGCGCCTTGGTTACGGCCATGATGCCTTCGCCGTGGAAGACCTGGCCCTCCCCCAGCTTCAGGGCTTCGACATCCTTCTTGAAGGAAACCTCGGCCATCGGAATCGCTCCGGCTCAGGGTTGCATGTCGTCGTCCGGCTCGGCGGACAGCTCGATGATGATGCGGCGCAGCTGGCGGATGAACTGCGCCTTGTGCTCCAGCCCGATGATACGGTCGAGATCGTCGTCATGCGCCTGGGCATGGCGGTGCAACTCGGCCGCCGCGGCGCCCCCCGCCGGCGTCAGATGCAGGGCATAGCTGCGCTTGTCTCCGGTTATCCGCTCGCGCCGGATCAGCCCGCGCTTCTCCAGCCCGTTCAAGGCCGGCGTCAGGCTCGACTTGTCGCGGCCGTCGGCGCGGCTCAAGGCGGTCTGGGTGATGCCGGGGTTCTGCTCGATCAGCGTCAGCAGCGCGTAGAGGCCGGGGGTGAAATCGGCCTGGCCGATGCGGCGGGCGACGGCCTGGAAAGAGACGTTCTGCGCGCGGCGCAGATGAAAGCCGATATAGTTGGCCAGCGGGCCGAACCGGATCGGTTCTTGCGCCGCCTGCGCCTGCTTTTCCTTCAGCTTAGCCAGCTTGGGCATGGCCTGAAGCGTCTCTCCCCTGGGTGGGCCGCGGGCTTGGCGCGGCCTCGTATTTCGTTGGGGAAAGCTTAGGCCCGGAAGATCGTCGGAGTCAAAATAGTTTTAGATCAAACTAGTTTGTCACTGGCGGATGACGGCCCGCACTGCCTCGGCCGCCTCGCGCTGGGCCGCCATGTCGAGAAGCGTCGCCTCATCGGCGAAATCATCCTCATCGGCCGCGAAGGTCGGCAGGACCTGGATCCAGCGCCAGATCACCGAGGCCAGCAGGCCCAGGTCGAACAGCACGACCAGGACGAGAAAGAGTTCCTTGAGCGCCAGACCGGTCACGACACGTCTCCGAATGACTCGATTGCGATGACCGGACTTTGCCTGTCGGCCCGGTAATCGTGGGTCGACCGTTGCAACTTTGTGTCACGGACTCGCCCGGCAAGTCCGGCCTTGCCGCCGTTGCTGTGATTTATTATATGATTATCATAATTCAAAAACGGAGCATGGCGATGGATGGACAGATCGGGGCGCAAAGCGTGGCTGGCCGGGCCGAGGCCAGGCCGCTGGGCCCGGCGGCGCTGCTGGCGCTGCTGACCGGGTTGTCGGCCTTCGGCATGCTGGCGACCAATCTCTATCTCCCCTCGCTGCCGAGCCTGGCGCAGGGCCTGGGCACCGATGCCCGCGGCGCCCAGGCCACGCTGTCGGTGTTCCTGGCCGGCTTCGCCGTGGCCCAGCTGATCGCCGGTCCGCTGTCGGACCGCTACGGCCGCCGGCCGGTGCTGCTGGCGGGCGCCGCGCTCTATGCGGCCGCCTCGGCCCTTTGCGCGATGGCCCACAGCCTGGAAGCGATGCTGGCCTTCCGTGTCCTCCAGGCGGTCGGGGCCTGTGCCGGCACGGTGCTGGTGCGTGCCATCCTGCGCGACATCTACCAGGGCCCGGCGCTGACCCGCGCCTTTGCGATCATCACGACCTGCATGGCCGCCGCCCCCGGTTTCTCGCCGCTGATCGGCGGGGTGATCGAGACGGCCTGGGGCTGGCGGGCCAATTTTATCGCCATCACCGTCTTCGCCGCGCTGGCCGCGCTGGCGTCATGGCGCTGGATCGGCGAGACCAACCGCCACCTGATCGCCGGGCTGTCGCCGGGCGCGATGGCGCGCGACTATGCGCTGCTGCTGGCGCGGCCGGCCTTCATCGGCCCGGCCGCGGCGGTCGCTCTGGCGCTGGGCGGGCTCTATGCCTATTTCGCGGCGACGCCGGCCTTGTTCGTCGGCCAGCTCGGCCTGACGCCGGCGCAGTTCGGGCTGATCCCCGCCGGTACCGTGCCGGCCGTGTTCCTCGGCGGCGCGCTGTCGCCCAAGCTCGCCCAGCGGCTCGGCGAACGCGCGGCGATCTTCCTGGCGCTCGGCCTGATGCTGGCCGGGGCCGCCTTGATGACCGGCCTGTTTGCGACGCAGGCCCCGGGCCTGGTCATGGCCATCGCCCCGTTCGTCGTGTTCCTGTTCGGCCTCGGCCTGATCAATCCGCTGGCGACGGCGGCCGCGGTGCGGCCCTTCCCGCACCATGCCGGTGCCGCCTCGGCCCTGATCGGCTTCCTGCAGATGGCGGCGGGCACCTTGACCACGCTGACCTCGACGCTGCTGCCGCTCGCCCACAACCTCGCCCTGCCGGCGACGATCCTGGCCTGCACCGTGCTGGGCCTCGGCTTCTATGCCCTGGCACCGCGAAAGGCCTGACCCGTGACGCCCGAAACCGCCTTCCGCCTCTTCACCACGCCGCGCCTGCAGGAACCGAGCGAGGCCGAGCGTGCCCTCGCCGCCACCGCCGAAACGGCACGCGTGCCGTTCCGCGACGGCACGCTCGCCACCTACGGCTGGGGCTCAGGCCCCGTCGTGCTGCTGGTCCATGGCTGGTGCGGGCGGGCGACGCAGTTCCAGGCACTGGTGCCGCCGCTGGTGGCCGCGGGCTATCGCGCCGTAGCCTTCGACGCGCCGGCCCATGGCGCTTCCGACGGCAAGCATGCCACCGTCACCGATTTCGGCGACGCGGTCCTGGCCGTTGCCGACCATGTCGGGCCGGTCAAGACGCTGGTCGGCCATTCGATGGGCTCGCCCGCGGCGCTCTACGCGTTCGCCCGCGGCCTGACGGTCGATCGCTCGGTACATGTCTCGGGCGTCGCCTCGCTGGTCTGGGCGGTCAGGCGGCTCGGCATCGCGCTCGGCCTGCCGCGGGACGAACTGCCCGCCTTGCGCGCGTTGATCGAGGATTTCATCAAGGCGCCGCTGGAATCGATGGACCTCACGGTGCTGCGGCCCGGGCTGCGCCACCCTGCCCTGCTGATGCACGATCCGGCCGATCCGGAAGTGCCCTATGGCGACAGCGAGGCCCTGCTGGGCCACTGGCCGCAGGCGGTCCTGCAACCGCTGGCCGATGCCGGCCATACCCGCATCCTGCGCGATCCGCGCGCCATTGCCGCGGCGATGGATTTCCTGAAGCTAGAGTGAGGTCGAAATTCCGGCGCGGCGCAGCTCGATATCGATGAAGGTCTTGCACAGCCCGCCGGGCACCGCCGCAAAGAACGCGATATGAACGGGCGCGTTCTGCCGTTCCCTGTCGGCGCGATACCAGCTTTCGACGGCGTTGGCCATCGCCCCGGTCTTCAACTGCAGCCTGGCAAAGCATTCGGCCAGGCCGGCGCCGACTGCCCGCCGGCTCGGCTGATCGTCGGCAACCGGGTTCTGCAGATCGTCGGCCATGCCGGCGACGACGCCGGCCTTGGCATCGCCCGACAGCGACGACCACGCCGTGTAATCCGGTAGAAAAGCCCCGGCCTGCGCCCCAGCGGCCCAGACCGCCAGCACCATCCATGCGACCCGCCTCATCGCACACCCCTCGCGTCTTGTTTGTTGCACAAGTATCGCGAGCAGAAATATGGATCGAATCGACGAAGGATTTCAACTCAAGAGTCCAAAACAGCCTGGAAAACAATTTGAGACTGATAATCATCGCTTGAGTTGTGGAAACTGGTGATCGGGTGCCAAGCGAATACGGCCGCGCATCGGCGCGGCCGTTCCGTGAAAGCCGTCGTGCGGGATCGGTCAGCCGCGGCCGATGAACGGCATCTTGGTCGCCATCACCGTCAGGAACTGGACATTGGCATCCAGCGGCAGGCTGGACATGTAGACCACGGCCTGGGCGACGTGGCTGGCATCCATCGTCGGCTCGACGGCCATCGAGCCGTCGGCCTGCGGCACGCCCTGCTTCATCCGCTGGGTCATCGGCGTATCGGCGTTGCCGATATCGACCTGGCCGCAGGCGATGTCGTACTTGCGGCCGTCGAGCGAGGTGGCGCGGGTCAGGCCGGTGATCGCATGCTTGGTCGCCGTGTAGGGCGCCGAGTTCGGGCGCGGCACATGGGCCGAGATCGAACCGTTGTTGATGATGCGGCCGCCGCGCGGATCCTGCGCCTTCATGATGCGGAAGGCTTCCTGGGTGCAGAGGAACGGGCCGGTCAGGTTGACGTCGACCACCGCCTTCCACTGGTCGAGCGTCAGGTCTTCCAGCAGCACCGGCGGCGCGCCGGTGCCGGCATTGTTGAACAGCACGTCGAGGCGGCCATAGGCCCGGGTGGCGGCCTCGAACAGCGCCTTGACCGAGGCGGCGTCCGACACGTCCGACGGCACCACCAGCGTCTCGCTGCCTTCGGGCGCCAGCCCTGCCGTTTCCTCCAGCGCCTCGCGCCGGCGGCCGGCCAGCACGGTCGCGTATCCGGCGCCGAGCAGCCCCAGCGCCACGGCCCGGCCGACGCCCGAGCCGGCGCCGGTGACCAGGGCGACCTTGCGAGTTTCAGTCATCGATGGATGTCCCTTCCCCTCATGGCGACTCCCATCCCTTCAATTGTCACCGCCGGGCTCGACCCCATGGGCGCCAACCTGACGAACCATCGTCATCCCGGCGCAGGCCGGGATCCAGGGAAAGCGCCGTGCCGCTTGCGACTTTCCCTGCCCTGGGCCCCGGCATCAGCCGGGGCGACGATTGGTTCTTAAGGCACTATCGAGTGCCATAAGTTAGCCCCTATGGGGTCAAGCCCGGCGACGACAAAAAGAGGAAATGGCAAAAAACACAGCTCAGTGATTGTCCCGCGGCACGCCGTAGGTTTCGGCGACCCGCTGGTACTTTACCGCGTTCTCGAACACCGCGCCGCCGTCAAGCTGGCCGACATGGCTGCGATGGATTTCCTGCCACGGGGTCTGGTTGACCAATTCGGGCAGCTTGAGGTCGCGGCGGCGCCGTGCCAGTTCCTCGTCCGGTACCAGCATGTCGGCGCGCCGGGTCTTCAGGTCGACGCGCACGCGGTCGCCGGTGCGCAGGATGGCAAGCCCGCCGCCGACCGCCGCCTCGGGCGAGGCGTTGAGGATCGACGGGCTGCCCGACGTGCCGCTCTGCCGGCCGTCGCCGATGCAGGGCAGTTCGTTGACGCCGCGCTTCACCAGCGCATCGGGGGGCAACATGTTGACCACCTCGGCACCGCCGGGATAGCCGAGCGGGCCGCAATGGCGGATGACGAGCAGGCAATACTCGTCGATCTCGAGCGACGGATCGTTGATGCGCTCGTGGTAATCCTCCGGCCCCTCGAAGACGATCGCACGACCCTCGAAGGCGTCCTCGTCGCCCGGCTTGCAGAGGTAGCGATTGCGGAATTCGTCCGAGATCACCGAGGTCTTCATGATGGCGCAATTGAACAGGTTGCCGCTCAGCACGGCGAAGCCCGCCTTTTCCTTCAGCGGCCGGCCGTAGGGGCGGATCACGTCCTCGTCCTGGATGCGGGCATCGCGGTTGTTGTCGCCCAGGCCGCGGCCGGTGACGGTCAGTGCCTCCTTGTGGATCTTGCCCTGCTTCATCAGCTCGGCGATGACCGCCGGCAGGCCGCCGGCACGGAAATAGCTTTCGCCGAGGAAACGGCCGGCCGGCTGCATGTCGACCAGCAGCGGGATCTCGTAGCCGATCCGGTCCCAGTCCTCGGTGGTCAGGGGCACGCCCATATGGCGGGCGATCGCCACCAGATGCGGCGGACAGTTGGTCGAGGCGCCGATGGCCGAGGCGCAGACGATGGCGTTCTCGAAGGCCTGGCGGGTCATGATGCGCGACGGGCGGAGGTCTTCGTGCACCATGCCGACGATACGGCGGCCGGTGGCATAGGCCATCTGGGCGCGTTCGCGATAGGGGCCGGGAATGGCGGCGCAGCCCGGCAGGGTCATGCCCAGCGCCTCGGCCATCGCGTTCATCGAGCTGGCGGTGCCCATGGTGTTGCAGTGGCCGACCGAGGGGGCCGAGGCCGCGACCATGTCGATGAAGCGGTCGTAGTCAAGCTCGCCCAAGGCATGCCGCCGGCGCGCTTCCCAGACGACGGTGCCGGAACCGGCGAGCTTGCCTTCGAAATGCCCGTCCAGCATCGGCCCGCCCGACAGGACGATCGCCGGCAGGTCGACGGTGGCCGCCCCCATCAGCATCGCCGGCGTGGTCTTGTCGCAGCCGGTGGTCAGCACCACGCCGTCGAGCGGATAGCCGTAGAGCACCTCGACGAGGCCGAGATAGGCGAGGTTGCGGTCGAGCGCCGCGGTCGGCCGCTTGCCGGTCTCCTGGATCGGATGGACCGGGAATTCCAGCGGGATGCCCCCGGCATCGCGGATGCCGGCGCGGACGCGCTCGGCCAGCTCGATATGATGGCGGTTGCAGGGCGACAGGTCCGACCCGGTCTGGGCGATGCCGATGATCGGCTTGCCGGAGCGCAACTCCTCCGCCGTCAGGCCGAAATTCATGTAGCGCTCGAGATAGAGCGCGGTCATGCCCGGATTGTCGGGATTGTCCCACCAGCGCGTGCTGCGCAGCTTGCTCGTCATCGCCAAATCTCCCCGGAAACGCGACTATTCCTTGACCGCACCGGTCATACTGGACACGTAGTGCTCGACAAAGAAGGAATACAGGATGGCGACCGGCAACGAACCGAGCAAGGCCCCGGCCATCAGCGGCCCCCAGTGATAGACGTCGCCCTCGACCAGCTCGGTGATCACGCCGACCGGAACGGTCTTGTTCTCCGACGATGAAATGAACGTCAGGGCGTAGATGAACTCGTTCCAGGACAGAGTGAAGGCGAAGATGCCGGCCGAGATCAGCCCGGGCACCGACAGGGGCAGGATGATCTTGACCAGGATCTGGAAGCGGCTGGCGCCGTCGATCAGCGCGCATTCCTCCAGCTCGAACGGGATCGACTTGAAGTAGCCCATCAGGAGCCAGGTGCAGAACGGGATCAGGAAGGTCGGATAGCTCAGCATCAGCGCCGCGCGCGTGTCGAACAGGCCGAGCTTCAGCACCATCGCCGCCAGCGGGATGAACAGGATCGAGGGCGGCACCAGATAGGCCAGAAAGATGGCAAGCCCCGCGGGCTGCGCGCCCCGGAAGCGCAGCCGTTCGATCGCGTAGGCCGCCGCGACCGAGGCCGCGAGCGACAGGAAGGTCGCCACCGTCGAGATCAGGATGGTGTTCCACATCCAGTCGGGATAGCTGGTCTCGAAGATCAGATGGCGGAAATGCTGCAGCGTCGGCTTGATCACCCAGAGCGGGTTGCCCGACTTCAGGTCGTAGAGCTCGGCATTGCTTTTGAATGACGTGACCGCCATCCAGTAGAACGGGAACAACAGCACGAACAGGAAGATGGCCAGCGGAATATAGACCGTCACCACCTTGCGCGGCAGCGAGGTCAGGTACTCCATGCCGCCGTCGTCGGCCACTTTCGCCTTGCGTCCGATCATCGCCATCAATCCCGCGTGCCCTGCTGCCACTTGCGGCGTTGCAGGCCGTAATAGCTGAACATCACCGCGGCGACGAGGAACGGGATCATCGACGAGGCGAGCGCCGCGCCCTCGGCCAGCCGCCCGCCGGGGATCGCCCGCTGGAAGGCGAGCGTCGCCATCAGATGCGTCATGTTGACCGGCCCGCCGCGGGTCAGCACGTAGATCAGCTGAAAGTCGGTGAAGGTGAACAGGACCGAGAAGGTCATGACGACGGCGATGATCGGCGTCAGCATCGGCAGGGTGATGTAGCGGAAGCGCTGGAACGACGAGGCGCCGTCGAGCGTCGCCGCCTCGTAGAGCGATCCCGGGATGGTCTGCAGCCCGGCCAGCAGCGAGATGGCGACGAAAGGAATGCCGCGCCAGACATTGGCCACGATCACCGAGATACGCGCATTGGTCCCGTTGCCGAGGAAATCGATATTGCCGCTGATCAGGCCCAGCCCCTTCAGCGCCCAGGTGATCACCGAGAACTGGGTGTCGTAGATCCACCAGAAGGCAATGGCCGACAGCACCGTCGGCACGATCCAGGGCAGCAGCACGATGGCCCGCACGAATGCCTTCAGCGGCACGTTCTGGTTCAGCAGCAGGGCCAGCCACAGCCCCAGGAAGAACTTCGCCGCGCTGGCCACCACGGTATAGAGGATCGTGTTCCAGACCGAGAGCCAGTAGACCGGATCGCTGGCCAGCGAGACGAAATTGGCGAAGCCGACGAAGCGCCCGGCCGAGCCGAGATTGGCATCGGTGAAGCCGAGCCAGAGGCCGAGCGCCAGCGGATAGGCGAGGAACACGGTCAGCAATGCCGCCGCCGGCAGCATGAAGACGAGGCCCAGGAGATTGCGGCTGTCGGAGAAGGCCATCGCCAGCCGCCGCCAGCGATCGCCGCCGGCCGGCGCCAGGCCGTGGGTTGCAACCGTCATGGCAATCCCCTGGGCATCATCACGAACTCACGCCTTGTAGAGCCGCTTCGCCTTCTCGGCGGCCGCCGTCGCGGCCTCCTTGGGCGAGGCATTGCCGGCGCAGACCGAGGCGAACATGTCGACCACGATGAAGTCCGAGATCACCGAGGCCGAGGCTTCGCCCAGCGTGCCGGAATAGCCGTTGTCGAGCATCACCTTGACCGAATCCCGGTAGGGCGTCGCCTTGGGATCGGCGGTCCAGACCGGCGCATCCTCGTAGGCACGCAAGGGGTGCGAGACGTAGCCGATCGAGGCTTCCATCCAGGGCACGAACTGCTCGCGCTCCCACATGAAGCGCAGGTAGTCCTTCGCCGCGTTCGGGTACTTCGAATACTGGAACACGAAGGCCTGGAACATCAGGTTGAACTCGGTCGGCTTGCCGACCGGGCCGACCGGGAAATTGGCGTGATAGATGTCCTTGGCCATTTCCTGCATGGCCGGGGCATCCGACGTCTTGGCCGCGTAATAGACCGAGATGCCGTTGTTGGTCAGGCTGCATTCGCCCGACAGGAACGCCTTGTTGTTGGAGGGATCGAGCCAGGACAGCGTGCCCGGCACGAAGGTCGCGTAGAGCTGCTTGACGTATTCCAGCGCCGCGACGGTCTCCGGGCTGTCCAGCACCACTTCGTTCTTCGGGTTGACCACCATGCCGCCGTGCGACCACAGCGCCCAGTTGCACCAGGTGTTGGCATCGCCGGTGGCGTGACCCAGCGCGAAGCCGGCGGGCGTGCCGTTCTTCTGCAGGGCCTGGCAGAGCTTGAGGAAACCCGCGGTATCCTTCGGGATTTCCTCGAACCCGGCCTTCTGGATATGGCTCTTGCGATGGACGAGGCAGGCGCCGGCGGCGCCCATCGGCAGGGCGATCCACTTGCCGTCGCGCTGGCCGTAGCGCTTGCAGACGTCGTACCAGCCGCCGTATTTGGCGCCGAGATATTCGGCGACGTCGGAGATGTCGACCAGCTTGGAGGGGAATTTCTGCGGGTCGTCATTGGTGCCGATGATGATGTCGGGACCGGACCCGACCTGGGCGGCGACCGCCGCCTTGGGCCGCACGTCCTCCCAGTTCTCGCTGTCGACGCGGATCTCGATGTTGTTGGCGTCGGCGTATTTCTTGGTGGTGGCGAGCCAGTTCACCTCGTCGCCCTGGACGAAGCGCTTCCAGCGCAGCACACGCAGCTTGGCGCCGGGCTCCGGCTTCAAATTCAGGCTCTGCGCCGCGGCGGACCTGGGCTTGAGCAGGCCGCCGGCACCGAGCACAAGGCCCGCACCGGCACCGAGCTTGATTACATCGCGTCTGTTGGTCATGGCTACGCCTCCTCCTGGTTTTTCCTCGCTGGCCGGTTCTGTTGCCGACCGGCCTTGCGTCGCTCAAAAGTCAGTGGCGGCGGGCGAGCGCCTTGCCGCTTTCGGCATCGAACAGATGGACCATGTCGAGCCGCGGGGCGAGGTCGACGGTGGCGCCCGGCGCGAAGCCGTGCCGCTCCTCGACATTGGCGCAGATCCGCACGCCGGCCGCGTCGCAGAAGACGAAGGTATCGGCGCCGGTGGGCTCGACCACCTGGACGACGGCCGGGAAACCGCCGGGGCCCAGCGCCAGATGCTCGGGCCGCACGCCGTAGATCACCGGCTGGCCATGCTCGCCGCCGGCGTCATGCGACAGCGGCAGGCGCACGCCGCCGGCGGCGACCACGGCGACTTCGGTGCCGCGCTCGATCCGGCCGGGAATGAAGTTCATCGCGGGCGAGCCGATGAAGCCGGCGACGAACTGGTTGGCCGGACGATCGTAGAGATCGAGCGGCGCGCCCGCCTGCTCGACGATGCCGTCATGCATGACGACGATGCGGTCGGCCATCGTCATCGCCTCGACCTGGTCGTGGGTGCCGTAGATCGAGGTGGTCTTCAGCCGCTGGTGCAGCGCCTTGATCTCGGTGCGCATCTGCACGCGCAGCTTGGCGTCGAGATTCGACAGGGGTTCGTCGAACAGGAAGACCTGGGGATCGCGCACGATGGCACGGCCCATCGCCACGCGCTGGCGCTGGCCGCCCGACAGCTGGCGCGGATAGCGGTCGAGATAGGGCTTCAGACCCAGGATGTCGGCGGCATCGCCGACCCGCTTGTCGATCTCGGCCGAAGACGCGCCGCGCAGCTTCATCGAGAACGCCATGTTGTCGCGCACCGTCATATGCGGATAGAGCGCGTAGTTCTGGAACACCATGGCGATGTCGCGTTCCTTCGGCGGCAGCTCGTTGACCACGCGGCCGCCGATCGAGATCTCGCCGCCGGTGATCTGCTCCAACCCCGCGACCATGCGCAACAGGGTCGACTTGCCGCAGCCCGAAGGACCGACCAGCACGACGAATTCGCCATCCTCGATCGCGACGTCGACGCCGTGGATCACCTTCGTGGCACCGAAGGCCTTGGTGACGCGGCTGATTTCGACCGATGCCATTCTTCCTCCCGGCTACCAGATACGTGTCAGTTCAGATCGTCCAGCCGCCGTCGATGACGTAGGCCTGGCCCGTCACATAGGCCGCGGCGGGGCCGGCCAGATAGCAGGCCAGCTCGGCGATCTCCTCGGGCGTGCCCAGGCGCCCCATCGGCTGGCGCGCGATGAAGGCCTGGCGCGCGGCCTCGTAATCCCCGGTGGCGGCAAGCCGCTCGTCCAGCGACGGCGACTGCACGGTGCCCGGGCAGATCGCATTGCAGCGGATGCCTTGCGTGACGTAGTCGGCCGCGACCGACTTGGTCAGGCCGATCACCGCCGCCTTGGTCGTGCCGTAGACGCAGCGATTGGCCACGCCCTTGATGCTGGAGGCGACCGAGGACATGTTGACGATCGATCCGCCGCCGCGGCCGATCATGCCGGGCAGGAAGGCGCGGATCATCCGGAACATCGATTTGACGTTCAGCTCGAAGGCCTGGTCGAGATCGTCTTCCGGCGCATCGAGCACCGTGCCGCCATGGACGAAACCGACGCAGTTGAACAAGACGTCGACCGGCCCGACCGCGGCGGCAAAGTCCCTGACGGCCGCGCCGTCGCGGACATCCACCGCATGAAGCGCGATACCGGGGGTGCCGGCGAGTTCGCCGAGCTTGGCGCGGTTGAGGTCGGCGGCCGCCACCAGGGCGCCGCGTCGCGCAAACAATTCGGCCGTGGCGCGGCCGATACCCTGTGCCGCTGCCGTAACGACTACACGCTTGCCCGCAAGCCCGTCCGCCATTCCTCCCCCCGACAGGCAACGCCCATCTAACAGCGATCTGACGTCGCCTGATCCAAAGCTGATGATAGCGATAACATGACTGGAGCGGACCTGCCAAGCGCCATTGCGGACCCGCGCAGGATTTGGCGGCGTTATGCGTTAAGGTCACAGCGGGGGATTACCGCTTGCACGAGGTTCAAATGAAAAAAGTCGTTGCCGCCCTCAGTCTTGCCACGGCACTCGCCACCACCGCGGCATTCGCCGCCGACATGCCGGCACCGCCGCCGGGCCCCGGCCCGGCCGCGCATGCCATGATGCATCGCCTGCCCTCGCCCGAACTGATGCTGGCCGAGCGGCTGGCCGGGGTGGAAACCCTGATCGGCATCCGCGCCGACCAGCTCGATGTCTGGCGCGACTTCACCGACGCGCTGCTCGCCGTCATGCCGAGGCCGCCGGCACCGCAAGCCCTGGGCGGGCTGGCCGATCCGCTGGCCGGGGTGCAGGCGATGGCCCGCGACCTCGGCGAGCGCGGCGCGAAATCGGGCGCGCTGATCAAGGCGGTCGACGCGCTCAAGGCCAAGCTGACGCCGGCCCAGCTGGCCAGGCTCGGGGAACTCGACCTGCGCGGCGCGTTGCTGCCGCCCCCGCCGATGCCGCCCCGGGGCCCGCAGCCCGGCTAAGGCCGGCTAGCCGCCGATCCGGCCGCCCAGCTCGTCGTCGATATGTGCGCGGATGATCTCGTCGAACGAGGTCTCCGCGCGGAAGCCGAGCGCGGGCGCCCGGGTGGGCGCGAAATTGCGCGGCCAGCCGGCGACGATGCGTTCGATCACCGGGTCGGGCTCGCGCCGGATCAGGGCAGCCGCCTTGTCGCCGGCGATGCGCCGCAGGGCCTCGATCTGCTGGCCGACCGTCGCGGTCAGGCCCGGCATCGACAGGTTCCGGCGGCCGCCCAGCGCGCCGAGGTCCATCGTCGCGGCATGGACCAGGAAACCGATCGCGGCGCGCGGCGAGGCGTGCCAGTGCTGCACGTCTTCCGATACCGGCAGGACCGCTTCCTTGCCGGCCAGCGGTTCGCGCAGGATGTTGGAGAAGAAGCCCGACGCGGCCTTGTTGGGCGTACCCGGACGGATGCAGATGGTGGGCAGGCGGATGCCGATGCCGTCGAAGAAACCCCGGCGGGAATAATCGGACAGCAGCAATTCGCCGATCGCCTTCTGGGTGCCGTAGCTGGTCAGGGGCGCCGACAGGAATTCGTCGCCGATAGCCTCCGGGAACGGGGCGCCGAACACGGCGATCGACGAGGTGAAGACCACGCGCGGCTTGTAGGGCGCTTTCACCCCCTCCTGCCGGATCGCCTCGAACAGGTTGCGGGTGCCGTCGAGATTGATGCGGTAACCCTTGTCGAAATCGGCCTCGGCTTCGCCCGACACGATGGCGGCGAGATGGAAGATGACGTCGGGCCGGCCAGCCACCAGCCTTGCCGGCACGCCGTCGGCCGACAGGTCGGCCGCCTCGGCGGCGACCGCGATGGTGGTCCGGGGCGTGACCGGCTCGACCACGTCGACCAGCGTCAGCCGGTCGATGGCCTTGTCGCCCAGCCGCCCGTCGGCCACCAGCCGGTCGGTCAGCTTGCGGCCGATCATGCCCGCCGCGCCGATGATCAGGATATGCATCGCCGGTTTCCTCCCCGCTTGGTTGACGACGGAGAGTACAGGCTGGCGGCGCCGTGGCAACCATCAGGATACATGGTCAAAATGCGACCCACGATCTAAGCTTGCCCGACCCAGGCCGCGCGCGCCCGTTCAGAAGCGCGATCCGGCCGTCGGCGGAGGATGCGACCATGGGATTTTCCTACGAGCCGTGGCTCGTGGCACTGTCATTGGCCGTGGCCTTCCTCGGCTCCTATGTCGGGCTGCACATGGCCCGCGGTATCGATTCGATGCAGGGTGTGCGGCGGCGCGCCGCCATCGCGATGTCGGCGGTCTCGCTGGCGCTGGGCATCTGGACCATGCATTTCGTCGGCATGCTGGCCGCCCGCCTGCCGGTGGCGGTCGACTTCGTCGTGCTGCCGACGCTCGCCTCCTTCCTCGTCTGCGTGCTGGTGGTCGGCTGCGCGGTGTTCGCGGTCGGCGCCGGGCCGGGCACCGGGCGGCGCCTGACACTTGCCGCGCTGTTCATGGGCGGCGGCATCGTCACCATGCATTACCTGGGCATGCAGGCGCTGCATGCCAGCGCCGACATGGCGCACGACCCACCCTTCGTCGTCGCCGCCGCAGCGATCGGCATCGCCGCCTCGGGGCTGGCGCTGTGGCTCGGCTTCGGCAACGGCGTGCATCGCTCGATCCTGGGTTCGGCGGCGCTGCTCGCCATGGGCATCTCCGCGATGCACTACATCGCCATGGCCGGCATGACGCTCGAAGACCACCACATGCCGATGGGCCAGGGCGCGCCGGCCCTGTCGCCGGGACTGCTCGCCATCGTCGTCTCGGTCGTGGCTTTCGTGGTTTGCGGCCTGTTCCTGCTGACCCTGGTACCGGAACCCGCCGCGCCCGAGGCCGAACCGCAGCCCGAGCCGGCGCCGGTCGTGACGCTGCAGCCCGCGGTCAAGCCACCCGACCCGACCCTGCCGATCGAGCGCCACGGCACCCGCGGCACGCTGGCGGTGGCCGACCTGGTCGCGGTGCAGGCGCAGTCGCACTACACCCAGCTGTTCGACGGGCGGGACAACTGGTTCTGCCCGCTGCCGATCTCGGAGGTGGAGGGCCTGCTCGATCCGACGGTCTTCGCCCGCATCCATCGCAGCCACATCGTCAACCTCGACCGCATCGCCGCGCTGCGCCGCCATGGCGATGCCGGCATGGTGACGATGGCGACCGCGAGCCCCTACGAGGCGCCGGTCGCCCGCGCCCGCCGGCAATGGCTGAAACAGCGGCTGGAGGAACGCGGGAGCACCCGCCTCCCCCGCGCCGGCTGACCTCTACTCGTTGACGATCGCCCGCAGGAACTTGCGGGTGCGCTCCTCGCGCGGGTCGGTGAAGAAGTCGCGGGCCGGCGCCTCCTCGACGATGCGGCCGGCATCGAGCAGCATGGCGCGGCTGGCGACGCTCTTGGCGAAGCCGATCTCGTGGGTAACCACGATCATCGTCATGTCGTGCTCGTGATGGACGCGCTGGATCACCTGCAGCACTTCCTCGCGCATCTCCGGGTCCAGCGCCGAGGTCGGCTCGTCGAACAGCATCAGCGACGGCTGCATGGCGAGCGCCCGGGCGATGGCCACCCGCTGGCGCTGGCCGCCCGACAGCTGGAACGGGAAGCTCGCCGCCTTGTCGGGCATGCCGACCTGGGCCAGCAGGGCCCGCCCCACCTCCTCCGCCTGGCGCTTCGACATCTTGCGGATCTTCATCGGGGCGATGGTGATGTTCTCCAGCGCCGTCATATGCGGGAACAGGTTGAAATTCTGGAAGACGAAGCCGGTCGACAGCCGCACCTGCTGCAGTTGCACCGGGGTGGCGCCGTCAACCCGCACCCCGCCGACGGTGATCGAGCCGCCCTCGATCGTCTCCAACCCGTTGATGCAGCGCAGCAGGGTCGACTTGCCGCAGCCCGAGGGCCCGCACAGCACAAGCACCTCGCCCCGGGCCACGTCGAGCGACAGGCCGTTCAGCACGGGGGCGGCACCGTAGGTCTTGGTGACGCCGTCGACACGAATGAAAGGAGACATCAGATCGGCTGCCACTTCTGGAGTTTCTCGAGCGAGCGCATGAACACCGCATACCCCCAGATCAGGGCGACGTAGAGGATGGCGGCACCGGTATAGAATTCCAGCGGCCGGAAGAACTGGATGGTCAGCTCCTGGGCGCGGAACATCACCTCGGGCACCGCGATGAGCACGGTCACCGTGACGTTCTTGATGACGGTGATATGGACGTTGGTCAGGGACGGCAGCGTCGCGAAGAAGGCTTGCGGCATGGTGACGTAGCGGAACACCTGCCAGCGCGAGAACCCCAGCGACTGCGCGGCCTGGGCTTGAGTGGGCGGAATGGCGGCCAGCCCGCCGCGGAAGGCTTCGCAAGCCAGGGCCGCGCCGTTCAGCGACAGCGCGATGATCGAGGAGACCGTCGGCGAGGTCGACCAGCCGGTCAGGATCGGCATCACGTAGTGGATCCAGATCAGCAGCACGACGACGGGCAGCGTGCGGAACAGGTCGACGAAGACCACCGCGATGCCGCGCAGCGCCATCGAGCGCGTCAGGTGCATGGCGGCCAGGACGACGCCGAGCACCGTGGTCAGGATGATCGACGGAAAGCTGGTCCACCAGGCATGCCACAGGCCGCCGGCCAGATAGGGGCCGTATTCGGCCAGCACGCCGAACTGGAAGGTATAGTTCATCGCAGGGTCCTCAGCGAAGTCCGCACAGGGTAGCCAAAAGAGCCATCGTCATCCCGGCGAAAGCCGGGATCCAGGGCACGGGCATCGCAAACTGCACTGCGCTTTCCCTGGGCCCCGGGTCAAGCCCGGGGCGACGATTGGCGCCTTCGTCGGCGTTACTTCGGGCCGGTCGCCAGTTCCGGCGGCAGGTTCCACTTCTCGGCGAGGCCCCGGTACCAGCCGCGCAGCTGCATCGCCCGGACATAGGTGTCGAGGAACACCATCAGGTCGAGATCGGCATAGCGCACCGCGTGGTTCATCGTCGTCCACTCGGTCTGGTCGGGGGCGAAGACGAGGTTGCGCAGCTCGGTCGGCCGCTCCTGCGCACGCGCCGCGTTCGAGACGGAATCGCCGATATAGGCGACCGCGCGGCCCTGCATCACTTCCAGCACCGCCGCCCCCGTGTCGGTCAGGCCGTTGACCTTGGCCTGCTTGAACGAGCGCTGGGCGAACTGGAAGGCCGAGGTGCCGGCCACCGCGGTGATGATGTTGCCGGGCTTGTCGAGGTCGTCGCGGCTCTGCGCCTTGTTGTCGGCCTTCAGCATCGCGGTCGACGACAGATAGCCGAACGGGGCACCGAAGGCGACGGCCGTGGCGCGCTCAGGCGTCGCGCCCATGCCGGACATGATCACGTCCCACTTGCCGGCCTGCAGGCCCGCGATCAGGCCGGACCAGGTGGTGTTGACCAGCTCGACCTTGATGCCGGTCATCGATTCGAAGTTCCTGATGTCGTCGACGATCAGGCCTTCGAACTGCTGGGTCTTCGGGTTCTGGGCGACGAACTTGTTCCACGGCGCCACGCCGACGACCAGCTTCTTCTCGGCGATGACACGATCGAGTGTCGCGCCGGCCAGGGCGGAACCCCCCCCCCATACCACGGCCGCGGCAACCAGCAGCGGCCCCACCAACTTCTTCAACATCCTGCTCTCCCTTCTTCTTGGATTTCGTGCCCCCGACCGCGCGGCCACGCCCTCAATGGGCGTCGCCGGCGGCAATTCCCCGCTCCATGCCCACGATCGGCGCCGTCGCGTTCGGATCGATCACGACGTCGATGACGTAGGGGCCCTTCGTCGCCATGCCGCGGGCCAGCGCCGCGGCGATGGCGTCGGGCTCGCGCACCCGCTCGCCGCCGCATTTCAGCGCGCGCCCGACCTCGGCATAATCGACGTCGAGGAAGTCGCATTCCAGATAACGGCCCATCGCCTTCTCTTCCCAATGGCGCTGGAAACCCAGCGTGCCGTTGTTGAAGACGACGACCAGGACCTCGACGCCGTAGCGCGCCGCGGTCTCCAGTTCGTTCATCACATAGCCGAAGGCGCCGTCGCCGGTGACGCAGACCACCTTGCGCGTGGGGTCGCCCAGCTTGGCGCCGATCGCGGCGGGCAGGCTCCAGCCGATGCCGCCGGTGCCGCGCGGCGACAGGATGAAGCGGCCGGGCGCGACCACGTCGATATGGCTCATCGCCCAGCCGGTGATGTAGCTGGCGTCGGTCACCACCAGCGTCGCGGGATCGACGGTCGCCGAAATCTCGCGCAGCAGCCGTTCCGGCCGGATCGGCATCTGGTCGGAGGTGCCGTGCGGCGAGAAGTCTTCCAGCCATTCCTCGCGCAGCGTGGCGATGCGCCCCTCGGGCCGGCGCGGCGCCGCGACCTGGGTCAGCGCCAGGATGTCCTTCAGCGTTTCGCGCACGTCGCCGACCAGGGCCACGTCGGTCGCGAAGTTGCGGCCGATCTCGGCCGGATCGATGTCGAGATGGATGACCCGGGTGTTCGGTCCCGGCAGCGTCCATTCGCTGTAGCAGATCTGGCCGGTACGCGTGCCCATCATCAGCACCACGTCGGCCTCGGCCAGCACGGTGTTGGCGATGCGGCCGCGGCCGAGCCGCCCGCCGGTGGTCGAGCCGAGCGGGCCGGCGGCCAGCGGATGGCTGTCGGCGATCGCGCCGCGGCCGGTCATGGTGGTGACGACGGCTGCGCCCAGCCGTTCGGCCAGCGCGGTGATCTCCGCCGTCGCACCCGAGATGATCGAGCCGCCGCCGGCCACCAGCACCGGCCGCTCCGCC
>JAEYTW010000081.1 GCA_023433835.1 Pseudomonadota bacterium | reverse complement strand
GGATATCGGAGGTGCCCTCATAGATCTGGCAGACCCGGACATCGCGATAGATCCGTTCGACCGGGAAATCCTCCAGATAGCCGTAGCCGCCCAGGGTCTGGATCGCCCAGCGGCAGATTTCCTCGGCAGCCTCGGTCGCAAACAGCTTGGCCATCGACGCTTCCTTCAGGCACGGCAAGCTCTGCGCCCGCATGCCGGCGGCGTGCAGCACCATCAACTCGGCCGCCTTCAGCCGCGTCGCCATGTCGGCCAGGCGGAAGGCGACCGCCTGATGCTCGATGATCGGCCGCCCGAAGGTCCGCCGTTCCCGCGCGTAGGTCAGCGCCGCATCGTAGGCCGATCGCGCCATGCCGACCGACTGCGCGCCGACGCCGATCCGCCCGCCTTCGAGATTGGCCAGCGCGATACGATACCCCTCGCCTTCCCGCCCCAGCATGTCGGCGGCCGGCACCACGCAATCCTCGAACACCAGATGGCAATGGTCGGAGCCGCGCTGGCCCATCGTGCGTTCGACCCGCGCGACGCGGAAACCCGGCCTACCGGTCGGCACCAGGAAGGCCGAGATGCCCTTCTTCCCCGCGGCCGGATCGGTGACGGCGAAGACCAGGGCCAGGTCGGCCGACTGCCCCGACGTGATGAACTGCTTGGCGCCGGTCAGGATGTAGTCGTCGCCGTCGCGGCGCGCCCGGGTGCGGATCGCGGCGGCGTCCGACCCGGCCTCGGGCTCGGTCAGGCAGAAACAGCCGAGCATGTCGCCGCGCGCCAGCGGCCGCAGATACTGCTGCAGCTGGCCCGTAGTGCCGAAGCGCAGCAGCGGCATGCAGACCAGCGAGTTATGCACCGCGATCATGGTGGAGCAGGCGCCGTCGCCCGCCGCGATCTCCATGATCGCCAGGGCATAGGCGACGAAGTCGGCGCCGGCACCGTCGAGTTCCTCGGGCACCATCATGCCGAGCAGGCCGAGGCCGGCGGCGCGCTTCAACGCGTCGCGCGGCACGGCATGGTCGCGATCGCGCCGGGCGGCACCCGGGCTTAGTTCGGCGGCCGCGAACTGACGCGCGGTCTCGCGGATCATCCGCTGTCCCTCGTTGAGCATGGTTTCCTCCGATATGCTGCGGCTTGCAGTATCGGAATTGGTGCAAGACAGGGTCTTGGCGGAAATTGCCAGGGCTCCTATACACGTTGTCCCTGCCTTGTCGGAGAGATCGGATGTTGAAGCTCTATTACGTGCCCGGCACCTGCGCGCTGGCCTCGCATATCGCGCTGGAGGAAGCCGGGGCCGACTATGAAACGGTGCGCCTGAACTTCGCCACCAACGACCAGCGCAAGCCGGACTATCTCGCGGTCAACCCGAAGGGCCGCGTGCCCGCCCTGGTCACCGATCGCGGCGTGCTGACCGAGGCGCCGGCGATCCTCGCCTTTGTCGCGCAGAGCTTCCCCGCCGCCGCGCTGGCGCCGCAGGACGACCCCTTCGCCTTTGCCGAGATCCAGGCCTTCAATTCCTATCTCTGCTCGACCGTGCATATCGCCCACGCCCATCGCCCGCGCGCCAGCCGCTGGGCCGACGACGAGGCGGCGCATAAGGCGATGCAGGCCAAGGTGCCGCAGAACATGACGGACTGCTTCGACCTGATCGAGGGCAAGATGTTCCGCGGTCCCTGGGTGATGGGCGACAGCTATACCATCGCCGATCCCTATCTCTTCACCATCACCCGCTGGCTGGAAAGCGACAGCGTCGATCCCCGGCGGTTCGCCAAGGTCTGGGACCATCACAACCGCATGCTGGAGCGGCCGGCGGTGGCGCGCGTGCTGGCGGCACAGGCCGCGTAGGTGGGTTTCAAGGACCATTTCTCCGGCCATGCCGCCGATTATGCGGCGGCACGGCCGAGCTACCCGCCGGCGCTGGCCGCGCTGCTCGCCGACCATGCCGGCGGCCGCGACCTGGCGCTCGACTGCGGCTGCGGCTCGGGCCAGCTGTCGGTGCTGCTGGCCGGGCATTTCGACCGGGTAGTGGCAACCGACGCCTCGGCCGAGCAGATCGCCCATGCCATCCCCCATCCGCGCGTCACCTACGCCGCGGCGCCGGCCGAGCATTCGGGCCTGGCCGACCACTCGGCCGATCTGGTGGTGGCGGCCCAGGCAGCGCATTGGTTCGACCTGGCACTCTTCTGGCGCGAAGTGGCACGCGTGGGCCGGCCCGGCGGGCTGACGGCGCTGGTATCCTACGGCTCGATCACCGTCTCACCCGACCTCGACCCGTTGCTGCGCCGCTTCCACGACGAGACCCTGCGCGACTACTGGCCGCCCGAACGCTGGCTGGTGACGGGCGGCTACCGCGACATCCTGTTCCCGCTCGCGCAAATCGCGCTGCCGCCGGTCGCCATGACCTTGGACTGGACCTTCGGCCAGATGCTCGCCTATCTCGGTACCTGGTCGGGGGTGAAGGCGGCCGACCGGGCGCTCGGCACCTCGGTACTGGCCGAAATCGCGCCCAGCCTGGAACCCGCCTGGGGCGACCCGCAAACGCGGCGGACGATTTCCTGGCCGCTCGCGATCCGGGCCGGCCGCATCGATCCCGCCGCAATTGCCGCCAATACCTGAGGCGCCGGGGCGGGCAGGCTAGGCGTCCTTCGTCGCTTTGAGGCTGCCATGACGCGTTATTTCTGCCACGACCATCCCGACACCCTGACGCTCGCGACCACCGTGGCCGACACCCGCCCCGGCGCGGTGCGGCTGCACGCGACCCCGTTCCATCCCGGCGGCGGCGGCCAGTTGTCCGACCGCGGCATCCTGCGCTGGCAGGGCGGCGAGGCGCGGGTCGCGGGGTTCGAGCTGCGCGAGGACGGCTACTGGCACATCCTCGACAATCCGGCCGAACTGCAGGGCACGGTCGAGGCGGTGGTCGATGGCGACTTCCGCCGCATGCAGACCGAGTTGCATACCGGCACCCATGTGCTCAATGCCCTGGTTTTCCGCCAGTTCGACGGTGCCCTCGTCACCTCGGCCCAGATGAACGACGACAATACCGCCCGGATGGACTTCGACCTGCCCGAGGCGGACAACGACCGGCTGCGCGCGCTCGAGCCCGAGATGAACGACATCATCCGCCAGGATCTGGCCCTGCGCTATCGCTACGTCACGATGGACGAGGCCCGCGCCGAACCCGGCCTGATCCGCAGCCGTTCGGTCGCGCCGCCGCCCGATGCCGAGGGCGGCATCCGCATCGTCGAAATCGTCGGCCTCGATGCCCAGGCCTGCGGCGGCACCCATCTCGCCTCGACCGGCCTGAGCCGCCCCTTGAAGATCCTCAAGATCGAGAACAAGGGACGGCACAATCGCCGGGTGCGGATCGGCCTGGTCGGTTAAGTCTTCGCCCACTGGCTCCACGTCTTCGTCTCGCCCTTCTTGCGGGCGACGGCGTAGGCGTGGAAGCGCTGCAGGAAGTCGAGGCGCTCGCGGTAATAGACCGCCTTCGGGCCTTCGGCGATCTTGGCGAGGTCGTAGAACGGGCTGACGGTCGCCTGGCGGGCGAAGATCGCTTCGGCCGTCACCTTGTCGGCGTTGGCCAGCATGTCGAACAGGGCCATGAAGGTCGTGGTCCGCCCGTCGCCGCCGCGGCAATGGACATGGACCCGGCCATCGGCCGGATGCGCGGCCAGGGCAGCGAGGAAGCGGTCGACCTCCCCGTCATGCGGGCGCAGATGGTCGGTGACGGTCAGGCGCAGATAGCTCGCCCCGGACGCCGTGACCAGTTGCGCCTCGTCCGTCACCGCCTGCACCTGCACCGCCGGGCCCTGGGGCGCGCCGCCATGCTTGAAGGCATCGGCAGTCGGCGGCGTCACGGTCTTCTGGGCCTTGAGCCGCGCCAGCCGGTCGTTCTCGACCGCGATGGCCTCGTTGTGGGCCATGCCGACATTCGACCAATCGTCCTCCGCCGCCCAGGTGACCGCCGCGCCGTTGAGGAAGCCGTGGCTTTCCTGGCGCAGATCGACGTCGAGCACCGTGCCCGACAACGGCCCGCGGCGTAGTGCGGCCCAGGCGGGGCTGGAAAACTGCGCGCTGCCGGAGATCTTCAGATCGGCGAGGCCCGTGACGTCGATGCCCTTGGGAGCGGCGGCCGCGGCCAGCGCCCGGCCGTCGCGGAAATGACGATAGGCGTCGTCGTCGAACGGGGTATCGAGCACCAGCAGCGGTGCCGATGCGTCGGGCGGCAACGGCGGTTCGGTCATCGCCAGCGCGAAACGGGGCAAGACGAGTGCCGCGGCACCCGCGAGGACAAAACGACGGCGACTGACCATGGCTTGCTTTCGATCCAAGTAATTACATCGGTTGAAACACAACCGGTATTATAATCGGATCGAAAAGGGGCGCCAAGCGGCGCCCCTGGTTAGCAGGACATTACTGAATCGACTTGACGACCTCGAGCATGATGTTGAAGCGGCGGCCTTCGATCTGGTAGCTGTCCAGCACCGTCTTGCCGGCCATCACCGCGCGAAAACGGGCGATTTCCCAGGGTTGCTGGGGGTAGAGCTTGGTCTTCAGCGCGACCGGATCGCCCTGCGCGGTATCGTCCGACGTCTCGATCGACTGCTGCTGTTCGAAGCCGGTCAGGGCGCGGTGGTTGGCCAGCACCTCGACCGTCTTGTTGTCGGAATCGAGCCGCGCCAGCACCGTCAACCCGGCCGAACCGGAATCGAGGGTGATGAAGTCGCCCTTTTCCTTCTCCTTGAACTTGCGGCTGTAGACGAACGGCGTCAGGTCGGTCCCTAAGCGCTCCTCGCCGGTCGGGACATAGAGGTCGACGCGGCGCGCCGGGCTCTGATCCTTGTTGCCGGTCGTCTCGGTGGTCAGCACGACATGCAGGTAGTCGGCGCGGGCATCCGACACCGCGAAGGCGGTTGCCGTCATCGCGACCGCGCCGAGCAGCGCGTGGGACAGGATTTTTTTCATGAGGTACCCCTCTTTTCCGTAAAATGAGCCGATCGGCAGCCGGTTGCCCCTTTCGACCCGCCGACCTTAAGCGGCAGGCCGATGCCGAACTATGACGGCCGTCGCATTCGATCCTAAGGCCAGGGCCCCGGCGGTCAAGGCACTGGTTGTCGGCCGACGCGCGGAAATCAACCTGCTGGACATCTGCTCCAGCCTGCTGACAAAGTCATAATGATTCCAGGGCTTACCGTGCGGCCGCGCCTGCTTTACCGTCGGGCCGTTCCATCTTCCGGATGAATCGATGACGCCGTCGCGCCGCTTCATGTTGCAGGGTCTGCTGTCGCTGCCGGTCGGCCTTGCGGGCCTGCGCGCGGCCCGCGCGCAAGGCTTCGAGGCCGTGCAGATCGTGGGCACCGGCGCGATGGTGCGCGCCGTGCGCGAGATCGCGGAAAGCTTCATGCGCGAGGTGCCGCGCAGCGTCGTGACGGTAGCCGAGCGGGATTCGCGGCGCAGCCTGCGCGCCGTGCTCACCGGCTCGACCGATATCGGCCTGTTCACCGCGCGCGAATTGCTGCCGCCGGGCGAGCCCGGCAAGACGGTGACCGTCACGACCCTCGGCTGGGACGCCGAGGTCGTCGTCGTCAACCGCAACAATCCGGTCGACGGCATTTCGCGCGACGATCTTCGGCGGATCTACATGGGCGAGACCCGCAACTGGCAGGCCGTCGGCGGCAGCGACCAGGCAATCACCGTCTACGAGAACCTGCCCGACAGCGGCACGGCCGAGGTGTGGGAGAACCATGTGCTGAAAGGACCGCGGTTCCTGACGCCATCGGCCAAGGTGGTCGATCTCGACCGCATGCAGGCCGCCATCATGGCCGAGCCCGGCGCCATCGGCCATGTCACCCATGCGCAGATGCATCGCCTGGTCAAGCCGCTCGGCATCGACGGCGTCGCCCCCACCACCGCCACGATCCGCGACGGCAGCTACCAGCCGATGATCGAGCTGTTGATGGCGACCGCCCTGAAACCCAGCGCGGCGACGGCGGCATTTCTCGCCTATGCGCTCGACCCGCAAAAGGGCCAGCGTATCTTGGCCGCAGCCGGCCTGAAGGGTGCCCGATGAACCGCCGCGATGCCCTCGGCCTTCTCGCCGCCGCGCCGCTGCTCGGCGGCTGGCGCTGGCCGTTCGGCCGGGAGGAGATACGGCGCACCTCGCTGATCGTCGCGGGGTCGAGCCGGATGCTACCCTATAACCGCGACATCGAGACGATATTCGAGGCGGCCAACCCCGACATCGACGTGGTCTGCGAGGGCGGCGGCTCCTACCCTGCCCTGCTGGCCCTGAAGCGCGGGCTGATCGACGTCGCCGCGATCAGCGAGGAACTGACACGCCACGACGACGATCCCCGCCTCCGGCTGCATCTCGTCGCCAAGGATGCGGTGGCCCTGATCGTCAGCCCGCAAAACCCGGTCACGTCGGTCGGCCGCAACGACCTGCGCGACATCCTGGAAGGGCGGTTGGCCAACTGGGGCATGCTGGGGGGCCCCGACAGCGAGATCGACCTGGTCGACCGCCGCGGCGGCGACCCGACCGACCGGGCCGAGGCGGTCGAGGCGGTGCTGGGACATCACGAGCCGTTCAAGAACGTCGAGACCTATGTCGGCTCGGACGACGAGATGATCAGGGCGGTTGCCGCCAACCCGAACGCGCTGGGCTATTGCGGCTGGGAAGACCTGACACCGGACGTGCGGGCGCTGGCCGTGGGCGGCGTGGCACTGTCGCGCGAAACCATGCTGTCGGGCAGCTATCCGTTCGCCTGGCCCTACTATTACGTCACGCTGGGCGCGCCCAGCCCGATCATCAGTCGTTTCCTCGCCTTCACCCGGACCGACGAGGTGCAGACGATGCTCGCCAAAGGCGGGCTGTTGAGGGTCTACTGATGGCCGATGAATCCGATCGCCTGCTCGACCAGGTGCTCGACTGGGCGCAGCGCAACCGCTGGGTCCGCCAGGCGGCCGCCGGCATCCTGGCGCTTGGCCTCATCATCGTCGCCGGCAATTTCCTCTACCAGCTGCTGCCGCGGCATTACCAGCTGACCATCACCGGCGGCGAGTTCGTGTCGAACCGCCACCAGCTTGCCCGCATCCTGCAGGACGAAGGGCGCAGCCACGGCCTCGATCTGCGGATCGAGCCGACATACGGCACACTCGATAGCCTGGCCCGCGTTGCCAAAGGCGAGATAGACGCGGCCCTCGTGGTGGTCGGCGGCTATGACGAGACGTTCGACGATATCGTCCATGTCTCCAACGTCTCGCCCGAACTGCTGCACGCGCTGGTCAAGCCCGATATCCAGGCCGTGAAGGATATCCGCGGCAAGGTCGTCAATCTCGGGCCGCCGCGCGGCGCGCTGCGCTCGATCGGCCTGTCGGTGCTGAAATTCTCGGGCTTCGAGGCCGGCATCGATTTCTTCGTCACCGAAATGGATGCCGAAGAGCTGATCATGACGCGGCCCGACAAGCTGCCCGACGTGGTGCTCGACATCTCGCTGCTGCCCTCCTACGTCGCCGAATTCATGGTGGCCGAGCGTGGTTATCACCTGCTGGAACTGCCCTTCCCCAATTCGCTGGCGCTGCGCATGGGTTGGGTCGCCCAGGGCACGATCCCCGGCTACACCTACCGCATCGAGCCCGCGGTGCCGCCGGCCGACATCACCACGGTCGGCGTGCGGCTGCATCTGGTCGCCAACAAGAAGGTGGATGCGCACGCGATCTTCCAGCTGCTGGAGACGCTCTACAGCCCCAATGTCGCCGCCAGGGCGCGCATCACGCTGGACGAAGGGCGCATCAACGAGGCCGCGGCCTACCCGGTCTCGGCCGGGACGAAGGCCTATATCGACCGCAACGACCCGCTGCTGTCGTCGAAGACGCTCGACAAGCTGAAGAACTGGTTCGGGCTGGTGATGTCGGTGATGTCGACCGTGCTCGTCGTCTACAAATGGTTCAAGGGCCCGCCGCCGAAACCGCCGGCGCCCGAAACCGATGACGAATTCTACCGCGACCGCATCAGGGCCGTGGCGCTGATCGAGGTCGAAGCGCGCGAGGCCACCGCGGGCGGCCGCCTCGATGCCGGCCTGCTGCATGATCTGGGCGACCGGCTGTCGGCGATCCGCCAGGCGGCGCTGGACCATTTCCCGGACGCCAAGCTCGCCGATGCCAGTCTGATCACCGTGCTGCTGATGAGCATCGACGGCGCGCAGGGCCATCTCGCCTTGCTCAGCCGGCGGCTCGACCTCGCCTAGTCTAACGACCGCCCGGATCCTTGAGCACCGAGCACGGCGAATGCGCACACCGGCGCCGGCAGACGACCTGCTCCAGGCAGGACGCCGTTGCCACGGCGCCCGCGATAGGGGCCTGGGAAGGTAGAGCCGCGTCCGCCCATGCGGCAGCGGCTCCTCCACCGCGGGCACAACTGCCTCCACGTCATGATCTTGGCGGCTCACCAAGCTGTGATCCGACCCGACCGGCCCGCATGGCATCCGGTGCGATGCCATCGATGTCCGCGCACGGGCCAATAGCGCGGCACAATCAATTCACGAAATCCACTATAAATTGAAGAACATCATATATTTACGTCATAACGCAGAAAATACGGTATCTTCTTCCGTTTTATATCAATGTAATCTGTAATCCAGGACAATAATTGCCTCGCCAGGAAATGGCGATCCCGAGATTGACTGGCGCAGAAAATTGACACTACCCTGAAGATCACCTTCATAGCTATGCGCCGATTATAAGCATGGAAAGAATGGGGGGCTTTCCGATGGGACCTGACGAGTACGCCAAGCACCTTGCCCTGATTGTTGCTTCTTCGGACGACGCCATCGTCAGCAAAACGCTTGAAGGTATCATTACCTCATGGAATCCGGGAGCTGAGCGGCTGTTCGGCTATACCGCCGAAGAAGCCATCGGGCGCCCCATGGCCATGCTGTTCCCAGAGGGAACGGAGCGTGAAGAGATCGAAATCCTGGCGCGTATCGCCCGAGGCGAGCTGATCAGCCACTTCCAGACGCGGCGACGCCGGAAGAATGGCGAAATGATCGACGTCTCGGTGACCATATCGCCGATTTACGACTCGGCGAAACGGGTCGTGGGCGCATCCAAGATCGCGCGCAACATTACCGAAATAAAGCGGCAGGAAGAAGAACTGCGGCGCTACCGCGAACACCTGGAAGAGCTTGCAGCTGCGCGCGCCGGCGAAATTCGCGAAGCGAACAGACTGCTGATCGAGCAGCAGCAGTTCATCGCGACGGTGACCGACAATCTGCCGGGTATGGTCGGTTACTGGGACAGCCACCGGAAGTTGCGCTACGCCAATGCAGCCTACCGGGCCTGGCTGGGTATCGGCGACGATGAGGCCACGCTGGGCCTGGACCTTCGAACGCTGGCCGGCGCCGATGTCGACGCCGACTACCTGGCAAGGCTCGACGCCGCACTAGCCGGCACACCGCAGGTCTTCGAGCACGCGCGGCGGGGGCCCTCCGACGACCTCGGTCACTACCATGTCAACTACCTGCCCGACCGGCGAAACGGCCAGATTGCCGGCATCTTCGTGTTGGCGACCGATATCACTCCAGCCAAACGGGCCGAAATCCTGCTGCGGCGAACCAACGAGCAATTGGCAAGCGCACTGACGGAGGCCAAGGCCGCAGATGCGGCCAAGAGCCAGTTCCTGGCCAATATGAGCCACGAAATTCGCACGCCGATGAATTCGATTCTCGGATTTCTCGGACTGGCTCTCGAAAGCGAGCTGACATCCCATACCAGGAAGCACCTGGGGATGGCATTTCGTTCGGCAAAGTCGTTATTGCTACTGATCAACGACATTCTCGATCTCTCAAAGCTGCACAGCGGCAAGATGGAGATGGAGCAAGCTCCATTCGATCTTGAACGCGCGTTGGCCAGTTGCATCGAGCTGGTGAAGCTCAAGGCGGACGAGAAGAGCCTGGCGCTGAACCTCAGCTATCCACCGGAGGTCGGCAGGTACTTCTCCGGCGACGCCATGCGGATTCGACAGATCGTCACGAACCTGCTGGGAAACGCGGTCAAGTTCACCGAATCCGGCCGGATCGAAGTCGCCGTCCGGCACCCCGCTGGCTTGGACGTGGTAGAGTTGATCGTTTCCGACACCGGTATCGGCATGACGCCCGATCAGGCCGCACGCATCTTCCAGCCATTCGTGCAGGCCGACAGTTCCACCACCCGCCGTTTTGGCGGCACCGGCCTGGGCGTGTCGATCTGCCGGCAATTGGCGGAAGCGATGGGCGGCAGGATCTGGGTCGAAAGCATGCCCGACCTCGGCAGCGCCTTCCACGTCGAGCTGCCGCTGCCGACAGCGCAGGAGCACGAAGTCCCGGCCGAGGCCGCGTTCGCCGTGGAGGCGACCGCAACGTCGCCGCGCCGTTTCCGCGTGCTGCTGGTGGACGACATCGCCGAAAACGTCGAACTGGCCTGTGCCCGGCTCGCCGGACAAGGCCATGAAGTCGTCGCAGCTGCCAACGGTCGCGAAGCGATTGATCGGGTAGTGGAGGGATCGTTTGACGTCGTCCTGATGGACGTGCACATGCCGGAGATGAACGGCCTTGACGCAACTCGCGAGATACGCCGGCTGGAGCAGACCGAAAACCAGGAAAAAATACCTATCATTGCATTGACGGCAAGCGTGATGCAGACCGAGCGTTGGCAGTGCTATTGCGCCGGCATGAACGCCGTGGTCGGCAAACCCATCGACTTCGCCGAACTTTTCCGGGTGATGGACGGCACGGTCGCGGCCGGTCGCGGCCAGCCGAATGCGGGCACGGCCCTCGACCACAGGCCGCTCGTGCTGCCGGCCATGATGCAGACTGTCGGCATCACTTTCGAGACCGCGCTCGCCCGCTGGAACGACCCCGCTCGTTACCTCGCAGCACTGCGAAGGTTCGTTCAGAAATACGAAGACGCAGCAGATCAATTGCAGCGGCTGGTCGAGGCTGGCGATTGGCAGTCCGCCCACGACTTGAGCCATGCCATCATGGGGTTGGCCGGCAATCTTGCCCTTTCCGACGTTTTCCCGATAGCCGCGGCAATCAACGAAAGGCTGAAGGCGCGTTCGACGGAGGATTGGCAAGCTCAGATCGATTCACTGGCCTCGGCGATCCGTACCGTGAACACATCGGTCATCTCCATTTCGGGCGAGACCACCCGGTACCCCCTTCCTGGCATCGGCGGCGAATCGCTCGAACGAGAATCATCGCTGCCGGCTTCGGTAGCAGATGCCTTGCTGCAGGTTCTCGGCATGGACGATCCAGGCGCGGTCGAACCGCTGCTCGATCGTCTCGTCGACAGTTATCCGGAGACCGCCGCCCGGCTTCGTTCGCTGGTGGACGACTACGACTTCGAGCAGGCCGGCCGATTGGTGGCCGCGCGGCGCGAACGCGTCGCAGAAGAACGGAATCCGGGGAAGCTGTGGCATGGGTAAGCTTTGGAAAATCCTGATCGTCGATGATGAGCCGAGCAATCTTGAGGTTCTGCGAGGCATCCTGTCGGACGCCTATGTCCTCGCCTTCGCCAGAAGTGGCGAACAGGCGCTGGAAAGCGTCCGCCGCCATCGCCCGGACCTCGTCCTGCTGGATGTGATGATGCCGGGTATCGATGGGTACGAGGTTTGCAGGCGATTGAAAGCCGATCGCGAACTCTGCCACACGCCGGTGATCTTCGTGACTGCCCTCAACGACAATGTCGACGAGGCTCGCGGGTTCGATGTCGGTGCCGTCGACTATCTCACCAAGCCGGTATCCCCGGCGGTGGTTCGCGCCCGGGTCCGCAACCACATAGCCCTGGTCGACCAGAACGTCGTGCTTGAAAGCCTGAGCATTGCGGGGGAATTCAAGGACAACGAAACCGGTGCTCACGTCCGGCGCATCGGACGCTACTCGGAAGTGGTCGCCCGCCGCCTTGGCTGGGCCGACGTTGGATGCCGCGCAATCGGGATGACCGCCCCGCTGCATGACGTCGGGAAAATCGGCATCCCCGACAAGATCATCCTGAAACCAGGCAAGCTGGACGAGGAGGAGTGGGCGCTGATGCGCACCCATCCGGAAAGAGGCGCGGCAATCATTGGCGGAAAATCCTCCGCACTGATGCGGATGGCGGTGCGGATCTCACTGAGTCACCACGAAAAATGGGACGGAAGTGGTTATCCCTACGGTGTCAAGGGCGTCGACATTCCAATCGAGAGCAGGATCGTCGCGGTTGCCGACGTCTACGATGCCCTGATGTCGCGACGTCCCTACAAGCCCGCATGGACCGAGGATGCGGTGATCGCACACATGGCCGAGCAATCCGGCAGGCACTTCGATCCGGAGATCATCAGTGTTTTCATGAACTCGATCGAGGAGTTTGCGTCTGTACGCGCGGCATTTCCCGATTGAGCGGCGCTCAGGGCAGGCCAAGCGCGTTTCCAAACGCAGGCAGCGCAGTTGACTGGTCCCGCCGCCGGTGTATCGCGGGACGATGCCCAGACCTACCGCTGCAATCGCTGTGCACGTGTCTCATCGATGACCGGCAACCGGCCGCACCGACCCAGGTGGAGCAAAGCCTTGGCAGCAAGATTGTCGTGCCGCTCGCCTGTGTCGAGTTGGAAACGCCGAGGTCTGCCAAAGGTATCGCCGATCCTTGGTCCCATTCCTCCTCGGGCCCCCGCGCCATCGCCTGACTTGGGGCCCCCCTTTCTGCTCACGGTTACGTCCCGGGACGCGATCAGTCAGAGCTGAGATGGGATCCTGAATGTCGATCGGACCTAGCGGCCGGCCTGGAGCAGTTCCATGGTGTCGCCGCGCAAGGCCAGGGCGGTAAGGACGCCGCTTGAATAGGCGCCGGTGTCGATGCCGATGCGGTTGCGGCGGATCACCGGTCGGTCGTTGATCGAATGGCCGTGCACGATCACCTTCTCGAACGGGGCCGGCCAGTCCAGGAACGGTTCGCGGATCCAGACGAGGTCGTCGCGGGTCTGGGCCTGCAGCGGCACGCCCGGCCGCACCCCGGCATGGACGAAGGCGTAGCCGCCGTAGGCGACCATGGTTTCAAGCCGGCGGTAGAAGGCGAGATGATCGGCCGGCAGCGCGGCCAGCAGCCGCTCGCGCAGCAGGCGCCGGCCGGTCTCGTCGGTCGCCGCGGCCGCTTCCCAAGACAGGCCGTAGCTGGCCAGCGTCGCCGGGCTCCAGCGCACCCAATGCTGGCCCTCCTCGGGATCGTCGAGGAAATCGAGCATCGCCTGCTCGTGATTGCCGAGCAGCGCGTGGACGGTGAACCCCCTGGGCGCATTGAGCACGAGGTCGACGGTGCCGCGGCTGTCGGGCCCGCGGTCGATATAGTCGCCAAGGAAGACCAGGACCCGCCGCCGGCCCTTCGCCCGGGCCTCGGCATGGGCGGCGATGCGGCCGAGCAGGTCGCGCAACAGCGCGCTGTGGCCATGAATATCGCCGATGGCATAGACGACGACATCGTCGGGCACGGCGGCGGGCGCGGCGACCATGCCGCCCTTGCGCTTCTTCTTCCCGCTCACCCCCAGGCGGTCGAGCCATCCCGACAGCGAGTACGCCACTTCCGCCCTATCCTTCGATGCCGATCCACACGACAGGAAAACTAGGCAGAAGCCCCGGACTTGTCTATCCCGCGACGATGACGGCCGCGTCCGCCGCGATCGCCACCGCGACCTCGGTGCCGCGGGCCAGCGGCCGGCCGACCTCGGCGTCAGTCACCAGGACCTCGGCCCCGACCCCGTCCAGCGCCACGACATACTCCATATGGCTGCCGAGATAGGCGGCCTTGGCAATGCGCCCGGCGATTTCCCGCCCCTCCACCGGACGCGCGCGCAAACTCAATCCTTGCGGCCGCACCGCCAGTTCGGCCGGGCCCGGCCCGATCCCGCGATGGGCGAGTTCCAGGACCGCGCCGCCGAGCCGGACGCGCGCCAGCGCGCCGTCGATGCCCTCGACCACCACCGGTAGCAGGTTGGCATTGCCGATGAAGTCGGCGATGAAGCGGTTCTGCGGCTGTTCGTAGAGAGCGCGCGGGCTGCCGTCCTGCACGATGACCGAGGCATGCATGACGATGATCCGGTCGGAAACCGCCAGCGCCTCCTCCTGGTCGTGGGTGACATAGACCACGGTCAGGCCCAGGCCCTGCTGCAACTCGCGGATATCCTCGCGCACGCGGCGGCGCAGTTTGGCGTCGAGGTTCGACAAGGGTTCGTCGAACAGCAGGACCTTGGGCTCCAGCACGATGGCGCGCGCCACCGCGACGCGCTGCTGCTGGCCGCCCGACAGTTCGCTGGGCAGGCGGCGCTCGTAGCCGGCGAGGCCGACCAGCGCCAGTTTCTCGGCCGCCTGGGCCATGGCGTCGGCGCGCCGCACGCCCGAGGCCTCGAGGCCGTAGCAGACATTCTCCAGCACGGTCATATGCGGAAACAGCGCATAGGACTGGAACACCATGCTGACGTCGCGCTCGGCGGCCGAGGCCGATGTCACGTCCTGGCCGTCGATCAGCACGCGGCCCGCGCTCGGGTGCTCCAGCCCCGCGATCAGCCGCAGGGTCGAGGTCTTGCCGCAGCCGGAAGGGCCGAGCAGCGTGACCAGGCTGCCGCGCGCGATCGCGAAGCTGACGTCGGAGACGGCGGTGACCGCGCCGTAGCGCTTGGTGACCTGCTGGAATTCGACTGCCGGACCGGTCATGCCTTCACCACCTGTGCGACGGCGCGGCGGCCGATGCGGCGTTCGCCCACCAGGGCCTGGATCGTCAGCAGCGCGGTCACCATGATCGCGATCAGCACGGCCGAATAGACGATGGCGAGGCCGTATTCGCCGAACTCGGCACGGCCGACGATATAGACGGTCGCAAGATTGTATTCGCCCGATATCAGGAAGATCACGGCGCTGACCGAGGTGACCGCGCGCACGAAGGCATAGACCATCGAGGTCGCGATGGCCGGGCGCAGGATCGGCAGGATGACCCGGCGCAGGGTCATGCTCGAGCGCGCGCCCAGGGTCAGCGAGGCTTCGTCGAGGCTGCGATCGACCTGGGAGAGATTGGCGATGCCGGCGCGGATGCCGACCGGCATGTTGCGGAAGACGAAGGCGATGATCAGGATCACGGCCGTGCCGGTCAGTTCCAGCGGCGGCACGTTGAAGGCGAGGATGTAGCTGACCCCGATCACCGTGCCGGGGATGGCAAACGACATCATCGTCAGGAATTCGAAGGTGGCGCGCCCGGCGAAGCTCTGCCGGTTCAGCAGATAGGCGGTCAGGATGCCGAGGCCCGCGGTCAGCGGCATGGCAAGCAGCGCGACCTCGAGCGTGGTGATGAGCGACGACCAGGCCGATCCCGCCAGGAACCAGCCGCCCGCCCCCTTCTGGATGGAAAAGGCGGTAAGAAGATATTCGAGCGTCGGCGTCGGATCGGTGCCGACCGCCTTGACGAAGCCGCCCACCAGGATGACGCCGTAGACCGCGGCGGTCAGGGCCAGCCAGGGCAGCACGACGGCAAGACAGCCCAAGTGCAGCGGCCGTGCCAAAGGCAGCGGCACGCCGCCGTCGCCCTTGCCGGCGACGGTGACATAGCTGCGCCGGCCGATCCAGAAGCGCTGGGCCAGGAAGGCCGACAGGGTGAAGGCCAGCAGCACGATCGCCAGCACCGCGGCCTTGCCCTGGTCGTGGGCGGCGCCGACCACGGCGAAATAGATCGAGGTCGACAGCACCCGGAAATTGCCGCCGATCATCATCGGATTGCCGAAATCGGCCAGGCTTTCGATGAAGGCGATCAGGAAGGCATTGGCGAGCCCTGGGCGGATCAGCGGCCAGGTGACGCGGCGGAACGTCGCCCAGCGCCCGGCGCGCAGGGTCTGCGACGCCTCCTCCATGCTGGGGCTGACGCCCTGCAGCACGCCGAGCAGGACGAGGTAGGAGATCGGGGTGAAGGCGAGCAGCTGGGCGATGGTGAGGCCGGGCATGCCGTAGATCCAGCGGCTGGCCGGAATGCCGAACCAGTCGCGCAATGCCACGGTGATCATGCCGACCCGGCCGAACAGAAGGATCAAGGCCAGGCCGATGACGAAGGGCGGCGTGATGACCGGCAGGACCGACATCACCTTGAGCAGTCGCGGAAATGGGAAGCGGCTGCGCGCCGAGATCAGCGCGAAGGCGAGGCCGAGCAACGTCGACAGCACGCCGACCAGCACCGCCAGGACCAGGGAATTCCAGGCGACGCCACAGGCCCTGCCACCGGCCAGGCAGGCGAGGCCCCAGATCGAGGAATCGGTGATCTGGTCGGCGAAGCGGGCGAAATCGGCATGGCCGTCGGGATCCTGGAAGGCCGAGACCAGGATCGTGGCGACGGGATAGCCGACGAAAACCAGGATCGAGCCGCAGACCAGCGCGATGGCGCCGACGATGAAGGCATCACCCTTGCACCAGCCCTGGCGGGCAAGACCGTAGGCGGCGAGCATGGTGACCGCCGGCACGTAGACCAGGGCGCCCCAGCCCAGCCCAGGCTGGCCGCCGATGGCGAAGGCTTCGACGACCAGCCAGCCGATGCCGCCGAGCCCGGCGGCCACCAGCAGCCGCGGTCGCGGAATGGCGGCGGCAACCAGCGGCAGGATCAGGGGCAGCAGCCAGAGGCGGCCGCCCAGGCCATGCGCGATCAGCGGCAGCGGGCCGACGTCGGCGTCCAGCCGGTACCAGGGCAGGGCCAGCACCGCCAGCGCGCCGGCCGCGCTCCAGGCCCGGATGCCGCGCGACGAAGCCCCGCGTGCGCGGCTCATCCGCCCTGCTTGACCTCCTTGGTCCAGCGCGAGAGCAGCTTGGAGCGCTCGGCCGGCGATCCGAAGCGGGCGAAGTCGTAATTGATCAGCTTGATCTTGGAAATGTCGGGCGATTCCGGCGGCACCGGCGTCGCGGTGTTCGACGGCATCTGGTAGCTGCCGTTGGCCGCCGCGATCTTCTGCGCATTGGGCGTCAGCGCCCATTCGTAGAACTTCTTCGCCTCCTCCTGGTGGCGCGCCCCCTGGATCAGGCTCATCGAGCCGATCTCGAACCCGGTCCCTTCGCAGGGCGAGACCACCTGGACGTTCTTGGTATTCTTGGCCGCATCGACCAGGTCGTGCTGGAAGGCAATGCCGACCATGGTCTCGCCACGGCCGACCGCCTGCGCCGGCGCCGCGCCGGCCGAGGTATACTGGTCGACGTTCTTGCCCAGCGCCTTCAGGTAGTCGAAACCCTTCTCCTCGCCCATCAGCTGCACGAGGGTGGCGAGCATCGTGTAGGTGGTGCCCGACGAGTTCGGGTCGGCCATCTGCACCTCGCCCTTGAATTCGGGCTTGATCAGATCGGCCCAGCAGGCCGGCGGGGTCAGCTTGCGCCGCTTCAGCTCGGGCTCGTTATAGCCGAAGCCCAGGGCGCCCATGTAGATGCCCACGGTGCGCCAGCCGGACAATTCGGCCTGGCTCTTGGCCCAGTCGCGCAGTTGGTCCAGCTGCGCCGACTTGTAGGGCTCGGTCAAGCCGTCGGCCGCGGCCTGCAGATGCGGATCGCCGGTGCCGCCATACCAGATGTCGCCGCGCGGATTGGCCTTCTCGGCGCGCAGTCGGGCATAGATTTCGCCGGCCGACTGCCGCACCATGTCGACCTTGATGCCGGTTTCCTGGGTAAAGGCGGTGACCGCGGCGCGGCACCATTGTTCATTGACCCCGCAATACAGGACGAGGGTCTCGGCGGCGCGCGCCTCGACGCCGACGAAAGTGGCCGCGCCGGCCAGCAGGCCGAGCGCCCATGCCCTCCTGCCCCATGCCTTCCTGACAGTCATCATTCACTCCCATGTCGCATGCGACGATCACCGTCGTTCTGTCGTTGGGCTGACTGTCGGACCGGCCAGATGAAATGTCAATTCTGATTGGAAGCCGTTTCGGAATGTCCATATCATGCCAGTTGAACGCAGCAGGAGCCTTGCGCCAGCCATGACCATTCAGGATCAGAGCCCGCCGAAGGATTTCGAGGGGTTCAAGGCGCTGCTGGTGCAGACCGAGCCGCAGATGCCCAAGCGGCTGAAGCAGGTCGCGGCGTTCGCCCTCGACCATCTGGACGAGATTGCCTTCGGCACGGCGGCAAGCGTCGCGGCCCAGGCGCATGTCCAGCCCTCGACGCTGGTGCGCTTCGCCCAGGCGCTGGGCTATTCCGGTTTCTCGGAACTGCAGGCGGTGTTCCAGACCCGCCTGCGCGAACGCTGGCCCGATTATCGCGAGCGGCTCGATGCCGTGCAGCAGGATGCGCGCGCCAAGGCCGGCGTCGCCGGCATGGTCGACGGCTTTGCCGAGGCCGCCATCACCTCGCTGCGCCAGCTCCGCGAGCGGCTGGAGCCGGCGGCGCTGGAGCAGGCCGCGAAGGTGCTGGCCCAGGCCGACACGATCTACCTGATCGGCCAGCGCCGCTCGTTCCCGATCGTCACCTATCTCGCCTATGCCTTCGGAAAGCTGGGCCTGCGCCACATGCTGATGGACGGGGTGGGCGGGCTGGGGCCGGAGCAGGTCGCCTGCGCCGCCGAGCACGATGCCGTGCTGGCGATCTCGTTCAACCCGTATTCTCCGGCGACGGTCGAGCTGACCGCCCGGCTGTTCCAGCGCGGCGTGCCGGTGGTGGCGATGACCGACAGCGCGCTGAGCCCGCTGGCCAAGAATGCGACGGCCTGGATCGAGGTGGCGGAGGCGGACTATGCCGCCTTCCGCTCGCTGTCCGCCTCGCTCTGCGTCGGGATGGCGCTGGCCGTGGCGGTGGCCGAGCGCCGCGCCGCGATCAGGCGGAAGGGGCGAGGCTGACTGGCTTGCCGGTGCGCGCCGATTCGTCGGCGGCATCGGCCAGCTGCAATGCCTTCAGCCCGTCGGCCCCGGTCGGCTGGGGCGGCTTGCCCCGGCGCAGCGCCGCGATGAAGGTAGCCAGCTCGGCGCGATAGGCGGCCTCGTAGCGCTCCAGGAAGAAAGGCAGCGCGGGGTCGCTGGTGAAGCCGCGGCCGTCGGCCATCTCGACCGTCGTGGCCGTCATGTTGCCGGTCTTGAGCAGGCCCTTCGAGCCGTGCACCTCGATGCGCTGGTCGTAGCCGTAAGTGGCGCGGCGCGAGTTGGAGATCTGGCACAGCTTGCCCGAGGCGGTCTTCAAGGTGACCACGGCGGTGTCGACGTCGCCGGCCTGGCCGATCGCCGGGTCGACCAGTGCCGAGGCCGCGGCATAGACCGTCGCCGGCTCCTCGCCCAGCAGGAAGCGGGCCATGTCGAGGTCGTGGATCATCATGTCGCGGAACAGCCCGCCGGAGCGGGCGATGTAGGACACCGGCGGCGGCGCGGGGTCGCGCGACAGGATCGTCACCAGTTCGACCTCGCCGACCTCGCCGTCGGTAATGCGGCGGCGCAGCGTGGCGAAGCTCGGGTCGAAGCGGCGGTTGAAGCCGATCATCAGCGGTACGCCGGCCTGCTCGACCACGGCGAGGCACCCGCGCACCCGCTCGGCCGACAGGTCGACCGGCTTCTCGCAGAAAATCGCCTTGCCGGCGCGCGCCGCGGCCTCGATCTGGCCGGCATGCAGGTCGGTCGGGGTGCAGATGACCACCGCATCGACATCCTTGGCCGCCAGCGCCTCCTCGATCGTGCCGACACGCGCGCCGGTCGCCTTGGCGATGCGCCCGGCCGCCGCCTGATCGGGATCGGCGACCAGCACCAGCTCGGCCTCGTCGCTGCGCGCGACGTTGTGGCCGTGGATCTGGCCGATGCGGCCGGCACCGAACAGGGCGAAACGGGTCATGCGACTCTCCAAAAAGAATGAATGTTCCACATTGACTTAATATCAGAACATGTGTTGCATATCTGCGCAAGCGCGCAGGTCGTCCATGTCAGATTCCATGCCCCACACGCTCGACGTCGTCACGCTCGGCCGCGCCTCGGTCGACCTCTACGGCCAGCAGATCGGCGGCCGGCTGGAGGATATGGCGAGTTTCGCCAAATCCGTCGGCGGCTGCCCCGCGAATATCGCCATCGGCGCGGCCCGGCTGGGCTTGAAGGCCGGCTTCGTCACCCGCGTCGGCGACGAGGCGATGGGCCGCTTCATCCGCGAACAGATGGCGCGCGAAGGCGTCGACACCTCGGGCATCGTCACCGATCCGAAGCGGCTGACCGCGCTGGTCCTGCTCGGCGTCCGCGACAGCCAGAACTTCCCCCTCATCTTCTACCGGCAAGATTGCGCCGATATGGCATTGTGCGAGGCCGATATCGATCCGGCCTTCATCGCCCGGGCCACCTGCCTCGTCGTCACCGGGACGCATTTCTCGACCGCCGGCGTCGATGCCGCCAGCCGCAAGGCCATTGCCGCCGCCCGCGCGGCGGGCACCAAGGTCGCCTTCGACATCGATTACCGCCCGAACCTGTGGGGCCTGGCCGGCCATGATGCCGGCGATGCCCGCTACATGGCGTCGGGCCGGATCAGCGAGCATCTGCAGACCATCCTGCCGCTCTGCGATCTCGTCGTCGGCACCGAGGAAGAAATCCATATCGCCGGCGGCGTCACCGACACGATGGCCGCCCTGCGCGTCATCCGCCGGCTGACGGCGGCGACCATCGTGGTCAAGCGCGGCCCGATGGGATCGGTGGTCTTCGGCGGGGATATCCCCGCCGGCCTCGACGACGGCGTCCGCGGCCGCGGCGTTAGCGGGGTCGTCGACCACGT
>JAEYTW010000010.1 GCA_023433835.1 Pseudomonadota bacterium | reverse complement strand
CCCGGCGGGGGGGCGGGGCGCGGGCGCCGCGCGCCCGTCGTCCCCAACCAGACCGGCCCCCAGGCGGTACTCGTTCGGCGCCTTGGGCAGGGCGGCGAGATAGGCGCCCTCGGCCAGGTCGAGATCGGCCGGCACCTTGCCGAAATACTGCCGCGCCGCCGCGGCGATGCCCCAGGCCGGGCCCCCGAAATAGATGCGGTTCAGATAGAGCTCGAGGATCTGGTCCTTGGACAGCGCCGCCTCCAGCCGGCGGGCCAGCACGATTTCACGGATCTTGCGCTCGACCGACGGCGCCTCGCCGGCCAGCAGCAGGTTCTTGGCCAGCTGCTGGGTGATCGTCGCCGCGCCCGCGGGCCTGGCGCCGGGCTTGACGACATTGTCCGTCGCGGCCCGCAGGATCGCGGCCAGGCTGTAGCCGTCATGGCCGTAGTAGTCACGGTCCTCGGCGGCAAGAAAGGCCTTGACCACATGCGGCGGGATCTCGGCCAGCGGCACCGCCACCCCGGTGGCCAGCGCCGCGATCTCGGTTTCGGTCGCCAGGCCCCGGCCATAGGCCCAGAAGGTCGCCCCGATCGCGCCCGCGCCCAGCATGGCGACGATGGCCAGCACGGCGCCGGCGCGCGCGACGGTGCGCTTCAGGCCACCCTCGACCGCATAGTGTGCCGACAGCGGCGCCGCCGCCAGCGACCAGTCGCGCACCAGCCGCCCGATCATGCCGGCCGACAGCTGGCGCCGGCGGTTCAGCACTTCCGATGCGCGCGAGCGCGATCCCAGCAGGGCCGCCAGATCCGACTGGCTGCGCCCCTGGGCACGCATCGCGAAGGTCAGGTATTCGATCGGATCGGGCGCGCCCAGCGCCTGCGCCCGCCGCTCGTAATAGGCGGCCAGCACGCACAGCACCTCGAGCCGATCGGCATCCGCCGAGCCGGCGGCGGCACCGAACAGCCGGTCGATCTCGACCAGCGCGGCGCGATGATCCTCGTCGGTGCGGATCGGCTTGACGGCGGTCATGGCGATATCTCCTCGATGCCTGCGATGCGCACGATGCCCAGCGCAAAATTGACCTGCAGGGCGATACGGAGCCGATCGAGGTCGAGCACGACGCCATCGCCGGCCCCGGCCATCAGCGCGCCGCAATCGCGCCCGATATCGTCGGCCCCGCGCCAGTCGGCATGGGCGAGCAGCGCGCCCAATGCCCTGAGGCTCCCGGCCATATCCGGGCGGCGGGTGCAGAAAGCCGCAAGCAGCGATGTTCCGACGACGATCACGAGTCTTGTTCCCACATTCGGGAACAAGCTAGCGACGGGATTTGCCCCGGTCAAGCCGTTGTTTCTTGCCGCGCGCGATCCCGGCATCGCGCCGTCCATTGGGCCGCCGTTCGGGAAAAATTCCTACCTTCCTCCTCAATGGCGGGCAGGCTCTCCGTCAGAACCAGATCCGTACGGCGTACACTACCGTGAGGATGCCGCCGACGACGATGACGCCGGTGCGGACCACCGGCGCGGGCAGCACGCGGATCAGATGGCCGCCGGCATAACCGCCGGCCAGGGCGCCCGCCAGCATCACCAACGTTTCCGGCCAGGCAACGACGCCGCGGATGACGAACAGCGCCGTCGCCGCCAGGCTGACGCAGGTGGCCAGCAGGTTCTTCCGCGCCTTCACCGCGCGAATCTCCGTCGCGCGGTCGAGCGACAGCACCATCGTCAGGATGATGCCGAGCCCGGCGCCGAAGAACCCGCCATAGACCGAGGCAAGGCCGAGCGGCACGAGCCCGCCGCCATGCCGCCGCCCGGCCCAGGCCTGCAGCCGCGGGCCCAGCGCGAACAGAAGCGTCGAGCCGCCGATCAGCGCCGGCACCGGCTGGAGAAACACATGATCGGGCAAGGCCAGCAGCAGCGCGGCGCCGGCGGCACCGCCCGCGACGGCAGCCAGGATCGCGGCGAGCAGCCGCCGGTCGGCCGCCGGCAACTGCCTGCGGTCGACCAGCGCCGCGATCAGATGGCCCGGCGAGATCGCCACGGCGTTGGAGGCATTGGCGACCACCGGCGGCAGACCGGCCGCCAGCATTGCGGGAAAGGTGATCAGCGTGGCCCCGCCGGCCAGCGCATTGACGATTCCACCGATCAGCCCGGCGGCCAGCAGCAACAGCATCATGCCGTCCAGGCTAGCGCGGCATCGCGATCCGATCTGGAACGAGCGTGATAAAAAAAAATCATACGAAAGTACAATTCCATTTGAGAGATTTGATTTACTTTAATACACTTAAAAATCCAAACTGACGGGCGTGACGGCCCACGCCCCCTGCCTGCCTCCGCAGCCACATAGAGGGGAGATTGCCATGACGTCGTTCTCCACCCAGCCGCAGTCGTTCTTTCTGCCGTCCATCCAGGCGCTGCTGTCCTGGACGCCGACGACCCAACCCTACGATGCCTTCAACATCGCCCAGGTATCGCTGCGCACGCGCCCCGCAGCGACGCGGGCGCTGGTGATGGACGGTAACGACTTCAAGGGCGGGTACGTCAATCCGGGCGACCTCTACCCGCAAGGGGTCGCCAATATCGACACCTACAACTTCACCTATTGGCAGTATCTCGACAGCTTCTACTACTTCGCCCACGACCGCGTCGCGGTGCCGACCGCATGGTGGATCAATGCCGGCCACCTCAACGGCGTGCCGGTTCTGGGCACCATCGACTTCGAAGGCTACAGCACCGAAACCCAGGCCGAACTGGCCACCATGCTCGGGGCCGACAGCGCGCAGTACGTCGCGCAGCTGGCGGCGCTGGCCAAGCACTACAACTTCGACGGATGGTTCTTCAATATAGAAACCTCGCTACCCGATGGTGTCGCCGCCGCGACGCTGGCATCCTTCCTGACCGCGCTCGATACCGCGCTCAAGGCATTCAATCCCAATGCCCAGGTGATCTGGTACGACGCCGTCGACTGCAACGGCCAGGTCAGCTACCAGAACTGCCTGAACCAGCAGAACAACATCTACTTCCAGGCCTGCGACGGAATCTTTCCGAACTACTGGTGGTTCCCCAACGCCACGGGCCTGTTGCAGACCTCGGTGACCACGGCGCAGGCCGATGACCGCTCGCCCCTCGCAGCCTATTCCGGGGTCTATGTCTGGGCAATCGGCGGCGCGGCCTATCAGCCCGGCAATACCAGTCCGGGTGACGACGCGATCGCCGGCGTCGGCGCCGCCGTCAATGGCGGCACCTCCGTCGGCCTGTTCGCGCCCGGTTGGACCTTCGAGACCGCCGCCGGCACCTGGCCGTCGCCCGCCCATCACCAGGCCTATGAAACCAAGGATACCAGCTTCTGGACCGCCAACACCGCCGGCTTCAACAGCGGGGCGGCCTTGGGCCAGGATTGCATGGCGGCCTATATTCCTGAGCGAATCATGCCAGGCGGCCTGCCCTTCGCCACCAATTTCGACCGCGGCTGCGGCAGCAACTTCATGGTCCGTGGTATCCAGGCCAGCACCGCCGCCTGGAGCAATCTGAGCCTGCAGGGACCGCAGCCGACCTATCGCTTCTGGGTGCAGCCGGGCAGCGCCGCCTCGCTCGCCATGACTTATACCTACGGCCAGGGCTATGACGGCGGCGCCAGCCTGGTCGTGCAGGGCACCAACGCCGCCACGGCCGACACCGCCAGTTTCCGGCTTTACGACATGGCGGCGCCGATTGCCGGCTCCACCGTCATTCAGGTCGTCTTCAAGCCGTTGGCCACCCCCTTCCCGGGGATCCAGGTCACCCTCGTCTTCAGCGACGGCACGACCTACACCACGACCTCGGCGGCCGCGCCGGTCGGCACCACCGGGTGGCTGGCGATGACCGAAACGATGACGGGCGTCAGCGGCAAGACCGTTACCCAGGCGATCCTGGTAGCCGGCCCGTCGAACGACGGAGCGACGCCCGGAACCAGCTATGGCGCCCTGATCGGCCAGTTGTCGCTGGTACCTGCGGGCAACGCGGCACCGGCCTCGGTACAGAACCTGTCAGCCCAGCCGGTCTATGCCGACAGCGACACTCAAGGCGCGCTTCTGACCTGGACCTATCCGGCAGGCGCGGCGCGCTTCTTCGACATCTGGCGAACCGACGGGCCGTCCCCCGCCTGGCTGATGCGGGTCTGCGCCAACGCCGCCTGGATCGGCGGCCTCGCCCCGATCGGCGTCGCCGTCGAGGCGACGTTCGCCGTTCAGCCGGTCGACTACACGCTGACGCCGCAGCCGCTGGCCTCGGCGGCATCGGCATCGCTGTCGGTCACCCCCACCGCGTTCAACGACGGGCCGACGATCGGGCTGGTCGGCAACCCGCCAATCACCGCGATGACGGTCATGTCGGGCGACATCCTGAACGCGGTGCAGGTGACGAACGGCGCCTATGCCCTGCCCCAGCACGGCGACACCAGCGGCGGCAGCAACAGCATCGCCCTGAACGCCGGCGAGACCATCACCCGGGCGACGATCACCACCGGCATGTGGTTCGGCCGCAGCTGCATCGCGCAGCTCGGCCTGGTCACGTCGCAAGGCCGGTCGCTCGGCCCATACGGCACGATGGCAAACGTCACCGATCCACAGCCGGTGACCTATGCCGCGCCGACAGGCCAGAGCATCGCCGGTTTCTCGGGCTCGCTGGTCAACGTGCCGCTCGCCGGCGGCCCCTGGGTCAACATCGTCCAGAGCCTGGCGCCGGTCTTCGGTTAGATCAAACCACGTCAAATCGGAATCGATTTGACGTGGATAATTTGATCTATCTCAAAAACTAAGAGCATCTTATCCGCGTCCAAGAGGACGCGGGATGCTCTAGCGCACCATCAGGCGATAGGCGCGTGGACTGACGCCGAAGGCCTGGCGGAACAGCCGGCCGAGATGGCTCTGATCGGCGAAGCCGAGATCGGCGGCGATGGCTGCGATGGGCTCGGGCCCGCGCAACCGAGCCCGCGCCGCGTTGAGCCGCGCCAGCAGGCGATAGCCCTGCGGCCCGATGCCGGCCTGCCGGCGGAAGCGGCGCGAGAAATGCTCGCGGCTGACGCCGGCCCGCGCCGCGATCTCGCCGATCGCGCCGTCGGGCAGGTCGGCCG
>JAEYTW010000807.1 GCA_023433835.1 Pseudomonadota bacterium | reverse complement strand
CCCCCGCCGCGCCCGGCCGGGCCAAGCGGGCAAAAAAAAGGCTGCGCGGAGAACCGGCAGCCCAAGTCTTAGGGAGGAAACGCCCAGGAAGGGCGAACGACGCCGAAGCGTCGAAACCATATTTATGCTGCACTGCAGCAAGTGTCAAGACCTTTACTTCACCGCCGTTCCGATTTTTCGAAACCCGCCGCGGCCCTTGTGGAAATCAGGCGGTCGGGCGCTCGATGGCGATGGCCGTCGCCTCGCCGCCGCCGATGCACAGCGCCGCCACGCCGCGCCGCACACCACGGGCCTGCAGCGCATGCAGCAAGGTTACGATCAGCCGCGCGCCGGTCGCCCCGATCGGATGGCCCAGCGCGGTCGCCCCGCCGTTGACGTTGACCTGGTCGGCGCCCAGGCCGAGATCGCGGATCGCGGCCATGGTGACGACGGCGAAGGCTTCGTTGATCTCGTAGAGGTCGACGTCGCCGGCCTGCCAGCCGACACGATCGAGCAGCTTCCTGATCGCCGGGATCGGCGCGGTGGTGAACCAGGCGGGATCCTGGGAATGGGTGGCATGGCCACGGATCTCGGCCAGGATGGCCAGGCCCAGCGCCTCGGCCTGCGACCGGCGCATCAGCACCAGCGCGGCGGCACCATCCGCGTTGGCCGATGAACTGGCCGCCGTGATCGTGCCGTCGGGGCGGAAGGCCGGCTTCAGCGACGGAATCCGGTCGGGGGAAACCTTCAGCGGGTTCTCGTCCTGCGCGACCACGACGTCGCCGCCCTTCGCGGCCACGGTGACGGGCGCGATCTCGGGGACGAACGCCCCGCCTTCGACCGCGGCCCGGGCGCGGGTCAGCGAGCGGATCGCGTAGGCATCCTGCTCGTCGCGGGTGAACTGATAGGCCTGGGCCGTGGCCTCGCCGAAATCGCCCATCGGCCGGCCGCCTTCATAGGCGTCCTCCAGCCCGTCGAGCATCATGTGGTCGAGGATACGGTCATGGCCGGCGCGATACCCGCCGCGGGCCTTGGCCAGCAGATAGGGGGCGTTCGACATGCTCTCCATGCCGCCCGACACCACGATGCCGGCCGAACCGGCCAGGATCAGGTCGTGGGCCAGCATCGTCGCCTTCATGCCCGAGCCGCAGACCTTGTTGACCGTGGTGGCGCCGGTGGCATCCGGCAGGCCGGCGCCGCGCGCCGCCTGGCGCGCCGGGGCCTGGCCCTGGCCGGCCGGCAGCACGCAGCCCATCAGCACTTCGTCGATGCGGTCGGGGGCGAGGCCCGCCCGCCCCATCGCCGCGCGGATCACATGGGCGCCCAGCGCGGGCGCGGCCAGCGAGGCCAGCGCGCCCTGGAAGCGGCCCAGCGGGGTGCGGGCGGCGGCAACGATGACGACGGGATCGTGGGAGGACATGGCGGATCTCCTCATTGAATGTCGTTCATCATATAGAATGATGAACGACATGCAACAAGGGCTGCCACAGTCCGTAACACGATAAAATTTGATTTTGAGACCCGCTCGCAATACTGCTGGGGCCAGTTTACAGGAATTAGTCTCAGTCGCATTTAGGCCGGCAGGTCCGCACCGGGGGGTGCGGGCGGGTGCCGGCTGTTCGCGGGGGTTGGCGTCTCATGTTCAAATGGATCTGGTTCCAGGCCCACTGGCTCGTCGGCATCACCGCCGGCGTCGTGCTGGCCGTGGTCGGCTTCACCGGCGGCATGCTGTCCTTCGAGGACGAGATCCTGCGAGCGATGAACCCCGGCGTGCTGACGGTGGAGGCGCGCGGCACCGCGCTGCTCACCCCCGCCGAGCTGATGGCGCAGATGGCCAAGGCCGAGCCCGAGAAGCGCGTCCAGGCCCTGACCGTCCATGCCGACCCGACGCGGGCCGCCCGCGTCTCGTTTGCCGCCGCCGGCCGCGGCCCGCGCGGCGAGACCCGCTATGTCGATCCCTATGACGGCAAGCTTCTGGGCCATCCGCGCGGCGAAGAGTTCATGCGCACGACAATGCAGATCCACCGCTGGCTTGCCGCCGGCGACGTCGGCAAGCATATCGTCGGCGCCTCGACCGTCGCGCTGATCCTGCTGGCGCTGTCGGGCCTCTATCTGCGCTGGCCGCGCCGCGTCGCCGACTGGCGGTCGTGGTTCCGCATCGATTTCAACCACAAGGGCCGCTCGTTCCTGTGGGCGCTGCATTCGGTGATCGGCACCTGGGTGCTGATCCCCTATGTGATCATGTCGCTGACCGGTCTCTACTGGTCCTACGAATGGTACCGCAACGGCCTGTTCGACCTGACCGGCACCCCGCGCCCGGCGAATTTCGGCCCCCCCGGCGGCCAGCAGCGGCAGGCCCAGCCGCAGGGCGGCCAGCGCGGCGGCGGCGAGGCGGCCCCGATCGACATCGCCGCGCTGTGGACCAAATTCCTCGGCGAGTCGGGCGGTTATTCCCAAGTGACGGTGCGGCCGCCGGCCGGGCCCGGCCAGCCGATCCAGTTCATGTACCAGGACCCGAATCCGCAACATGAACGGGCAAACAACACCCTGGCGCTCGACCCGCGCACCGGCGAGGTGCGCAACCACCGCCGCTATGCCGCGCTGCCGCCGGGGCAGAAATTCATGTCGTCGATCTTCGTGCTGCATTCCGGCGGCTTCTTCGGCCTGGGCGGGCTGATCCTGTTCATGCTGTCGAGCCTCTTGATGCCGCTGTTCGCCATCACCGGCTGGATGCTCTATCTCGACCGCCGGTCGAAGAAGCGCGCCGCGCTGAAACTCGCGCGCGACCTCAATGCAGCGCCGACCGGCACCGGCGGCGAGGTGCTGGTCGCCTTCGCCAGCCAGACCGGCGCGGCCGAGCGCGTCGCCTGGCGCAGCGCCCAGATGCTGCAGGCCGCCGGCATTCCCGTAGCCGTCGAACCGCTGGCCCGCGTCGACGCCGATCGCCTGGCCCGGGCCGGGCGCGCCTTGTTCGTGGTCTCGACCTTCGGCGACGGCGAGCCGCCCGACGGTGCGCGCGCCTTCCACCGCCGGGTGATGGCCGACGCCGCCGACGGTCGCCTGCCCCATCTGCGCTATGGCCTGCTCGCCCTGGGCGACAGCCAGTACGACCGCTTCTGCGGCTTCGGCCACAGCCTCGACCATTGGCTGCGCGGCCAGGGCGCGGCACCGCTGTTCGACCTGGTCGAGGTCGACCGGTCGGACGAAGGCGCGCTGCGCCATTGGCAGCATCATCTCGGCGCGATCGGCGGCAAGGCCGACCTGCCCGACTGGACCACCCCGGCCTATGGCCGCTGGCGGCTGGCCGAACGCCGCCTGCTCAATCCCGGCTCGGTCGGCGGGCCGTGCTATCACCTGGGCCTCGAGCCGCTCGGTGCCGGCGACTGGCTGCCCGGCGACATCGCCGAGATCGGCCCGCGCCACGGGCCCGAGGTGGTCGAGGCGTTCCTGGCCGAAACCGGCCTCGACGGCGCGGCGGCGGTGACCCGGGGCGGCCGTTCGCTGCGGCTTGCCGACATCGTCGCCGAAAGCCTGCTGCCGGTGCCCGAGGATGTCGCGGGGCTGGCGCCCCAGGCGGCGGCCGACCGGCTGGCGCCGCTGCCCTCGCGCGAATATTCGATCGCCTCGCTGGCAACGGAGGGCCGCCTCGACCTCCTGGTGCGCCAGGCGGTGCGCGAGGACGGCACGCTCGGCCTCGGTTCGGGCTGGCTGACCGCCCACGCCCCGCTCGGCGCCGAGATCGCGCTGCGTATCCGCGAGAACCCGTCGTTCCACGCGCCGGCCGACGACCGCCCGCTGATCCTGATCGGCAACGGCACCGGGCTGGCCGGCCTGCGCGCCCACCTGAAGGCACGCGCGGCGGCGGGCCGGAAACCCAACTGGCTGGTCTTCGGCGAACGCCAGGCGGCGCATGATTTCCACCATCGCGCCGAGATCGAGGGCTGGGTGGCCGACGGCACGCTGGCCCGCCTCGACCTCGCCTTCTCGCGCGACCAGGCCGAGCGTCTCTATGTCCAGCATCGCCTGCTCGCCGCGGCGGAAACGCTGCGCGCCTGGGTGGCCGACGGCGCGGCGATCCATGTCTGCGGCAGCCTGGAAGGCATGGCGCCCGGCGTCGAGGCGGCGCTGGTCGATATCCTGGGGGCCGACACGCTGGAACGCCTCGCCGACGAAGGCCGGTATCGCCGCGACGTCTACTGACAGGAATGAAGACCCGTCAGCCCGGCACCCGGCCGTAGGTGTCGCTGAGGCGGACGATGTCGTCCTCGCCGAGATAGCTGCCCGACTGCACCTCGATGATCTGCAGCGGGATGCGGCCGGGATTGGCCAGGCGGTGGGTGGTACCCTGCGGGATGTAGGTCGATTCGTTCTCGTGCAGGATGATCGTCTCATCGCCGCGGCGCACCTCGGCGGTGCCGGCGACGACCACCCAATGCTCGGCCCGGTGATGATGGTATTGCAGCGAGATCGCGGCACCCGGCTTCACCATCAGCCGCTTGACCTGGAAACGCTCGGACAGGTCGATGGTCTGATAGCTGCCCCAGGGGCGGTGGACCAGCGGGTGGTTCTGGACCTCGACCCGCCCCGCGGCCTTCAGCCGCTCGACCAGCTTGCCGACATCCTGGGCACGGTCCTTGGGCACCACCAGCACGGCATCGCCGGTCGCCACCACCACCATGTCCCGGATGCCCAGCGCCGCGACCAGCGGCCCGGTCGAATGCAGATAGCTGCCGGTCGTGCCTTCCGCCACGACGTCGCCGATGGCGACGTTGCCGCAGCCGTCGGCCTGGCGCACCGCGGCCAGTGCCGAGAACGAGCCGACGTCCGACCAGCCCATCGCGACCGGCACCACGGCGGCGAGCGCGGTGTGTTCCATGATCGCGTAGTCGATGGAGACTTTGCGCGCGCGGGCGAAAGCCTGCGCGTCAAGGCGCCGGAAATCGCCGTCGGCCGAGGTCGCGGCCAGCGCGGCGCGGCAGGCGGCGAGCAGCTCGGGCTCGAGCCGCTCGAACTCGGCCAGCATCACGTCGGCGCGGAACATGAAGATGCCGCCGTTCCAGACATGGTTGCCGGCCGCGATCATCTCGGCCGCGCGGACGGCGTCGGGCTTCTCGATGAAGCGGGCGACCGCATGGCTGCCGGGTGCCTCGGCCAGTTCGTCGCCCAGCGCGATATAGCCGTAGCCGGTCTCGGGCGCGTCGGGCCGGATGCCGAAGGTGACGATGCGTCCGGCGCGCGCCGCGACCGTGCCGACGCGCAGCGCCGCATGGAAGGCCGGCACATCGGCGATGGCATGGTCGGAAGCCAGCAGCAGCACCAGGGCTTCGGGATCGCGCTCGGCCGCGGCCAGCGCCGCGACCGCGGCCGCCGGGGCGGTGTTGCGCCCCTCGGGCTCCAGCAGCAGCGGGTTGGCGAAGGCGCCGATCTCCGAAAGCTGTTCGGCCACGGCGAAGCGATGCTCGTCGTTGCACAGGCAGAACAGGCTGTCGAACATCGCGGGATCGGCGACGCGCAATGCGGTTTCCTGCAGCATGCTGAACCCCGAGATCAGCTTCATCAGCTGCTTGGGCGCCATCGCGCGCGACAACGGCCACAGCCGCGTTCCCGAACCGCCCGACAACAATACCGGCCTGATCAATTGCCCGTCCGCCACCACAATCCCTCCAACTTGCGCCGCCAGACTACAGCGCCCGATCGAGGTTACAAAAGGTTAAGGCGCCGGCGGGGGCCCGCGTGATTCCAATCACTGCCGCCGGGGGATGCGAGCGGTAAACCAGCGTCCAACAAACGCCGTCGCTGGCAGGAGATACCGTCATGAGCGCCCACACCCTGACGCTGCTGATCGTCGATGACGATCGGCCGCGCGCCGACCGGCTGTGCCTGGAGATGGCCGAGCACGGCTATGTCGCCGACACCGCCGGGGACGCCGACCAGGCCATCGCCATGCTGGCCGCGACCAGCGCCGACATGCTGGTCGTGGCCCTGCCCGGCATGGCCGCCGCGCTGCTGATCGCGCGCATCCGCGACTGGTCGGGCCTGCCGATCCTGCATGTCTGCCGCCGTGGCCAGCGCGCCGAGAAGTCGGCGGCGCTGGAAGCGGGTGCGGACGATTTCCTCGACCTGCCGTTCACCGCCGACGACCTCGCCATGCGGCTGAAGGTGATGCTGCGCCATCATCGCCGCCAGCGCGAGGGCGTGGTCGAGGATCTCGCGCGTTTCGCCTCAGGCCCGCTCGCCATCGATTTCGTCCACCGGGTCATCACGGTCGACGGGATGCGCGTCCAGCTGTCGCGCAAGGAATACGACATCCTGCGCCTGCTGGCCCGCCATGCCGGCAAGGCCGTGACCCACCAGCAGATCCTGGCCGAGGTCTGGAACCTCAACCATATCGACGACCTGCAATACCTGCGGGTCTATGTCGGCCATCTGCGCCGCAAGCTGGAGCGCGAGCCGCGGCGGCCGGTGCTGCTGCTGGCCGAGCCCGGCGTCGGTTATCGGCTGGCCGTCCTGCCGACTGAACAGAAGTAGAAGAACAGGTATTTATCCGCTTTTTATTTGCCCGTCGCAGTCCTCCGGCACGAAATATTTGCGACGGCGCCGTCTATTAAAAAGAAATTATCTAAAATTCCACCGATCTCGTGCTGAAGGACATCATGAAGCTTGCCCGAATGCTCGGGGCGGCGGCGCTGGTCACATGCGCCGCCTACCCGGCGGCGGCGGCACCGCCGACCTCGCCGGCCATCGAATGGATGCCGGCCAAACTCGATTCGAATGCGACCAGACTGACCTGGAACATGTGGTGGGGCGTGCGCGGCGCGCGCTGGGAAGTGTGGGACGGCGCCAGCAAGCTGGTCTCGTCCTCCGCCTTCATCACGCCGAGCGCCGACCCCAATTTCTCGCAGAAGGGCGAAACCCTCCTCGATCTCGGCGCCGGCTCCCACGCCCTCAAGGTGCTGCTGTGCAACGCCGACGGCTGCACCGCCTCGGGCACGACCAACGTCATCGCGCCGGTCGGCGGCAGTACGACCGGTGCGCCCGGCACGCCGGTCGCGGCCGCGCCGACCAAGCCGGTGATCGACTGGATGCCGGCCGAATTCGACGACGGCACCAATATCGCGATCGGCTGGAACATGTGGTGGGGCACCACGGGCGCCGCCTGGGAATTGTGGGACGGCACCACGAAGCTCTCGACCTCGGCCAGCTTCGGCGCCTCGGCCAATCCCGGCTACGCGCAGAACGGCAAGACCACGGCGACGCTGGCCAAGGGCAGCCACAGCCTGGTGGTCAAATTGTGCAACGGCAACCTGTGCACGGCCTCCGACGCCCGCGCCGTCAACGTCAAGAACGGCACGACCGGCGGCGGCGGGCCCGGCCCCGTGGCAGGACCGGAAACCTATTACCTGACGGCGGCGAAATACCTGCCCGCCGGCCGCATCGACATCGGCCAGGCTTTGCTGGCCGATGTCTGGAACGAAGGCCCGTTCTCGGCCCAGATCCCGCGCGAGCGCGCGCTGTGGGCGATGGCGATGGCGCACGCCTCGCAGCTGTTTCGCAACGTCACCGGCATCGACGATACCTACGTCCGCGAGAACCATTACCTCGCCACCGCGATCCAGGAATCGCGTCTCGGCGCCGACGCGGCCGCGGCATCGTTCACCTATGCGCGGGCCATTGCCGACCCGCGCCAGCGCATCGACTATCGCGCGGCGGCGGTGACGGACGGCTTCTTCCAGATCCAGGGCCAGGGCAACCAGAGCTCGGCCTTCGCCGAGATGCGCCGGCTGTTCCCGACGCGCTTCGGCACGCAGGACCATGACCAGACCGTATCCGGGCCGCGCTTTGCCACCGCGGCGCTGACCGCGGCGTATTATAATCTCTACATGTGGTATTTCCTGGTCGGCTCGGGCTGGGAGCCGACGGCCTTCCTCAAGGCCGCTGCCGACCCCCAGGCCTTCGACCGCATCATGGCGGTGGCCTATAACCGCGGCCTCTATCACCCCTACGTCACCGACGTCTTCACCACCCGCCGCGCCGCCTGCCTGGCCAAGGCCGACATGGCCGACGCTTCCGGCACCTGCTTCCCCGACAACGACGACGAGGGCAGCCGCTATGCCCGCCAGATCCCGACGTTCAACCGGGCGCTGGTCAAGGCCGCGGCGGGCCAGGCCGACGCGGCCGCGCCGGCCGGCTATGGCGCCTACGACGCGCCGCTCGGCTGGGCCGACATCCAGGCCTGGCTCGACGCCATCGCGCCGCTCTATCCGGCTGATGACATGGCGACGGCACGGACCCGGGCGCAGGCGGCGTTCAATGCCGCGGCGGCCGGCGGCACGATCGGCTTCCGCGACCAGTTCGGCCCGGTGCTCGACGCGGTGATGCTGGCCTTGCCGGTCGACAGTCCGGCCCTGAAGCTGTGCAGCGAATACGGCAAATGCGCCGTCGAGACCGGCGTCAATCCGGGCGGCGGCAACAATGGCGGCGGGGGCAGCGAGCAGCCGACGACCGGCACGCTGGCCGATTGCCGCACCGCCCGCATCGGCCAGCCGGTCTCGGCCGCCTGCCTGGCCGGGCTCGAGGCCGCCGGGTTCGGCGGGCCCGCCGGGTCGCCCAGGCTCGACGGGCGCGAGCTGATGACCTACTTCGCCGAATGGGGCACCTGGGGCAACGGCGACCCGATGCAGGGCCGCAACTTCAACCCCGCGCAATTGCCGGCGGCCGAGCTGACGCGGGTCAACTATGCCTTCCTGGTGTTCTCCGGCACCGGCGGCGACCTGATGCTGTTCGATCGCGGCGCGGCGCTCGACAAGGCTTTCGCCACCGACAGCTGGGACGGCGGCGACCGCGGGCTGCTGAAGCAGTTCTGGCTGCTGAAGGCGCGCTTTCCGCATCTGAAGGTCTATTTCGCGGTCGGCGGCTGGAACCATACCGGGCCGTTCCCGCAAATCGCCGACGACCCGGTCAAGCGCGCCCGGCTGGTGCAGTCGGCCTATGATTTCGTCACCGCCTACGGCTTCGACGGCATCGACATCGACTGGGAATATCCGGGCCATGCCGGCAATGTCAGCCCGACGCCGCGCGACCGCGCCAACTTCACGTCGCTGATCTGCGAGCTGTCGGCCAGGTTCAAGCCGAGCGGCCTCGGCGTCTCCTTCGCCGCCGGGGCCAACCCGCTGGCGATCGCGGGCGTCGACTATCCGTCGGTCCTGCCCTGCGTCACCTCGGTCAACGTGATGACCTACGATTTCAACGGCACCTGGTCGACCCAGGTCGGGCATAATTCGCCGCTCTACAACAACCGCGGCGAAGCCCATGGCCAGGGCGACTTCAACGTCCACGACACGGTGATGAACATCCTGGCCGCGATCCAGCGTCAGCCGGTCGGCAAGACGGCGATGACGAAGGCCCAGCGGCTGGCCCTGTTCGACCAGGTGCCGGCGGCCGCCAAGGCCAAGATCATCGTCGGCACGCCGTTCTACGGCCGCGGCTGGTCGCGGCTCGACCGCAACCCGACCGAGACCGACATCTGGGCCACCGGCGCCGGCGCGGCCAAGGGATCGTGGGAACATGTGGCGCCCGACGGCGCCGGCATGGGCGATGCCAACGACCTCCTCGACATCGCCACCGGCCGGCTCAGGGATTATCTGTCGCCCCAGCCCAGCCGGCTGTGGGACAGCCGGGCCTGCGTGCCGATGTATGTCGACCGCGTGCCGGCGGGCAAGCCCAGGGCCGGCGAGACCTTCGCCTATTCCTACGACGACGCCGACTCGCTGCAGCTGAAGGCATCCTATGTCCGCGACCGGGGCTTGGGCGGCGTCATGTCCTGGGAGGCCGATGCCGAACCCGCGGACCACCGGCTTACCGCGGCGCTGGCCCGCGGGCTGAAGGGCCAGGCATCGGCGGCCGCCTGCCTTGCGGGAGGGACGGACACGATCCAGTGAGGGGCGCAAGGCGGCGCTTGTCCCGTCATGGTTCTTCATTACCATCCCCCGGTTCGATCACCCAGGGAGAGGATCATGAACACCGACATCGTCGCCGACGCGCAGGCGCTCGTCCCCAAGATCTCGCTGAACCGCCGCGGATTCGTGGCCGCCTCGCTGCTGGCGAGCGGCTACGCCGTGGCGGCCGGCCCGGTCCAGGCGCAGGCCATCACCACGGATACCGCGGGCCTGACCGCCGGCGAGGCCACGATCCCGGTCGCCGGCGCCTCGATGCCCTGCTACTACGCCCACCCCGCCACCGGCGGGCCGTTCCCGACCGTCCTGGTGATCCAGGAAATCTTCGGCGTGCACGAATACATCCGCGACGTCTGCCGGCGCTGGGCCAAGCTCGGCTTCTTCGCGGTGGCGCCCGAGCTCTACGTCCGCCAGGGCGATGTCTCCAAGATCACCGACATCCAGCAGATCATGCCGATCGTCGCCAAGGTGCCGGACACCCAGGTGATGGCCGACCTGGACGAGACCGTGAAATGGGCCACCGCGACCGGCAAGGCCAACGGCGACAAGCTCGGCATCACCGGCTATTGCTGGGGCGGCCGCATCACCTGGCTCTACACCGCCCATAACCCGAAGGTGAAGGCGGCCGTGGCCTGGTACGGCCGGATCGTCGGCCAGACCAACGAGATGAACCCCAAGCACCCGATCGACGTCGCCGACCAGATCAAGGTGCCGGTGCTGGGCCTGTATGGCGCCGCCGATACCGGCATCCCGGTCGACAGCGTCAACCAGATGAAAGACAAGCTGAAGGCCGGCGGCAATACCGAATCGGTCTTCGAGATCTACGCCGACACCCCCCACGCCTTCCACGCCGACTACCGCCCCAGCTATCGCAAGGCGGCGGCCGAGGACGGCTGGGCCAAGGCCACTGCCTGGTTCAAGAAATACCTGGCTTGATCCGTTTCATTGCCGCGGTTCTGGTCGCGGGGGGGGGGGGCGGGGCCCCCCCC
>JAEYTW010000795.1 GCA_023433835.1 Pseudomonadota bacterium | reverse complement strand
GCCCAGGAAGGCGGCGCGGGTACGTTCGTCCTGCAACAGCGCCTGGGCCGCGCCGGCCAACACGACGCGGCCGGTCTCCAGCACATAGGCGCGATGCGAGCGGCGCAGTGATTCGACGACGTTCTGCTCGACCAGCAGCACCGCCATGCCCCGGCGGTTCAGCGCGGTGACGGTCTCGAAAATGAACTGCACCATGGCGGGGGCGAGGCCGAGCGAAGGTTCGTCGAGCACGAGGAGGCGCGGCCCCAGCGCCAGGCCGCTGCCGATCGCCACCATCTGCTGCTCGCCGCCCGACAGCGTGCCGGCGGCCTGGCTTCGGCGCTCGCCCAGCCGGGGAAACAGCGTCATGATCTCGTCAAGCCGTCGGCGCGCCTCCACCCTGGCGCAGCGCCGGGGCAGACCGAGCGCCAGGTTTTCCTCGACCGTCATGCCCGCGAACAGCTGGCGGCCTTCCGGCACATGGGCGAGCCCGAGCTCGACGATCGCGTCAGGCGCCAGCCCGGAGATCGCCCGACCGGCAAAGCCGATCGCCCCGCCATGCGGCAGCATGCCGGACAAGGCGCGCAGCAGCGTGGTCTTGCCCGCGCCGTTGGCGCCGACCAGCGAGACCACCTCGGCCTCCTCTACCTGCAGCGACACGCCGTGCAGGATCGGAATATCCCCGTAGCCGGCGGACAGGTCGGCGATATCAAGCAGCGGCATAACCAGCCCCGAGATAGGCATCGATGACGGTGTGGTCGGCGGCGATCTCGTCGGGCGTGCCCGACGCGATGGCCTGGCCGTGGTCGAGCACAAGGACGTGGGCGGCTAGTGCGAAGATCGCGGGTAGCACGTGTTCGATCATCAATACGGTCGCGCCCTCGGCCGTGATCGTGCGGATCAGCGCTACCAGCTGGTCGACCTCGGCCGGACGCAGGCCGGCGGCGACTTCGTCGAGCAGCAGGATGGCCGGTCCGGTGGCGTAGGCGCGGGCGAGCTCGAGCCGCTTGCGGTCCATCACGGTGAGCTGCCGGCCCAGCCGCTCGGCATGGGCCGACAGGCCGAACTGGTCGATGATCGCCTCGGCCCGCGCGGTGGCGGCGGCCATGCCGCGCATGCGGTTCAGCGCGCCGATGCGCACGGTCTCGCGCACCGTCAGCTCGGGAAACGGTCGGGTGATCTGGAAGGTGCGGCCGATGCCGAGACGACAACGCGCCGAGGGCGGCAGGGCCGACACGTCGCGACCGGCAAGCCGGACCTGGCCGCGATCGGGCCGCATGGCGCCGGCGATGACGTTGAACAGCGTGGTCTTGCCCGCGCCGTTCGCACCCATGATACCGAAGGTGCCGCCTTCCGGCACGGTGAACGAAATATCCTGCAGCGCCTGCAGGCCGCCGAAACGCTTGGCCACCCCCTCGACAGCGAGCAGCATCACGACCTCCGCGACGACGGCAGCAGCGAGACGAGACCGCCAGGCAGGCGGATGACGGTCACGATCAGCACCACCGCATAGACGATGCGCAACGCGCTGGTCACCTCGCGCGAATCGGCGAACGGCAGGCTGCGCATCAGTTCGGACAACAGGCCAAACAGGATCGAGCCGATGATCGGCCCGCTGACCGTGCCGGCGCCCCCGACGATGGTGCCGAGCAGCATGGCCAGCACATGCTCGAACGAGAACAACGTCTCGGGCACGATGAACAGCAGGAACTGGGCGTAGAACGTGCCGGCCAGCGCGGTCAGGAAGGCCGACAGCGCGATGACCGCGACCTTGACGCGGAAGGTCGGCACGCCCGAGGCCTCGGCCGCATCCTCATCCTCGCGCACCGCCAGCAGGTACTGGCCGAAGCGGCTCCGGGCCATCACCCGGGTACCCGCGGCAAGGCAAAGCACGAACCCCAGGATGATCAGGAAATAGGGCAGCCGCGCCGTGAACAGCATGTTGGCGGGGTCGTCGGCCAGGATCATGTAGACGCCGCCCGACCCCCCGATGAAGTCCCAGTTGTCGAACAGACTGCGCACCACCTCGGTGGCGCTGAGCGTCACCACGGCGAAGAACACACCCTTGATGCGGCAGCGGAAGGCGACCGCCGACAGGACCGCCCCGGCCAAAGCCGCGAGCAGCCCGCCGGCGATCATGCCGACCCAGGGCGACAGCCCGACCCGCGTGAACAGGATGGTCGAGGCGTAACCGCCGATGCCGAAAAATACGGTATGGCCAATCGAGAACTGCCCGGCATAACCGGCCGCGAGATTCCAGCACTGCGCCAGCGCGCAGTTGAGCAGGATCAGCGTCGCCGCAGTCAGCGCATAGTCGGTGCCAGCGAAGACCAGCGCCACCGCGCCGGCGACGGCCGCGGCACCGAGCGCCCAGAGGATCGCCAGGCCGCGGCGCGGCGCGCTGAAGGCTTCATCGCGGGCGATGGTCATGACAGTTTCCCGAACAGGCCGGAGGGACGCACCAGCAGGGTGACGAGCAGGAGGCCGAACACCACGGCCGTGCCGAGCGAGGCCGTCATGAACAGGCCCGACCCGGCCTCGACCACGCCGATAAGCAGGCCTGCGGCCAGCGCGCCGGGCAGGCTGCCCAGCCCGCCGATGATGGCGATGACGAAAGCCTTCAGCATGAAGTCGTAACCGACGAACGGGCTGACCAGATAAGCCGGCACCAGCATGACCCCGGCCAGCGCCGCGGTACCGGTGGCGATGCCGAAGGCCCAGCGGAACACCCGGTCGATCGGCACGCCTGAAACCAGCGCGCCGGTGCGGTTGTCGGCCGCCGCGCGGATCTGCGAGCCGAAGCGGGTGAAGCGCAGGAAGGCCCAGACGCTGGCGACGGCCGCCAAGCTGCCGCCGGCGGCGATCAATTGCGTCCAGGGCAGATGGATGGTGCCGAGCTGCAGCGAGGCGCCGCCGAACGGCCGCGGCACGCTGCGCAGGTCGCCGCCGAAGATCAGGTTGGCGAGGTTCTCCAGGATGATCAGGAGACCCAGCGTCGTCAGCAGTTGGGCGATATGCGTGGCCCCGATGATCGGCCGGATGACGATGCGGTAGAGGCCCTGGCCGAGGGCCAGGAACAGTGCGAAAACCAGCGGTGCCGCGAGATAGGGGCTGATCCCGAGGAAGCGGTCGAGGCACCAGCCGGTGAACATCGCGGCCATGATCACGTGGCCATGGGCGAAATTGGCGATGTTCATCACGCCGAAGACGATGGTGAACCCCACCGCCGCGAAGGCATAGGCGCAGCCCATCAGCAACCCGCTGGCGGCTGCCTGCAGCACGATGTCCCAGGCGATCATCGCGGCACCTCTCCCTTGGATGCGGCCGGATGAATATTATTCGATAGATATCGAATAATCAATCCACAGAGCAGCACCATGTCACGCCGCCGCGACGGCACGCGACGGCGCCTCGGCCAGGCGCCGGACCGCGGCGGCGAACCCGGGGGCGTCGACGGGATCGAGCGTCGCGGCGGCGACATAGCGATCGGGGCGCAGCAACAGCAACGTCTCGCCCCCCCGCGGCAGCAGGCGCGCCATCACGTCGTCGATATCGCGCCCGGCGCCGTCGGTTCCCGGCACCGGGTTGTAATGGGCCGGCAGCACGGCGACGCGCGGCAGGTCGCCGAGGCCGAAATCAAGATTGGCCGCGGCGGCCAGCGTCGCCTGCGCATCGCGGCCATAGGCGATCAGCGCGAAGTCGTTGCCGATCAGCTGGTCGAGACGGATCGGCACGGCCCCGGCCCGTTCCAGCAGCGGCTGAGGCAGCATGCGGCCGACGACACCCTCGGCGCCAGGCAGGACGAACCCATTGGCGTAGAACGGCTTCGGCTTGTATTTCATCTGCGCGAAATAGGCCTGCAGCGGCGGCACGAAGGCTGCCAGCCGGAAACCGGCCTGTACCGCCCAGGCCTGGGCGCGCGAGGTCGGCATCATCACCTGGCCCATGTTGACGGCAAGCTGGATCAGCGCCCGCGCATGGGGCTCGCGTTCCTGCTGATAACTGTCGAGCAGGCCTTCCCCCAGGCGGCCGTGCAGCACGGCTGCGAGTTTCCAGGCGAGATTGTGGGCATCGCGCACGCCGCTGTTCATGCCCTGGCCGGCGAATGGCGGGGTCAGATGCGCGGCGTCGCCAGCCAGGAAGATATGCCCTTTCCGCCAGCGGTCGGCGGTGCGGGCATGGAAGGCATAGACCCGGGCGCGCACGATCGGCGCCTCTTCATCGGGCCCATGGGCGGCAAGCAGGCCGCGCACGAAGCCGGGCGCGGTGGCGATCTCGTCGGTTTCGTCCTCGCGCAGCAGAAATTCATAGCGGCGGATGCCGCCCGGCCCCGGCAGGGTGATCATCGCCCGCGCCGGGTTGCAGATCACCCGGGTCTGACGCAACTGTTCGCGCGTGGTACCGAGATCGAGGATCAGCCAGCGCTGGCGATAGGTCAGCCCGGTCAAGGTCGCGCCGATCACCTTGCGAATGGCGCTGCGCCCGCCGTCGCAAGCGGCGAGATAGCGCGCCCGCACGGTGAGGACGGCACCGTCCGGGCCGGCCACGTCCAGTGTGACGCCGGCCGGATCGTCCGCGACCGCGCCACAGTCGTGACCGAACAGCGCCCGCACATGCGGATAGCGGTCGAGGCCGCGACGCAAGGTCGCCTCCAGCCGCGGCTGGGTGAAGGCATTGCGGCGGGGAAAGCCGAACTCGCGCGTCGACGGCTCGACCTTGGCAAAGCAGATGCCGTCCGGCGTGAAATAGTGCGAGCCGTAGTCGAGCGCGACATCGGCCAGCACATCGTCGATCAGGCCCGCCGCCTGCATCGTACGCAGCGATTCATCGTCGATCGAGACGGCGCGCGGCTCCTGCACCGTGGTCGTGTTGCGTTCGACCAGCACGACCCGGATCCCGGCGTCGCCCAGGAGGTTGGCGAGCGTCAGCCCGACCGGCCCGGCACCGACGACGGCGACTTCGCACTCGATGACGGCCATCTCAGTTCTCGTTCATCGCCCGGGCGGCGCCGGCGCCCAAGGCATCGGCCAGCAGGCCCGCGGCGGCAACCAGAAGCAGGATCAGCCGCCGCTCGGTCGCCTCGTCGACATCGGCGCCGGCCGCCACCAGGCTGAGGCTGGCGTAGAGATCGAGTTCGGGTACGACGACCGGCACGGCCATGCCGACCAGCCCCGCATCGATCTCGCCGCGCGAGACGCCGTAGCCCCGCTTGCGGATCGCCGCCAGCGTGTCGCGCAGGTCGGACGGCACCTCGGTTCCCGGCTCGAACAGCTTCTGCACCCGCCGCCAGGGCAAGGCCCCCAGGATCACCTTCGACGTCGCGCCACGGATCAGCGGCATCGGCCGGCCGCGTTCGTAGGACGGGCGGAAACCGGGATTGCCCCCGGCCTCGTCGGCGATGCACATCACCCGGCCGGTATAGAGCCGCGATAGCAGGCCGACGGCCGGCACGCGAGCCTCGGCCACCACGTCGCGAAGTACCGGGCGCCCGGCCTGGACCAGCGGATCGGTCAGGCGGATCAACCGATCGTATTCGACGAAGGCCGGGCCCAGCCGGTAGCGCGCCTCCAGCGCCGGCTCGAGGAAACCGCCATCGGCCAGGTCGCGCACCGTGCGGTAGATCGTCGAGGCGGGCACGTCGAGCGCCTCGGACATTTCCTGCACCGTCCAGGCGGGATGCGCCTCGTCATAGAGGCGCAGCAAGGCGACGAAGCGTTCGAACCCGGCCATGTTCAGGCCACGGCTTCGTCGGCGATCGGGTTGACCAGATGGCCGATGCCCTCGACCACGACCTCGACCTTGTCGCCCGGTTTCATGAACAGCTGCGGCTCGCGCTTGAAGCCGACGCCGCCCGGCGTGCCCATGGCGATGACGTCGCCGGGCCGAAGCGGGGTGAAGCCGGTGACATAGGCGATGACGCGGTCGACGGGGAAGATCATCTCGCCGAGATGCGCCTGCTGCATCACGGCGCCGTTCAGCCGGGTCTCGATCTTCATGTCGGCGAAGGCCGGCACCTCGTCGGGCGTCACCATGACCGGGCCGAAGCCGCCGGTGGCGGGAAAGTTCTTGCCCGGGGTGAATTGATGGGTATGGCGCTGCCAGTCGCGCAGGGTCGCATCGTTGAAACAGGCGAAACCGCCGACCAGCTCATGCGCCCGTTCGGCCGGCACACGGTAGCCCGGCCGGCCGATGATCACGGCGACCTCGCCCTCGTAGTCCAGCGCCGAAGAGACGGGCGGCCGCAGGATCGGCTGGCCATGACCGACCAGCGTGTCGGCGAAACGGGTGAACAGCGCGGGATGGTCGGCCTTGGGCCGGCCGGTTTCCTGGCGATGCTCCTCGAAGTTCAGCCCGACGCAGATTATCTTGGCGGGATCGCCGATCACCGGGGCGTGGGCGATCTCACCGAACTGGAAATCGGCCACGGCGCCGCGCGGCAATGCCGCCTCGAAGCCCGCGGCGCGCAGCTCGATGAAGCGGCGCAAGGTGGGGGCCGTGGCACCGAAGCGGGCGCCGAGGTCGACGATGCCACCGTCCTGGACCAGACCGTAGGACGCCCGGCCGGAAGCGATGAACGAAATGAACTTCATGATGTCGGTCCTTAGCTGCGCAGGAAGGCCTGGCCCCAGCTGTTGAGGGTACGTTCCTCATGCGGCCAGCGCCCGACCGGGCGATCGGCGGCGGCGATCTCGAGCTCGGCCGAAATCTCCACCCAATTGCCGTCGGGGTCGTGGATGAACAGGAACAGGTTGTTGCCCGGGCCATGCCGCCCCGGGCCCCATTTGATGGGGATGCGGCGGGCGGCGAAATGATCGCCCCAGTCGCGGATCAGGTTCCAGTCGACCGCCTCGTAGCAGTGATGGTCGAGGCGGTCGGCCGGCGCCATGAACACGGCGAACGAGTGATGCTCGTCGTCCGAGCGCAGGAAGGCGGTGCGCAATGCGCCCTCGCCATCGATGACATGGTCGGTCTCGCGAAAACCGATGACATCGGCATAGAAACGCACGATCCGCCGCGGATCGCGGCTGGCGATGACGACATGCTGCAGCCGAGCCGGCAATCCGTCGGGCGGTTCAGGGGCGGGCCTGGCGATGCCGAACACCACCAGGTTGCCGTCGGGATCGCGGGCCGCCACCGCGTCATCCTCGAAGATTGCGGGAACCGGCAGCGTTGCGGCGGCACCCGCCGCCATGACCCGCGCCCGCAACGGCGCCAGAGCGGACCGGTCCGAAACCTGATAACCGGCCCAGGCGAGGGACTTCGGCGCCCCGGCGCGAAACACCAGGCAGCGCTCCCGCCCCCGGCAGATCCAGGCGCCGTCGGTCTCCGTCACCGCCATGTCGAAGGCATCGCGATAGAACGCGGCGAGTGCGCCAGGCTCAGGTGAACCCAGCGAGAGATGGTGCAGCCGGCCGCGAAAAAGGGGACTCATTCAGCCCTCTTACAATTCCCGATTTCTGATAAATATCATAGTTTATCGACAAGATGATTGAGTCAATTCCCATAATTCGATAATCCATACGCTCGACATGTTGGGCTGACTGGTCGATAGCGCAGGCGTCGTCACCGAATCGGCAATCCGCGTCGATTCATGCCTGGCGGAACACGCGAGGATCGTACGCCCCGGAACCATGGCGGACGAAGTCGATGAAGGCGCGGAGGGCCGGGGCCATCTGGCGTTGCCGCGGGTAGCAGAGGAAGAATCCCGGATAATACCCGCACCACGGCTCGAGCAGCCGGACCAGCCTTCCCGATGCGACATGATCGTCCGCCTCGAGATTGGATGCGAAAGCGATGCCCGCGCCATCGAGGCATGCCGCCATCATCATCGGCCGCTCGCTGACGATCAGCTTGCCGTCGACGACTAACTCGAACCATTTTCCGTCCCTGCGGAATTCCCAATTGTAGGGCAAGGGCTGACCCGACCAGCGCCAGCGAATGCAGTCGTGGCGATGCAGGTCTTCCGGCACCTGCGGGGCGCCGTGGCGCGCCAGGTATTCGGGCGACGCCACGGCATACTGGCGCATCTCACCACCGAGCGGCACCCCGACCATGTCCTTCTCCACCACTTCGCCCAACCGGATCGAGACGTCCCAGCCGCCGGCGACGATATCGACGACGGCATCGTCGACCGTGATGTCGACCAGGATTTCCGGATAGGCGCGTTTGAAGGCCGCGAGCACGGGCTCGATATAGGCGCGGGCCGCCAGCCTGAAAGTGTGAACGCGAACCGCACCCGCCGGCGCGTCGCGGAAGCGGGCGGCGCCTTCCAGGGCGCTCGCGATTTCCTCCATCGCCGGGCGCAGGCGCTGAAACAGCGCATCGCCTGCGGGGGTCGTCGCCACGCTGCGGGTCGTCCGGTTCAAAAGCCGTATGCCCATCCGCGCCTCCAGGCTGCGGATCATCTGGCTCAGCGACGAAGGCGTCACGCCAAGCTCCCGTGCGGCCCGGCTGAAACTCATCTGCTGCGCCACCGCGACGAAGGCGCGCAACTGGCTGAATTCGCCTCCCTGGACCGGCCACTTCATCGATACCTCCTTGAAATCGTCGTGGGCTGTACACCCGATTATGTCGGTGCTGCTAACAAGCCCGTTCCAAAGCAGGAGGATTATGCAGAAGGTCGAAATAAGGGACCATAAACTGCGTTCAACCTCCTATTAATGAGGAATTTTTGTCATACAATAATATTGACTTATGATTATCGAATGTGCCAATTGCTCCGGCGAGCCGGCGGCAGCTGACCGTCCCACCTCGTCCGGAGAGAGCCGATGACGCAACTGAGTTCCTATCGCGGCTACTGGCACCCGCTGGCCTGCGCGCATGAAGTCACCGAGCAGCCGCGCCGTTTTACGCTGCTGGGTGAACATCTCGTGGCCTATCGCACAGCCCAGGGGATATCGGTGTTCAAGGATCTCTGCCCCCATCGCGGCTGCGCGCTGTCGATCGGCAAGATCGTCAAAGGCAATCTGGAATGCCCGTATCACGGCTGGCAGTACGATGCCGCCGGCAGGTGCGTCGTCATTCCCTCCCTCGCCCCGGGCCAGGCCATACCGTCGAAGGCGCGCGCCACCGCCTATGAATGCCGCGAGGCGTGCGGCCTGGTCTGGGCCGCGCTGGCCGCGCCGCAGGCACCGTTCCCGGCACCGCCGGCGGAATGCGCCTACGGGGCCCCGGAACTGCGGTCGGTCATCGTCGACGTCTACGAATGGAGCGTCGACGCCGGCCGGGTGGTCGAGAATTTCCTCGACGTCTCGCACTTCCCCTTCGTCCACGACGGTAGCCTCGGCGACCGGAACCACACCTTCGTGCCGCTGCACGAGGTGACGGTCGAGCAGCACGCCTTCCACTACGTCTACCCGCAATTGCAGCCGACCGACCCGACGACCGGCGGCCAGGAGCCGCTGAAGCTGAACTTCTTCTACCGGGCGCCGTTCTCTGCCCATATCAAGCGCGAGACCTCGCGGGACGACTGGTCCTGCGTATCGCTTTATGCCGCCCCGCTGACCGCCGGCACCAGCCGCACCTATGTCACCTTCGTGCGCAATTTCGACCTCGATCCGGCAAGCGACGAAAAATACGTGTCGTTCGTACATGGGGCGATGCTCGAGGACGGCGCGATCCTGCAGAACTGCCGACCGGAGGAAATCCCTCTCGACCTCAGGGCCGAGTTGCATATCGGCGTGCCGGACGCCGCCGGCCTGCAGTTCCGGCGCATCCTCGGCCGGATCGAGGCCGCCACCGTCGCCACCGTCGCCTGAGGTCCGCCATGCATGTCAGCGTCGTACAGATGAAGCTGGAGGCCGACAACATCGTCTCGCTCGATCTGCGCCGCGCCGATGGCGGCGACCTGCCGCCATGGTCGCCCGGCGCCCATGTCGACGTGGTGCTGAAATCGGGGCTGGTGCGGCAATATTCGCTGTGCGGCACGCCGGCCGACCTGTCGGCCTATCGCATCGCCGTGCTGCGCGAAGCGGCCGGCCGCGGCGGGTCGCGGGAAATCCACGACAGCCTGCGTCTGGGCGACGTCGTCGAGCTACGCGGACCGCGCAACCATTTCGCGCTGGGCGCCGCCGAACGCTATGTCTTCATCGCCGGCGGCATCGGCATCACGCCGATCCTGCCGATGATCGAGGAAGTCGCCGCCCGCAACGCAGCCTGGAGCCTGTTCTATTTCGGCCGCACCGCCGGGACGATGGCGTTCCGCCAGATGCTGGGCCGGCACGGCGGGCACGTGGCGATCCTGCCCGATGATCGCCCGCACGGCATCGGGCTCGATCGCATCATCTGGGCCGCCCAGGGGGCCGACATCTACTGCTGCGGCCCGGCGGGCCTGATCCAGGCGGTGGAAAGCCGCTGTGCCGAAGCCGGCATCGCCGACCGCTGCCACGTCGAACGATTCGCGCCTGTCGCGCCGCCGGCAGAGGCCGAAACCGGCGAGGCCTTCACCGCCGTGATCGCCTCCACCGGCCAGGAGATCGCCGTCCCGGCCGACCGGTCGCTGCTGCATTGCCTGCTCGACCACGGCGTCGACGTGCTGTTCAGCTGCGAGGAAGGCATGTGCGGCAGCTGCGAGGTGCGGGTGCTGGACGGCCAGCCGCTGCATCGCGACGCGGTGCTCAACGACAAGGAAAAGGCCCAGGGCGACCGCCTGATGGTCTGCGTCTCCCGCGCCCGGTCGAAGCGCCTGGTCCTGAAGCTCTGAAAAAG
>JAEYTW010000710.1 GCA_023433835.1 Pseudomonadota bacterium | reverse complement strand
CCCCGGCGCGCGCCGCGCGCCGCCCGGGGCGGCCACGACGGCGGCGATGCCGAAGGTGGCGCCGTTGATGCGGTCGACGTCGATGCCGACGACACGCGCGGCGAACTGGCTTTGCGCCACCGCGCGCAATTCGATGCCGAACCGCGTCCGCCGCAGCATCCATTCCAGCGCGACGAACAGCGCGAGGCCGGCCGCCAGCACGAACAGCCGCTGGCCGGTCAGCACCACCGGCCCGATCTCGAGGGCGCCGGCCACGCCGTCGATGCGCGCGGGCGCCGGGCCCCACAGCATGACGACGCCCTGGTGGATCAGGATCGAAACGGCGAAGGTGGCGAGCAGCACGTCGGCCGCCCCGTCGCGCCGCGGCAGCAGGGGCTTGACCGATATCCAGTTGATGGCAAGCCCAAGGGCCGCGCCGCCGAGGCCCGCCAGCGGCAGGGCGGCGAGATAGGGCAGGCCCAGCGTGGTGGTGGCGATCAGCGTCAGCAGGCCGCCGATCATGAAGGTTTCGCCATGCGAGAAATTGATCACATGGAGAACGCCGAAGATCAGCGTCAGGCCGAGCGCCACCAGGGCATAACCCATGCCGACGGAAAGCCCGTTGGCGATCTGCTGCAGCAGGATGTCGAACATGAGCGTCGCGCCCTGGCGGCGATGCCGGCCTTAAGGCTTGGCCGGCACCAGCTTGCCGTCGACCACCTCGAGGTTGATCAGCGAGCCGGCGACGGCCTGGCCGTTCTTCTCGAAGCGGACGGTGCCGCGCGGGGTTTCCCAGGCATTCTCGTGGATGGTCTTGGCCACCTTGCCGGGATCGGCGGCATCGCCGGCCTTGTCCATCGCCTTGGCCACGATCCAGATGCTTTCGAAGCCCAGCACCTCGATCTTCTCCGGCAATTCGTTGTACCTGGCCTTGTAGGCGGCGACGAAGCGCTTGTTCAGCGGATTGTCGAGCGAGGTCACGTAGATGTCGGCCGAGAAGGCGCCGTCGGCCGCCGGCCCGGCGATGCGCACGCCCTCGGAATTCAGGATGCCCGGCATGACGCAGCGCTTGGCGGCGAGCTTCAGTTCGGCGGCGACGCGCAGGATGTTGCCGTACTGCTCCATGTTCGAGCCGGCGAGGCAGACGACGTCGGCGCCCGACCCCTTCACCTTGGTGACGACGGTGTTGAAGTCGTTCTGCGTCATCTCGTAGGTCTCGGCCGCGACGACCTTGTCGCCGAACAGCTTCTTCAGGCCGGCGATGGTGAGGCGACCGAAATCGGAATTCTCGGCGATGACGGCGACCTTGGTCGGCTTGATCTTGTCGACCAGATAGGCGTCGAAATCCTTGGCATCCATCGCCGTCGTCGAATTCAGGCGGAAGACGCGGTCATAGCCTGAGGTCACCGCCGGGTGCTTCGGGACGGCCGCCATGAACAGGGCGCCGTTGGCCTGGGCCAGTTGCAGCACGGCGAGCGCCACGGTCGACGAGATCTCGCCCGAGATGAAGCGGATCTTGTCCTGGTTGATCAGCCGCTGGGTCGCGGCGACGCCTTCGTTGGGCAGGAAGTTCGTGTCGTAGGAAACCAGCTCGATCTTGCGGCCGCCGAGGATGCCGCCGTCGGCGTTGATCATCTCGGCCGCCACCACGGCGCCCTGCTGGCCCTGCTTGCCGACCAGCGACCTGGTCGGGTTGATCACGCCGATGCGCACGGGATCGGCGGCATGGGCTGTCGATACGGCAAAGGTGCAGGCAGCCGCGAGCAGCGCGGCGCGGAAGAGGGATCGCATCCTGGGTTTCCTCGGGTCGGTTCGTTGGCTGGTCCATACCTAGCGCCGGGTCAAAAGTCTGTCAATCGACTGATTGAGACAGTCGACTGATTTATTCCCGTTGCGAGGCCGGGACCGCTGCTCTATCGTCCGGCGCAATCCAGTCCGAGGAAGAACCGCATTCATGCGCCAGCCGCACCAGCGAACCGCCCCCGGCAATGCCGCCGGCGACGAGGCGGAAGCCAGACTCCGCATCCTGCGCGCGGCCGAGCGTCTGATCGCCCAGCACGGTTATGCCGGTGCCTCGCTGCGCACGATCATGGCCGAGGCCGAGGTCAACAACGCCTCGATCCACTATTACTTCGGCAACAAGCAGGCCCTGCTGCGCGCCATCTTCGACATGCGCATCAGTGCCATGAACGAGGAGCGCGATGCCCGTTTCGCCGCGATCGAGCAGGCGACCGGCGACGGCCGGCCCGATACCGCCGGCGTGCTCCGCGCCTTCATCCAGCCGGCGATCCAGCGGTCGCGCCAGACCGACGGGCAATTCTTCAACCGGGTCTCGGCGCTGTGTTCGGTCGATCCCGACCCGGCGGTGCGCCAGGTGGTGTTCGACGCCTACGACCAGGTGTCGCGGCGCTTCACCGCGCTGTTGCGCCGCGCCTGCCCCCATCTCACCGACCAGGCCTTCTACTGGCGGCTTCACTGTGTCTACGGCAGCATGATGTACATCCGCAGCGACAACGGGCGCGTCGCCCATCTGATGGGCGAACTGGGCGAGGCGTTCGCGGGCCAGGCCAACGAGGAACTGATCGCGGTGCTGACCGCGGGCCTCGACGCCCCGGCGGTGAAGCCGTGACCCGCCGCCTGCTGAAGGGCGGCCTGGTCGTCACCATGGCGGGCGGCGACGATGGCCCGGCCGACATCCTGGTCGAGGGCGACAGGATCGCCGCGATCGGCCGCGATCTCGACGTCGCCGAGGCCGAGGTCATCGATCTGACCGGTCACCTGGTGCTGCCCGGTTTCGTCGACACGCACCGTCATTGCTGGCAGACCGGCATCCGCGGCGTGGCCGCCGACTGGAGCCTGCATGAATACGTGCGCCACATCCGCATGGGTTATGCGCGGCGCTACCGCCCGCGCGACGTGCATGTCTCGATCCTGGTCGGCCTGCTGGAGGCGCTGGACAGCGGCATCACCACCGTCGCCGACTTCTGCCACATCATCAACAGCCCCGACCATGCCGACGCGGCGGTCGCCGCGATGGCCGGCGCCGGCGTCCGCACCCAGCTCTATTACGGCTTCTACGACGTGCCGCTGGCCCGTCCGGCCTTCGCCTCCCATGCCGATCGCGTGCGCGATGCCGAGCGCGTGGTCAGCCGTTTCGCCGGCCGGGCCGGCGTCGGCAGCCTCGGCGTGGCGCTGACCGAAGCCAAGCTGGTCACCCCGGCGCAGACGCGGGCCGAGATCGAGTTCGCCCGCGCCCACGGCATTCCGATCACGGCGCATATGGGCACGCTGTCGACGCCCGACGGCGTCGACCAGCTGGGCCGTGCCGGGCTGCTCGGCCCCGACATCCTGCATGTCCACTGCAACTTCACCTCGGACGCCGAGCTGGTGCTGATCCGCGAGTCCGGCGGGTCGGTCTGCTGCACACCCGAGACCGAGCTGCAGATGGGGATGGGCTTCCCCATCCTCGATCGCCTGCTCAAGCTCGGCATGGCCCCGGCGCTCGGCATCGACATCGTGTCCGATTATGCCGGCGACATGTTCACCCAGATGCGCATGGCCTTGCAGGTCGAGCGCGCCTTGCGCAACGAACCGGTGCTGCGATCGGGCAAGATGCCGGCGACGATCTCGCCCGGCGTGCGCGACGCGCTGGCCTTCGCCACCATCAACGGCGCGCGCGCCCTGCGCCGCGAGCACGAGATCGGCTCGCTCGAGGTCGGCAAGCAGGCCGATATCATCGCCATCGCCACCGACGGCCTGAACTTCATGCCGCCGGCAGCCCCGGTGCCCTCGATCGTGCTGCAGGCCCGCCCCGGCGACGTCGGGTTCGTCATGGTCGGCGGCGGGGTGGTAAAGCAGGGCGGCCGGCTGCTCGGCCATGACCTGAAGCGGCTGCGCGCCGACATCCTCGAGACGCAGGCCCATCTGGAGACGCCGTCGGCGGAAGACGCCGCCGGCGGCACCACGGTGCAGGCCTATGCCGCCGCGATCGGCGAGATCGTGGTCGAGGGCCAGCACCGGTAGACCGATCATTCCCCGTCGACGAGGACCAGCGCGGGCCGCAACGCCGCTTTGCGGCCCGCGCGCATTTGCCCTTGTGCGCCTTCGAGGGCGATGTTAGCGTCAATTTACTTACCGGCCGGCATGTAAAAAACGCCGATGAAAATGAGGCGGGCGGGCCGGAAGAATCCGCGAAAAGCCAAACGCGATAGGGAGTGAAAAGGACGTGCAACGCGCCCGAGATTGCGTCGAGAGAGACGCCACCATCATGCATGCCCTGCGGGCCGCCGGCCTCGGCGCCGCGCTGGCCCTGGCGCCGCTCGGCGCCGGTGACGCCCGGGCCCAGGTTTCCGACGATGTCGTGCGCATCGGCATCATGGCCGACATGAGCGGCCCCTATGCGGCCAACGGCGGACCCGGTTCGGTGCTGGCCGCGCGCATGGCGGTCGAGGACTATGGCGGCAAGGTGCTGGGCAAGCCCGTCGAGGTCCTGACCGCCGACGACCAGAACAAGCCCGATGTCGGCACCAACATCGCCCGCACCTGGATCGACCGCGACAAGGTCGACGTCATCATCGGCGGCTCGGCGTCGTCGATCGCGCTGAGCGTGACCAACCTGATGCGCCAGGCGGGCAAGCCCTACCTGATCGCCGGCACGACCACCGCCGACCTGACGGGCAAGGCCTGCTCGCCGATGAACGTCCAGTTCCTGGTCGACACCTATTCGATGCCCAAGGCCGGCGTGCAGAGCCTGCTGAGCCAGGGCATCAAGAGCTTCTATTTCATCACCGTCGACTACGCCTTCGGGGCCGCGCTGCAGACCGAGGCGACGAAGTTCATCGAACAGGGCGGCGGCAAGGTCGTGGGCTTCGTCAAGCACCCGCTGGGCACCACCGACTTCTCCTCGTTCCTGCTGCAGGCACAGTCGAGCAAGGCCCAGGCGATCATCGTGCTGAATGCCGGCGCGGACCTGAACAACGCGCTGAAGCAGGCGGCCGAATTCCGCATCGCCCAGGGCGGCCAGTCAATCGGGGTCTTCGGCATGACGATCAACAGCGTCAGCGCCATGGGCCTCGACGTGGCGCAAGGCCTGCAGATCACCGACCCCTTCTACTGGGACATGAACGACGAGGCGCGCGCCTGGACCAAGCGCTTCATGGAACGCAACAAGGGCGTGATCCCGACCTACATCATGGCCGGCAACTACAGCGCCGCGCTGCACTACCTGAAGGCGGTCGAGGCCGCCGGCACCGACGAGGGCAAGGCGGTGATGGCCAAGATGAAGTCGATGCCGATCAACGACTTCTCGATGAAGAACGTGCGGATCCGCGACGACGGCCAGACGATGCGCCCGGTCTACATCGCCCAGGTCAAGACGCCGGCCGAATCGAAGAACCCGAACGACCTCTACCTGATCAAGGGCGAGATCGCGCCCGACCAGGCGTTCCGCCCGCTGGCCGAGGGCGGCTGCGACTTCATCAAGAACTGAGCCGGCAGGCGCGAGGGCCCAGGCC
>JAEYTW010000704.1 GCA_023433835.1 Pseudomonadota bacterium | reverse complement strand
GGGGGGGGGGCCTCACCGCCGGCGGTCCAACTCAACCCAGGATCGCCTGAATGGATTTCATCGTCTTCGGCCAGCAGATCATCAACGGGCTGGTCAACGGCATGGGCTATGTGCTGATCGCCACCGGGTTGACCCTGGTGTTCGGCGTGCTGCGCATCGTCAATTTCGCCCATGGCGAATTCTACATGCTCGGCGCCTTCCTCACCTATTACGCGCTGACCCTGTTCGACATCGACTATCGGGTGGCAGCCCTGCTGGCGACCATCGCGGTCGCGGCCATCGGCATCGGCGCCAACCGCTTCTTCTTCCGGCCGCTGCGCAAGGAGCATGAATTCACCATCCTCTTGTCCAGTCTCGGCCTGTCGCTCCTGATCGCCAACGGGGCGGAGGAGCTGTTCGGGGCGGACCCGAAATACGTGATGTCGCCCTATGCCGACGAGGCCAGCGAGATCGGCCCGTTCGTCGTCACCGAACAGCGGCTGATCGTCTTCGCCGCCGCCGCCGTGGTGATGGCCGCGGTCTACTGGTTCATCCGCTACACCCGGATGGGCAAGATGATGCAGGCGACCGCCCAGAACCCCGAGGGCGCGGCGCTGACCGGCATCAACACCGATTTCGTGCACGGCTATACCTTCGCGCTGGCCTGCGGCCTGGCCGCGCTGGCCGGCGCGCTGGTCGGCCCGACCGCCATGCTGTTTCCGACCGTCGGTTCCTGGGCGGTGCTCAAGGGTTTCATCGTCGTCGTCATGGGCGGGCTGGGCTCGGTCACAGGCGCGCTGCTCGGCGGGCTGCTGCTCGGCGTCGTCGAATCGCTCGGCGGCGGCTACATCTCGCTCGGTTTCAAGGATGCCATCGGCTATGCCATCATCATCGCGGTGCTGCTGTGGCGCCCGCAGGGCCTGTTCAGCGTGAGCCGGAGCGGCCGATGATCAAGGGTCGTCTCCCGCTCGTCGCCGGCGTCGTCATCCTGGGCATCCTGCCCTTCGTCGTCGGCAACGCCTATCTGCAGCACATGCTGGTCCTCTGGGCGATCTACGCGCTGCTCGCCCTCAGCCTCAACATGATCGTCGGCTATCTCGGCGAGCTCACCTTCGGCCACGCCGCCTTCTTCGGCATCGGTGCCTATACCTCGGCGATCCTGTCGATGAACTACGGCCTGCCGGTCTGGCTGGGGCCGTTTGCCGCGGCCATCGTCGCGGCCTTCTTCGGCGCGGTGATCGGCTATGTCGCGCTGCGCATCGTCGGGCCCCAATTCGCCATCCTGACGCTCGGCTTCGGCTCGATCCTCTATACGATCACCAACTATTGGGTCGACCTGACGCGCGGGCCGATGGGCATTTCCGGCATTCCGCCGTTCAGCCTGCCGGGCCTCGACATCGATTTCACCCGCGCCGACCGCATGTACTACGTGGCCCTCGTGGTCCTGCTGCTGGTCGCCTATGGCTGCCATGCGCTGATGGCGAGCCGGACGGGCCGCGCGTTCATCGCGGTGCGCGAGAATGCGCCGCTGGCGGCCTCGACCGGCATCGACGTCTTCCACACCAAGCTGCTCGGCTTCACCATCGCGACCGCGTTGGCGGGCGTCGGCGGGGCGCTCTACGGTCACTACCTGCGGGTCATCACCCCCGACCTGATGAGCCTGCAATATGTCGCGGCGCTGATCATCATGGTCATCGTCGGCGGCAAGGGCACCATCGTCGGGCCGATCATCGGTGCCGGCATCTATGTCGCGCTGCTCGAGGCGCTGCGTGTCGTCGGCTCGCTGCGCCTCGTGGTGTTCGCCGCACTCCTCACCCTCTGCGTCATCTTCCTGCCGGGCGGGCTGGTGAGCCTGTGGCGGCGCTATGCCGGTCGCCAGGCGGCGGGAGGTGCCTCGTGAGCGGCGAGATCCTGCTGGCCGTCGAAGGCCTGACCCGGCGGTTCGGCGGCCTCGTCGCCGTCTCCGACGTCAATCTCACCTTGTCGCGCGGCGAGATCCTCGGGCTGATCGGACCGAACGGCGCTGGCAAGACCACGGTCTTCAACATGCTGGGCGGCACCTTTCCGCCGTCGGCTGGCCGCATCCGCTTCGGCAATACCGACGTCACCGGCTGGCCGTCGCATCGCATGGCCCAGCTCGGCCTGACCCGCACCTTCCAGATCACCAGCCTGTTCCCGACGCTGTCGGTCCTGGAGAACGTGCGGGCGGCGAGCTTCCGCCGGGCGAAGGCCAACTGGGCCGGCGCGTTCTTCCGCACCCGGGCGTGGCGCGAAGATGAGGCCGCGATCGGCCGGCGGGCCGAGGAAATCCTAGACTTCGTGGCGCTCGGCCATCGTCGCGACATGCCGGCCCAGGCCTTGCCCTATGGCGAGCAGCGCAAGCTCGAGATCGCCGTGGCGCTCGGCGCCGACCCGACGCTCCTGCTGCTCGACGAACCGGCGGCCGGCATGAACCCGGACGAGGGCGCCAAGCTCGTCCAGATGATCCGCGCCATCCGCGACCGCGGCGTCTCGGTGCTGCTGGTCGAGCATCACATGAAGGTGGTGATGGGTGTCTGCGACCGCCTCGTCGTGCTCGATCACGGCGTCAAGATCGCCGAGGGGCCGCCGCAGGAGGTTGCCAGCCACCCTGAAGTGATCCGGGTCTATCTCGGGCGGGAGAAGGTCGGTGCTTAAGGTTTCCGGGCTGAAGGTCCGCTACGGCAATCGCGAGGCGCTGCACGGCATCGACCTCGAACTGGGGGCGGGCGAGATCGTCACGCTGGTCGGCTCGAACGGCGCGGGCAAGACCACGACGCTGAAGGCGATCTCGGGCGTGCTGCGCGCCAGCGACGGCCAGGTCGCGTTCGGCGGTGAACGCATCGACCGCCTGTCGCCGCATGCCATCATCGCCCGCGGCGTCGTGCATGTGCCGGAAGGCCGCCTCCTGTTCGCCGACATGACGGTGATGGAGCATCTGGAACTCGGCGGGTTGCGCGCCCCCTCGGGCAAGGCAGGGTACGCCCGGCGGCTCGACTGGGTGTTCGAGCTGTTCCCCGTGCTGAAGGAGCGCGTCGCCCAGCGCGCCGGCACGATGTCGGGCGGCCAGCAGCAGATGGTCGCGATCGCCCGCGGCCTGATGGCCGAACCGAAATGCCTGATGCTCGACGAACCCTCGCTGGGCCTCGCGCCCATCGTCGTCGACACGCTGGCCGACACGATCCTGACCTTGCATCGGTCCGGCATCGCCATCCTGCTGGTCGAGCAGCGCGTCGACCTGGCGCTGCGCCTGGCCGACCGTGCCTATGTCCTCGAAACCGGCCGGGTCGTCCTGAGCGGCGCGGCCGCCGCGCTGGCCGAGGACGACCGCGTCCGCGAAGCTTATTTGGGAGCGTAGCCATGAACAGCCAAGCCCCTCGCCGTGCCGCCGGTGCCTTCCAGGGTTACTATCGTCGCGACGTGCCGCCGGAAGACACCCGCCTGACCCATGTCGGTCCCGGCACGCCGATGGGCGAGCTGATGCGGCGCTACTGGCAGCCGGTCTGCCTGTCGTCGGAGCTGCGCGACCTGCCGCTGGCGGTGCGTATCCTGGGCGAGGATCTCGTCTGCTTCCGCGACGGCCAGAACCGCGTCGGGCTGATGCATCGCCATTGCGCCCATCGCGGCGCCTCGCTCGAATTCGGCCGGATCGACAACCAGGGCATCCGCTGCTGCTACCACGGCTGGCATTTCGACATCGACGGCACGATCCTGTCCTGCCCGGGCGAGCCGCCGGCCTCGGAAGCGACGCTGAAGCGCAACGTGGCGCAAGGGGCCTATCCGGCGCGCGAGGCCCATGGCCTGGTCTTCGCCTATATGGGGCCGCCCGAGGAGGTGCCGGAATTCCCGGTCTACGACAGCTTCGGCCTGCCCGGCGTCGACCTCGTGCCCTATTCGATCCATCACGACTGCAACTGGCTGCAGGTGCACGAGAACCTGATGGACCCGCTGCATGCGGTGTTCCTGCACTCGCGGATGGGTGAGGTGCAGCTGACCGCGGCCTGGGGCGAGATGCCGGTGACCGAATGGTCCGAGCATAACGACCGCATGTACTACGTCACCACCCGCCGGCTGGGCGAGAAGGTCTGGGTGCGCTTCAACGAGGTCGCGGTGCCGAATTTCGGCCAGGTTGCCGGTTTCTGGGAAGAGGGGCACGAGGAAACCTGGTTCCAGCGCATCGGCGCCACCCGCTGGACCGTGCCGATCGACGACACCCATTGCTGGATCTTCGGTTTCCGCCACTTCTCCGACGAACTGGAGAAGCAGGGCATCGGCAACAGGGCGCTGGTCGGGCGCAACTCGCTCGACATCTACGGCCAGACCGGCGAGCGCACCTACGAGGAGATGCAGCGCAATACCGGCGACTGGGAGGCCGAGGTATCACAGCGGCCGATCGCCATCCACGGCGCCGAGAATCGCGGCTCGACCGATCGCGGCGTGATCCAGCTGCGCCGCAGCCTCCTGCGCGCGCTCGACGAGGCGCCGGCGCCGACGCCTTCGGTCGACGGCGTGGTGCCGACCTGGACCTCGAACACCGTGATGACGGTGCCGGAACGCCAGGGCGAGGATGACCGCGACCTGCTCGGCCG
>JAEYTW010000570.1 GCA_023433835.1 Pseudomonadota bacterium | reverse complement strand
GGCCTGGGCGGCACCGAGGGGGCGATGCTGGCGCTGATGGCCGGGCTGGGCGCGACAACGGAGTCCGCAATCGCCGCCACCGTGGTGTTTCGCGCCCTGACGCTCTGGCTGTCGGTGGCGATCGGCTTTCCGGCGCTGGGCACCGCCATCAAGCTGACAGCCAAGTCATGAATAGGTTGCTTGCAACGTAAGCAATGTCGACTATTACTTGATGAATTAGGAATTTTATCTGAAAAATTTACCGCTGACTGCCCTACTGCGGCGGTATTGGGATGATGATGTTCACGATGATTTAATGGGCCCGACGCACTGAGGGTGGAACATCGATCGTTGGGGCTGCTATAGTTCGCCTACATTTCTTGACGCCCGACCAACTAATCGATCCGTCATCCAGAACGGAGCCGTTCCTTGGCCAGTAAATTTGAAACCCTGCACGGCCGCATCACCGGTTCGGGCGATCGCACCGTCGTCCTCTCCCACGGTTTCGGCACCGACCAGTCGGCCTGGGATGCCCTGCGCCCCGAACTCGACCGCCATTTCCGCGTGGTTTCCTACGATCTCGCCGGGGCCGGCCCGAACGGCGAGGCAAGCTACGATGCGAAGCGCCACGCGTCGCTGTTCGGCTATGCCGACGACCTGATCGCGATCCTGAGCGAGCTCGGGATCGACAGCTGCATCTATATCGGCCATTCGGTCAGCGGCATGATCGGCGCCGCCGCGGCCACCGCCCGGCCCGAACCCTTCCGCAGGATCATCATGATCGGCGCCTCGCCGCGCTATCTGAACGAGCCGGGCTACGAAGGCGGTTTCACCCGGGAAGACATCGACGCGCTGCATGCCGGCATGGCCGCGAATTTCCAGGCCTGGGGCGCGGGCTTCGCGCCCGCCGTGGTCGGCGTGCCCGACCACAAGGCGGTCGACGAATTCTGCCGCACGCTGTTCCTGATGCGGCCCGACATCGCGCTTTCGACCTCGCGCACCATCTTCCAGTCCGACATGCGCGAGATCGCCGCGCGGCTGGAACGGCCGACGCATATCGTGCAGACTACCCGCGACCTTGCCGTGCCGATGTTCGTGGCGAAATGGCTGAACAGCCATATTGACGGCTCGACCCTCGATGCGATCGAGGCGGAAGGCCACCTGCCGCACATGACCGCGCCGGACGCGGTGATGCGCGTCATCGAAAATCGTCTGGCCCTGGCAGCCTGACGGCATGACCGACGGCACCGACGGCCTGGACGCCCTGACCCGGTTCGCCCGTATCGCCTCGGGCGCCGACATGGCCATCGCCTTCGAGGCGACGGAAGGCGGCATGGCCCTACCCTTGGCCGCCGCGCCCGAACCGCCGCCGGCGCCGTTCTCGCTCGGCGATTGCCGCCTCGACGCGACCGACTGGCGCCAGGGCGCCATCCCGGCCGAGGGGCTGCGCCTGCCCGTCGCCGTGCTGGCAGCGCTGGGCCGGCCGGCCCGCGAGGTGCACTTCATTCCGACGCCGATCGCCGAGGCGCCGCGCAGCGGCATTCTGCTGCTGTGGGCCGCCCAGAGCGCCCGGCGCTGCATTTGCCCGTTCCGCTCCGACGTCGAACAGGGCATACCGATCCTGACCAGCGTGTTCTCGCAGATGCTGAGCGATCGGCGCCAGGCCATGCTGCGCCGCGTCATGAGCGACCGGTTCGACGATCTGATCGGCAGCGTGCCGGCCGGCGTGCTGGTCATTCCCGGCGACGGCGGGCCGGCGCTGGTCAACCCCCCGGCCTCGGCGCTGCTGGGGCTTGCGCCCGGCGAGAACGACGCCGCGACCCTGGCCCAGGCGATGCGCCGGCTGCGTGAATCCTGCGTCAATGCCGACCGGTTGCAGGCGACCTACGCCGCCGTGGTGGCCGATGTCGGCTTCGCCGTCAAGGCCGTCTGGGACCTGGGCGACCGCCAGTTCGAGGTCGACAGCCACCCGGTCCAGGGCGATGGCCGCAACGGCCGCATCTGGGTCTTCGACGAGATCACCGCCCAGCACCGGCTGGAGCAGGAATTACGCCGCCTTGCCGCGACCGACCCGCTGACCGGGCTGTCGAACCGCCGCCAGTTTGCCGAAACCGGCGGCGCGATGCTGCGCCAGACCCGGGCCGGTGCGCTGCCTCTGGCCGTGCTGATGCTCGATATCGACCACTTCAAGTCGATCAACGACCGTTTCGGCCATCCGGTCGGCGACGTCGTGCTGCAGGCGACCGCCCGGCGCTGCCGCGCCGAACTGCGCCAGCAGGACCTGATGGCCCGGATGGGTGGCGAGGAATTCGCGGTGATGCTGCCCGGCATCGGCACCGACGAGGCGGCGGCGACGGCCGAACGGTTGCGGGCGGCGATCGCGGCCGCCCCGGTGAGCGCCGACGACCTGCGCATCGAGGTCAGGGTATCGATCGGCGGCACCGGCCGCCTGGACGGGGACCGGACGCTCGACGAACTGCTCGGCCGAGCCGACCAGGCGCTCTACACCGCCAAGCGCACGGGCCGCGACCGGGTCGTCTTCGAATAGCAGCCTTCAGGCGTCGCCGCGGTCGACCCAGGGCACGACGCCGAACTCGACGCCTTCCTCCTTCAGCGCCTCGGCTTCCTCCGACGTCGCCTCGCCGTAGATCGAGCGCTGCTCGGTCTCGCCGTAGTGGATCTTGCGCGCCTCCTCCGGGAATTTGTCGCCGACGTAATCGGCGTTCTTCTCGACCTGCTCGCGCAGTTTCACCAGCATCTCGCGCGCCTTGGCGCGGGCCTGGCGGGCTTCGTCGTTCGACATCTCGCGCGTGGTCTTGACGGCCGGGGCCATCGGCGCCCGCCCGATCTTGGTCGAGCCGCATTCCGGGCAGGCGATCTTGCGACCCTTGGCCTGCTTCTCGAAATCGTCGCTCGACCGGAACCAGCCTTCGAAGACGTGCTCCTTGGCGCATTTGACGTCGTAGACAATCATCGTCGACCCGGAAAACAATGGATCCCGTCATGGATCCTTCACAAGTAGATGGCACGTCCGTGCCGAACCGACAAGGGCGGGGCCGGCCTTCGCCCTGGATAGCGGACCATGCCGGGCTGGTCCCGGCTGGAGGTACCGTGCTCGACCTCGCCTGCGGCGGGGGGCGGCATGCCCAGCTGTTCCTGGAACGCGGCTGTCAGGTGGTGGCGGTCGACCGCGATGTCGCAGGCGTCCGCGACCTGCCCGCCGAGATCGTCGCCGCCGACCTGGAGGCCGGCCCCTGGCCGCTGCCCCACCGGCGGTTTGCCGGCGTCGTCGTAACCAATTACCTCTGGCGTCCGCTGCTGCCGCGGATCGTGGCGGCGGTGGCGCCGGGCGGGGTGCTGCTCTACGAAACCTTCGCCCTGGGACAGGCGCGGTTCGGGCGGCCCGGCAACCCCGATTTCCTGCTGCGGCCGGGGGAACTCCTCGATGCCGTCTCAGGCCAGCTCGAGGTCCGCGCCTATTTCGACGGCGAAACCCCGGAGCCGGCCATGCGACAGCGGATCGTGGGGGGGGGGCCGGGCCCCTTACCCCCCGGGGCTCCCGCCCAGGGGCGCCGCCTTGATCGAGGCGACGGCGATTCCCGACAGGACCACGACGCCGCCGAGGATTTCGCGGAAGCCGACGGTCTCGCCGAGCACGACGACACCCATCAGGATGGTCCAGACCGGCACCAGGTAACCGTTCATCGAGCCGCGGGTCGGGCCGGCCAGGCGCAGGATATTCATGTAGAGGGCGATCGGCAGCGCGGTGGCGAAGACGCCCAGCAGGATCAGCGTGCCGGCATGTGAGGGCAGGGCGGCAAAGGCCGAAACCCCGCCCAACCCGAGTGCCAGCACGGTCAGCGGCAGGCCGGAAAACAGTTGCTGGCCGAAAGCGAGGCGGCCGGGCTGCGGGTGGGGAATGCCCCGGACATAGAGATTGCCGACGGCGTAGGACAAGGCGGTCGCGGCCATCGCCAGCACCCCGGTCAGGCTGCCGTCGCGGCCGGCCAGCACGGCGGGGCCGAGCAGGATGGCCATGCCGGTGAAACCGAGCAGCACGCCGCCGCCGCGCCGCCAGGTCAACCGTTCCTCGGCAAACATCAGATGCGCCAGGACGGCGACGATCAGCGGCGTCGAGGCCTGGATCAGCGAGGTCATGCCCGCCGAGAGCTGGGTCAGGGCGTAGACGGTGAGCGTGTTGGGGATCGCACCCTGGACCAGGCCCAGCACCGCCCAGTCGCGCCATTCCCGGCCGCGCGGCAGGATGTTGCGGCCGCAGATCACGAACCAGGCGCCGATCAGCCCGGCCCCCATCAGCCCGCGCACGGCGGCCAGCGGCACCGCGCCGATATCGGCGCCGATCAGCTTCATCAGCAGGAAGGCGGTGCCCCACAGGAACGAGCAGACCAGCAGTTGCAGGGGCAGCGGGGCGCGGCTAAGGCGGGTCATCGGGATCACCCTGGGTCAGCGGAACATGCCGCCAGGATGGTCCGGGATGCGGTGCTTAAAAAGCACCGCATCCGGCTATTCTCAAGGAGCCAATTCGAAGTCGCGATCGGCCTTCCAGGCCGGCACGTTGCCGCGCGCCTCGGCCACCTTGGCCAGGTCGAGATCGGCGACGATGAAACCCGGCTCCTCGCCGCTATCGGCCAGCACCTGGCCCCAGGGATCGACGATCAGGCTGTGGCCGAAAGTCCTGCGCTTGCCCGGATGCTCGCCGCACTGGGCCGCGGCAAAGACGAAGGCGCCGGTTTCGATGGCGCGCGCCCGCTGCAGCACATGCCAATGGGCCATGCCGGTGGTGCGGGTGAAGGCGGCCGGAATCGAGATCAGCGCCGCCCCGGCTTGGCCGAGCCGGCGATAAAGATGGGGAAAACGCACGTCGTAGCAGATGGTCAGCCCGATCAGGCCCCAGGGGGTATCGACCGTCCGGGCCACCGCGCCGGGCGCGAAGCTCTTCGATTCTCGATAGCTCTCGCCATTGGCGAGATCGACGTCGAACATGTGGATCTTGTCGTAGCGTGCCGCGATCGTGCCGTCGGGCCGGATCAGGAATTGCCGGTTGCGCAGGCGCGGCTCATCGCCTTCGACGATCCACAGGGAGCCGATCGACAGCCAGCGGCCGCGCTCGGCCGCAAGCTGCCGGTAGGCCGCCAGCGCCGGATGATCGGCTTCGCTGCGCCCGGCGGCGATCGCCCGTTCGCTGGACGGCTGCATGCAGCCGGTGTTCTCCGGCGTGGCGATCAGCTCGGCCCCCTCGGCCGCGGCCTGGCGGATGAACCCGCTGCAGGCCGCGATATTGGCGTCGAAGTCTTCCTGCGCGGTGAGCTGGACGCAGGCCAGGCGCAACGTCCGGCTCATGCCAGCAGCGGGTCGAGCTGGCCGGCGCGGTCGAGCGCGTAGAGATCGTCGCAGCCGCCGATATGCCGGCCGTCGATGAAGATCTGCGGCACCGAGGTGCGGCCCTCGGCCCGGCCGGTCATCTCGTCGCGCTTGGGCGGATCCACCGTCACGTCGTACTCGGTGTATTCCTGGCCCTTCTTCTGCAGAAGCGACTTGGCACGCGAGCAATAGGGGCACCAGGCGGTGGTATAGATCTCGATGTTATGGGCCACGGACGAACCTCTTTCCGGCGACATGGAGACGTTTATATCGTGCGCGGATCGTCCCGGACAATGCGGACGGGCGTCAATGCTCGTATGCAATGCGAGAATTCCGCATCGCCCGATGGCTTGATCGGTCCGGTACTATCGGTGAAAATAGAGCATGATCCTTTTCGAGCGTGCCCGTAAAAATGCCGCCGCCCTCAGGAGCATCGGGGCGAAAGCCCTTGATGAAGCGCGCCAGGTCGGCAAACCCGTGCGCTATCTCGATCCCGCTTACGGCCACGACGTCATCCGGGAATACCCTGATGGCCGGCGTGAGCGGTTGACCAGCAGCGGTCAGGTGGTGGCGCTGCCGCCCCGATAAACCCATCGTGGCGCCCAATTGCACTATTCTCGGCGGACCAAATGGATCGGGCAAATCAGCGGTCTACGACGCGTTGATGTTGCCGGGACGGTTCATCAATGCAGACGTGATCGCGCGGACGATCAATCCAACCAGGCCTGAAAAAGCGACCATCGCCGCCGGCAAACGTGTCTTGCACGACCTGAGACACGCGATCGCGACGCGAGCGGATTTCATCTACGAGACGACCCTGTCCAGCCGACAATCGCTCGATCTGATGATCGACGCGCGGGACGCCGGCTACGAGGTGGGCCTCGCCTTCGTGGCCCTGAGAGCGGCGACCCTCAACGTCGAGCGTGTCGCCCAACGAGTCGAAAAAGGTGGTCACGACATTCCCGAGACCGTCATCAGGCGCCGCTACGAGACATCGCTGCGGAACCTGACGATCGCCATCGGGCTCGCGCACGGCGTGGTCATTTACGACAACAGCGATCTGGGCGGTCCCCGCCTGATCGTACAAATCGCCGCCGGACAACTCGAAGTCAGCGATCTCGATGCCGCGGAGCCATACCATCGCCGGATCGCATCCAGTGTCGCGATCGCCATTGGAACGGACATCGAAGAGATCCTGCGGCGGCGTGGTGCGCCGATGGCTTAAACCGACCGATCGTCGTCCCGCACCACCCGTGCCAGGGCCAGCACGTCGACCCGGGCCGCGCCGGCACGCAGCAGCACGCGGGCGCAGGCCGAAACCGTGGCGCCGGTGGTGAAGACGTCGTCGATCAGCAGCACCCGCCGGCCCCCGACCGCGCGGCCCGGCCGCAGCGCAATCGCGCCGGCCACATTCCGGCGGCGCGCCTCGCGGCCCAGACCGCCCTGGGTCGGCGTCGCCTTCGGCCGGATCAGCAGGTCCACCGCCGCCGGCCGGCCGGTTTCGCGGGCCAGCGCC
>JAEYTW010000564.1 GCA_023433835.1 Pseudomonadota bacterium | reverse complement strand
CTCCGGGATGCCGTAGGAGCCGTCGGACGGAATGCCCATGGTGACCCACTTGCCGTTGCTGCCCAGCACCCAGTCGCGGATGTGGTCGATGGCGGCATTGGCGGCCGAGGCGGCCGACGAGGCGCCGCGCGCCTCGATGATCGCGCCGCCGCGCTTGCCGACGGTCGGGATCAGGGTTTCGCGGTACCAGGTCTCGTCATTGATGACCTGCGGCAGCGGCTTGCCCTTGGCGGTGGCGAAGCGGTAGTCGGCGAACATCGTCGGCGAGTGGTTGCCCCACACGATCATCTTCTCGATGTCGGCCGGGCCCACGCCGGCCTTGGCGGCCAGCTGCGAGACGGCGCGGTTATGGTCGAGGCGCAGCATCGCGGTGATGTTGCCCGCGGGCAGGTCCGGCGCGCTCTTCATCGTGATGTAGGCGTTGGTGTTGGCCGGGTTGCCGACGACCAGCACCTTGACGTCGCGCTTGGCCGCCTCGTTCAGGGCGCGGCCCTGGACCTTGAAGATCTCGGCATTGGCCGACAGCAGGTCGCGGCGCTCCATGCCCGGCCCGCGCGGACGGGCGCCGACCAGCAGGGCGGCATCGGCATCCTTGAAGGCGGTCTTGGGGTCGTCGGTGATGACCACGCCCTGCAGCAGCGGGAAGGCGCAGTCGTCCAGCTCCATCACGACGCCGTTCACGGCCTTCTGGGCCTGCGGCAGGTCGAGCAGTTGCAGGATCACCGGCTGATCCTTGCCGTAGATGTCGCCGTTGGCGATCCGGAACAGGAGGGCATAGCAGATCTGGCCGGCGGCGCCGGTGACGGCCACGCGGACGGGGGCTTTGGTCATGGCAGAAACCTTCTTCGAACGGGAAACCCGCGGCAATCTATCCCCCTCGCGGGCGAAATTCCATGCTGGCGGGCGTCCCTTATGGTGCAGTACAGTAAAGAAGGTGGTGCGCGCCTTCCGGAAGCCCGGATCCGGGGGGATCGGGGCGTCGGATCGTAGTCGTGATATCTTCAGTCGCGGTGGCGCGGGGGCTGGCGAGGCGAGCGTGAGCGACAAATACAATTTCTCGAGTTTCAGCGTCCTGATCATCGACGACAACCGGTTCATCCGGGCCATGGTCGTCGATCTCTGCCGCTCGTTCGGTTTCCGTACCGTGATGGATGTCGAGGACGCGCCGACGGCGCTGTCGCTGATGCGCCAGATGCCGTTCGACTTCGTCATCTGCGACTGGGAAATGCAGCCGCTGGACGGTCATGACTTCGTCAAGATGATCCGGACCGCCAAGGACAGCCCGAACCGCTTCCTGCCGATCATCATGCTGACCGGCCATACCGAGGTGCAGCGCGTCTACGAGGCGCGCGATGCCGGCGTCACCGAATTCCTGGCCAAGCCGATCTCGGCCAAGACGCTGCTTACCCGGTTCTGCACCGTCATCGACAAACCCAGGCCGTTCATCCAGGCGCCGGGCTATTTCGGCCCCGACCGCCGCCGCCGCTCCTCGGCCGACTACACGGGGCCCGAGCGCCGCGGCAAGCAGCCGACGGCCGCCGTCTCGAACGGTCCGGTGCCCGACGGCAACGATCTGGCCGCCTGGGGCCTGTCGCCCGAAGAAATCAAGTCGCTGATGGGCGACGACGCGTAGGCAAGGAGGTCTTCGCCATGGCCGATAACGGCGATGCCCGCATTCTGAACGTCCCCAGCAAGCTGAAGAAGGTTGCCAGCCGGGGCCAGGGCCGGTCGTTCGAGGAAATTGCCGCCGCCGGCGACAAGGTGGTCGAGCGCGTCTCGATGAACTACCGCCTGGTGGTCGAGGGTGATGTGCAGGAACTGGTCTCGATGTGCCAGCGCATGCGCACCAAGCCGGGCGAGATCGACCCGATGTTCAAGGGCGTCTTCCGCGTCGCCCACGACATCAAGGGCCAGGCCGGCACGTTCGGCTATCCGCTGATCACCCGCGTCGCCGGCTCGCTGACCGCGTTCATCGAACGGTTCAACCGGGCCGAGATGAACCTCGCCGACCATCTCGACGCGGTGACCGCGCTGATCGACGTGCATGTCAACACGCTGCAGCTGTTCGTCACCCAGGATACCAAGGGCCAGGGCGGCCCCTACGAAGCCAAGCTGCTCGAAGGCCTGACCGGCGCGTCCGAACGCACGCTGGCCAAGATCACCGAAGGCAAGGCCTGACGCATCATGAACCGGCAGGGCGGCGATGCGCCGGCCCTGGCCGGCCTGATATGGCGCCTCGTCGGCGGACGCCAACTCGAACTGGCTGGTGTCCAGCGGGCGATGGACGCCTGCGTCGACGGCATCGCGCTGTTCGACGCCGATGACCGGCTGTTGCGCGCCAACGACATTCTTTCCGGGCTGCATCCGCCGCTGGCCGACCGCCTGGCCGAACGGCCCGAACTCGACCGGCTGATCGTCACCCTGGCCCAAAGCGGCGACCTGGCCGAGCCGACCAGCGAAGGCTGGGAATGGCGGGCGGTGCGGCTGGGCACCCGCCGCACCGGGCGCGACGAGGGCGAGCTTGCCTATCGCGACGGCCGGGTCGTGCGCATCACCGAATACCGGCTCGAGCATGGGCTGATCGTGTCGATGCATACCGACGTGACGCCCCAGCGCCGGCGCGAGCAGATCATCGCCCAGTCCGAGGCGCGCTTCCGCGCCGTGTTCGCCACCGCCTCCGACGCGGTCGCGATCCTCGACGGCGACGGTACGGTCACCGCGGTCAACCCGGCGGCCGAGCGGCTGTTCGGCCAGGCCTCGGCCAAGCTGATCGGGGCGATGTTCGGGCGCTTGGTGCCGGCCGCATCCGCCGATGCGGCCCGGTTCCTGGCGGCCGTCTCGGCCGGCGGCAAGCGCGCGGTCGACGGCCGGCGCGAGGGGGGCGCGACGCGCGCCCTCGAACTTTCGGTCACCGACTGGGCCTTCGAAGGCCGGCGGCAGTTCACCGCGGTGATGCGCGACGTGTCGGCCGAGCGCCAGCAGGAAGTCGCTCTGCGCGACAGCCAGGACCGCCTCAGCCGCTATGTCGCCGAGCTCGAGGAGACCCAGGAAAGGCTGCGCGAACAGGCCACCGAACTGGCCCGGCTGGCCGAGCAGGCGGCGAAGAAAAGCGAGGAGGCGGCGGCCGCCAACCTTGCCAAGTCCGAATTCCTGGCGACCATCAGCCATGAGTTGCGCACGCCGCTGAACGGCGGGCTCGGCGCCGTCGGGCTGATGCAGGAAACCGGGCTGTCGACCGAGCAGCGCAAGCTGGCCGATACCATCCGCCATTCCGGCGACAGCCTGCTCCTGCTGATCAACGACATCCTCGACTATGCCGCGCTCGAGACCGGCGGCATCACCATCGAGCCGGTCGATTTCGTGGTGCCCGAGCTGCTCGACTCGATCCTGACGCTGTTCCAGGCCCAGGCGGCGCGCAAGGGCCTCAGCCTCCAGCAGGCCGTGCCATCGGCCCTGCCCGCCCGGCTGAACGGTGACGCCACGCGTATTCGCCAGCTGCTGTTCCATCTGGTCGGCAACGCGGTCAAGTTTACCGAACGCGGCGAAGTCTCGATCGAGGCCGAGGCCCAGGTCTCGGGCGACACCATCGACCTCAAGATCCTGGTGCGCGATACCGGCCCCGGCATCGAGCCGGGTGTCCAGGCCCAGCTGTTCGAGCATTTCACCCAGGCCGATACCTCGTCGCGCCGGCGCCACGGCGGTACCGGCCTCGGCCTTGCGATCTGCCGGCGGCTGGCCAATCTGATGGGCGGGCGGATCGGCGTCGATTCGACGCCCGGCGCCGGGTCGGCCGTCTGGTTCGTCGTGC
>JAEYTW010000521.1 GCA_023433835.1 Pseudomonadota bacterium | reverse complement strand
GCCCGCGCGAGACTGATGCAGGACGCCGATCAGTTCAGTTGCTGGTGTAGCACTTCACCAGCAGCGCCGGCCGGCGGCAGAGCGGCAGCGGGTTCGATTCCATGAACAGGTTGATCCCGCGGCCGTCGGGGGTCGGCATCGGCCAGGCATAGGCTTCCTGGCCGACGGTATTCACGAAATCCTGGTGATTGGCAGGCCCCAGGTAGGTCTTGAAGGTGTCGAGCGTGCCGGTCGGCCAGGCGTGCCCCTCGCCGGCGCCGATGAAACGCTGGGTCGAGCCGTCGGCGAGCTGGCCAGAGGCCCGATATTCCTCGAAAACCAACGGACCGAACGGGAAGCGTCGACGGGTGTCTTCGCGCAGCGGGTTGGCCTGATTGGTGGTGGCAAAGTACTTGTAGGCGTCCTGCACCTTCGAATGGCCGATCAGCTTGCTGAAGAACTCGGTGCTGACCAGCACGCGGGCGCCGTTCATGACCTCGCCCTTGAGGTTGTCCTCCATATGGCCGGCGACTTCATAGCACTTGTCCATGACGTTGGTGCCGGCGGTGCCGAGGGTGAAGTCCACCTCCTTCGGCGTGATGCCGAACTGGGTATAGAGGTTGTAGAGCGTGCGGCCGGAACCGCCGACGATGATGCCTTTCAGCGCCCCCATGCGCAGATACTCGAGCGTCAGGGAGAACTTGCGCCGGCCGGCCACGATCTTGCGCAGATACGCCATCGTCATCGTGTCGGGGCCGGTCGAGCCGGGCGCCCGACGCCCCTGGACGTCGGCCGGCATGACCGAATCCTCGTGCGGGATATGGGGCAGCTTGAAGGTGAGCGCGCCGCGGTCCTCGTCCCTGCCGACGGTGGCCGGCGAACCCGGGGTCTGACCGGTCTTGTTGCTTTCCGGCAGGATGGTCAGAACGCCGTTCACCTGATCCATCACCATGGTGTTCTGGGTGATGCCCTCGGTCGGGAATACGTCCAGTTCGTTCAGACGGCCGTAGAGGTTCGGGATGATGTTGATGGCGGTGGTCAGCTCCGCAAGATCGAAGCCGTTACCGAACATGTTGGGTACGGTAGTCATGGTGATTACACCCCCTGGCGGATGACGACGCCCAGCGCGACCAGGGCCGCGCGAATGGCGGCTTTCTGATTCGTCGTGGCGCCCGACGGATAGATGATGGCGGCGTCGCTGATCAACGCCGGGCCGCGCTTGAGCACCACACCGGCGGCGTCCTCGCCATCCGGCGCGGTGACGTCGCCGAGAATGATCGAGTCGACGTCCTCGCGACCATCGGTGCCGGCCAGGTCGAGCTGGACGACCTTGCCCGACCCGGCCGCCACCGTGATGGTGAAGCTGTCGCCCACGGCGAAATCGGTGCCGCCGTCAGCGAGGGTGAAGGCCAGCCCGCCGAGCGAGAAGGCGGCGGCGACCGAGCCATAACCGACCATGACGCCCAGCGGATTGATCAGCACGAAGTCGCCGGCATTGCTTGCCGCCTTCACGACCTTGAGCAGGTAGTCGCCGGGCAGCGCCGCGGCGCCCACCGTGATCGTGCCCATCACGCCGTTGCCGGTGTTGGTACCGGCGACGGCGCTGGCCGTGGCCTTGGTTATGCGGCCCAGCACCGTGCCAAGCAGCAGTTCGCGCGCACTGCCAGAACCCGCGAGGACGGTTACCTCCTCGCGGTTATAGGTGGGGTTGAGCTCGTACTTGACGAGGTTGGAGAAGCGGGCGCCCTCCATGATGATGGCCGACATGGGTTACTCCTTTCCGGCCTGGAAGGCGGCGCGCATCTCGGCGGCCTTGCCTTCGGCCGCCTTGATCAGCGAACCCGCCTGGGCCGCGGGCAGGGTTTCAGGATGCGACGTGATGGCGTCCTTCCCGCCTTCCGCCGCCCGGGCATCGACCAGCGCCTTGCGGATCTCCGCCACGCTCGTCTTGGCCGCGATAAAGCCCGCGGCCTTGCCCGGCTGGCCGGCCAGGGCGCAGAGGTCGTTCACCTCGGCGACATAGGCCAGGGCCGCGTTGTAACCTTCGTCGCGCGCCGCCGTGGCGCCGCCTTCGGTGGTCGACATGCTGCTCTCCTTGTTGTCAGCGCAGGAACCCGCGGACTTGCAGTCCTCGGGCGTGGGGCACCCCTCGCACGGGTCGAAGGGCTCATCGTCGGCCGAGGCCTCGGCGGCGGGCGCCTCGGTATCGGCCGTGGGGGAAATCGCCGGCTGCTCGGCGCCGGACTGGATCTCGGGTTCAAGGGCGTCGGCCTCGGCGGCCTTTTCCTGGGCATCGGCCGCGGCACGGCGACCGAGCTGGTTGCGGCGCGCGCCGGCCTTCGACCCGATCTTCTCGCGCAGGGCGTCGAGTGCCTGGTCGAAGCTGGCTACCTCATCTGCGAGGCCGGCCGAGACGGCCGCGGCGTCGTCGAAGCAATCGGCCTCGGTGGCCAGCACGGCGTCGACGCTCATGCCGGTGCGGTACTTCGCCACATGCTCGGCGAACTGCTGGCGGCCGTCATCGACCGAGGCCTGGATGCCGGCCCGGGCCTCCTCGGACAGTTCGGCATGGGACCAGCCGTCGACCTTGCGGGCGCCGGAATAGATCGCGGTGAATTTCAGGCCCCATTCCTCGTCGAGGCGTGACAGATCGAGATGGATCAGCACCACGCCGATCGAGCCGACGGTCGCCATGCGCGGCACGAACAGCCGATCGGCGGCACAGGCGAGGCCGTATCCGGCCGAGGCGGCAAGCGGGTTCGCCACCGCATAGAGCGGCACGGCCTGGCGCACCGCGGCGAGACGGTCGGCGCAATCCATCATGCCGGCGGCGTGGCCGCCCGGTGACGAGACGTCGGCGAGGATGCCCTTGACCCGGGGATCGGTCGCGGCGGCCTCGGCGACCAGCGGCAAGGTGTCATAGGTCACCAGGTCGAGATAGCGGGTCCACCAGTCGGACCGCGACAGCAGCGGGCCGACGATCGAGATCACGGCGATGCCGTCGGGCGTCAGGCCGTACCAGCCCGGGCCGGCCTCGACCGGCTCGGCCTCGACCATCGCGGCCAGGCGCTCGACCTGGGCGGCGCGGCTCATCTTCGCGAACCACGACAGTTCGCCCGCGGCGGTTTCCGGTCGCTGGACGTCGCCCATCTGCTGGCTCAGCCGCTGCATCTCCGCCTGCAGGCGGACCGGGTCGAAATGCAGCCGCGTCGAGGCGAACTGGCCGGCGATGAACGCCGCGCTGCGTTCCAGCGCGCCGGTCGCGAACATGATGGTCATGCGGTCTGCCCTTCCTCTTTGCCGATATCGGCGACGACGCCGTCCTCGGCCTTCTGCAGCGCCCCGGTCTTGACCGTCCGGCGCGGATCGCTGTCGAAGATGAAGCCGTTCTCCGGCTGGTCCGCCCGATCGTTGTCGGCCTTGATGCGGGCTTCGGTTTCCTCGGGGTCGTAGCCTTCGGCTTCGATGACGTCCGAGCGGGATTTGAAGCCGGCGCGCACGGCGAGCAGCTCGGCCATGCGATCCTTGAGCGGGTCGACCCAGGGCCAGGCCTGCGGGATCCACTTGACGCGGCGATAGATCCGGCGGTTCGCGCCGTAGTCCGGAATCCGCAGGGCGCCGGACATCACCGCGGCGTCCAGCCAGGCATGCCAGATCGGCCGGCAGAACTTGAAAACGAGGGTCTGATGCTGGAAGGCCTCGATGCGGCGGCGGAATTCGAGCAGGCCTGCCCGGATCGAGGAATAGTTGACGCCGCGCAGATCGCCGGTCAGCTGCTCGTAGGTAATGCCCATGCCGGCGGCAAGCGCATGGAGCTGGACCTTGATGAAGGCCTCGTAATTGCCGCCGACGTCGGCGGGCGCGAACGGGGACGGCTCCTCGCCGGGCGCCAGCGGCAACATGGTGCCGGGCTCGAGGGTCGCGGTACCGGTCGACCCCTCCGCGGTGCCGCCCCATTCCTCGGCCAGCTCCTCCGCGCTCATGCCCTCCGGCACGGGGCGCTTGAGCAGCAAGGCGATCATCGCCACGAGCTTTTTGCGGACAAGCTCGGCATCGTCGTACTGGTCAAGCTCGTAGAGCTTGAGCAGCACGGTGGAAATCATCGGGATGCCGCGGATCTGCCCGGGTTCGTCGGCCCTGAAGACATGCAGCATCTGGCCAGCCGGCACCCGCACCAGCTCGGCCATGTTGGTGGTGGAGAAGCGATCGCCGGGATGGGTGCGGTAGACGTGGTAGGCGACGCGCTTGTTCAGGTTGGCGTCGAACTCGACGCCGGCGCGCACCGGGTTGCCGTTCGGCTGGGTCCAATTCTGGTTGAGCGGCAGATGTTCAGCCGCCAGGACCTGCAGTTGCAGCGGAACCGCCAGGCCATCCGACATGAAGCGCGGCCGCAGCCGCACCAGGCATTCGCCGGCGCTGAATAGCTGGCCGGACACCATGCTTTCGAGGCCGTAGAAATCGGTCAACTCGTCGGCGTCGGCCTCGTCGGTCCAGTCAGTCCAGAGCAGCTGCTTGGCCTTGCGCAACTCGGCGTCAGCGATCAATGGCGACGGCTTGATGCCCGTGCCGACCGAGTTGGCGACGAAGCTGTCGCGGGCACTGGCGCCGTGCGGCGACTTCCTGACGACATCCTTGGAGCGGTCGCGCAGCTTGCCCAGGTCGCGGTAGACCGCGTTGTTGATGCTCTCGCCTGAAGGCGGGTTCCACGACGCGAGGCGCCGGCCCGTGCCGGCCGCGTCGAACATGACGCTTTGCTTCGCCGGCCGTAGGCGCGAGGTATCGATGCGGGGTTCGATCATCGGATCAGTCCACGCCCTTGACGGAATTCAGCAGGATGCGGCGGACGCGCTTCACGCCGTTGGCGCGGCCGACCTCGCCCTGCATCCGCCCCAGCACCTGCCACATCTCGTCGAGATCGCGATAGACCACCTGGGTGTTGTCGGCATAGGTGACCGAGCGGGCGCTGGTGGCGATCGCATGCTTCAGCTTGTCGACGTCGGCTTGCGTCCATGCCATCTCAAAGCCCCTGCATCATGCCCATGCGCCGCGACGGCGGGCGCCGCTTCTTCTTCGCCGGTCCGGCCGCCTGCTCGACGACGGGCGCGACCTTCTTCAACTCCTCGAGGCGCTTGGCCTCGTCCGTTTCGGCCAGCACGATTGGCTGGCCCGAAACCGCCCCGACCTCGTCCGCCCGCTTGTTCAATTTCAGCCCCCGCTGCAGCATCCCGACCAAGGCCGCATAGGCGTAGACACGAAGATCGAGCCGCTCGTTGGCCCGATCCGGGATCGGCGCCCAGATGCGGTACCAACGGCCCTGCACCTTTTTCGGCGTGAGGCGCTCGGCGGTGAGCTGGGCGAAGTCGTCGACGCCCCAGTCCGTCGAGAAATGCATGTAGCCCGGGCCGGGCGATTCGATCAGAAGGCGCGAGGAGATGGCGTCCTTCGCAGCGTTGGTGCCGATGATCACCGGCTTGTAGCCCGCATCCTTTCGGCGCTTCGTCTCGCGCGTCGGCCAGATCGGCGAGCGGTTGCCGGTGCGCTCCGAGGCGCCCTTGACCGCCCACACGCCGCCCTTCAGCATCCACTGGCGTTCGCGGCAAAACTGGTAGACGGACTGGGTGAGGAAGCACAAGGCCAGGGAAATCAATACCTTAGGCGTCTATGCCCGCACCTTGCGCAATCCGCCGCGCTTCCTGCCTCTCCTCGGACGCATCCATCCGGGCGGCCCGCCGGCTGTTGCCACGGTATGTTCGCACCGACATATCCGTTGAAAGCTGGTCCAACACGGCTTGATGGCGGTCCATTTCCAGCAGCGGATGCGCGTAGACCTGAAGCGTTGTGTCAAACGTCTCGTGCCCCAGCAGCCGCGCCACGTCCGGCAGCGGGATTTGCTGCGCGATCATGTAACTTGCCGCGAAGTGCCGCAGGGCGTGGAAATGGACCGATTCGGGGTCAGCATCGTTCAGCCCGGCCCATCGGACGAGGTTCTGCCAGCGCCGCGACCAGTCGATTTGCACCATCACCTCGCCGGTGCCTGTCGTGAACGCAAGCCCCAACTTGTTCTCAATGGAGAAGTCCCGCAGCCACACCCGCAAGAAATCGCCCAGCGCCGCCGGCAGCGGCACGTCACGGTTGCCCGCCTTCGTCTTCGGACCCTTCAACTCGCCCCAGCGCGTTATGCTGTTTCGGACCCTGATCACCGACCGGTCAAAGTCGATGTTGGCGACCCGCAAGCCGTTGATTTCCCCGAGGCGCAACCCGCAGAAGGCGGCCAGCGTCACATAGCAACGGAGCATCTGCCGGCCGCGCGGGCTCACCCCGTTTCGCGGACGCTCGATCTCCTCCATCACGCGCCGCAGTTCGTCTTTGGTGATCACCCGGATTGCCTTGCCTTTCAGGCTTCCGAGCGCGCGGCGGGCATCGGCCATGATGGGCTTGATCTGCATGCGGCGCTTAAGTGCAAAGCCTTCGATCATGACCATCTCGGCCATCAAGGCTTTGACCGACCATGGAGACAACCCCTCCTTCCGGCCTCGATAGCCAGGCTGCATCAGTTCGCGGGCCCAAGTTTCGATATCGAACGCGGTCAGATCGGCCCATAGCCGGCGGCCAATTGACGGCCGAACGTGAGTATTCATATGCCCGCAGACTGTAAGATATCGGCCCTTTCCGATCTCACCAGAGCGCCAGCGCTGCTCTTGATAGCGCAGCCACGCCTCCACGACTTCATTGACCTTCAGTTTTTCCGATTTCGCTAGGTGCGCGCCGGCCCGAATATCAACTTCGACCTTCGACCGGAACGCGTCGGCTTCCTTTTTCTTGCTGAACGTCTCTTGCCGATGGGTGCCGTCCTGGTCGCGATACCGGACGATCCACGCTTCGCGCGGCTCGCCCTTGTGGGTCCAGCGGCGTTTGCTAACGCTCGCCATGTCAGCGCGACTCCCGGCCGATGAACGCGACGGCTGCGGCGCCGGCCGTGAGGCGGCTGTTGTTCGTCTTGGTGGGCATGTCGTCTTCTCCTTGGGAGTTGAGGGGCGCCCGGCCGGGATTGGCCGGGCAGCCGGGATCAGGCCGCGCGGGTGACCGCATCGGCCGGTGCCGTCGCCGTCTGGTCGACGGGTTGGGGTTGAGGGGAACGGGGGGCGGCTTCCTCGTCCGGGACCTGAAGCGCCAGCCGGCGGCGCACGGCGTCGCCGACATAGCGGAAGGCCCGGGCATCCTTGCCCTCGCGCGCGCGGCCGGTCATGCCGCCCGCCCGAGGGTTGCGGCGATGCGGGCCAGCCGCTCGCCTCGATGCGACAGGTAGGGCTTGAGCGCGCCGACACCGCCGGCCGCCCGCAGCTCGTCGAACAGGGCCGCGTCGGCCGCCTTGTTCTCCGGCTGGGCGCGGCCGAAATAGACGACGGATCCCACCACCTGCATGGTCCGCCCGATCGCTTCGGCGCGGGCGATCCAGCCCGCCGGATCGAAGGTATTGACGGTCATTGCCAATGCCCTCCATCCGGGGCCCGGGCCGTAAGGGCTTCCAGGCTGGTCCCCTCCAAGGCTGCGGTCGCATCGATAGCGCGCTGCTCCACCTCGGCCGGGTTCACCCCGTGGTCGATCAGCCAGGCCGCATGACGAGCGAAGCTTTCCCGCCAGCGCTGGACCTTCTCGACGCGCGCCTTTTCATCGGCGGTCAAGGCCAATGCGGGGGCGGTCATACCGCACCGCCTTTCCCCGTCAGAGCCGCGACGTCGGCCCGCAGGGCTTCGACCTCATTGTCACCTATCGGATCATCGGGGTTGATCAGCACCGCTTGGACTTTGGCGACGAACTCGGCCGCTGTCCGCGGGCGGACCTCGAGGAGCACCGCCAGAGCCTCGCCCATCCGGTCGAAGGCCGCATCGGCCTCGCCTTCCATGTCGGCAAGGTTTTCCTCGTCTGCGACCCGCTCCCACCCGGCGTTGAACTGGTCGACGATCGCGTCATAGATCGGCCGGATGGGCGCGTAATAAGCCGCCTCGGCCGACACCATGCCGGCGGCGAGCGCTTCTGCGTAAGCGCCCTTCCAGACGATTCCGCCGCGATCGTTCAACGGCAGATCGGACAAGAGCGCGAAAAGGTCGCTCCGGGCCGGACTGGCGGCCGGATCGCCATTCCCGAGGTACGGGCCGGTCGGGTGGTGCTTGACCAGCCAATCCTCCCACTTCGGCGGCGCCTTGCCGCGCCGTTTCATAACGCGGCCCTCGGCCTTGATTGCCGCCCGGCTGGTGGCAACGTGCTCGCCCCATGCCGCGCGGAAGGCCGTGATTGCGGACTGCATGGCGGTTTCCGCCGGCCGGTCGGCTTCGACCGCGGCGGCCGTGGTGATGCCGGCACCCGCCGCGACTGCGGCGAGCCCGGCCAGGACCTGACGACGCGACGTCATGCGGCACCGCCGAACACGGGCACTGCGCCCGCTTCAGCCAGGGCCAGGGCGTCGCCGATCAGGTCCGCGGCCTCGTCATCGTCGATCGCCTCGCCAGGATCGTCCCAACTGGTCAGAAGGGCGTGAACCTTGGCGACGAAGCCCGCTGCAGTCACCGGCCGGGCAGCCAGCAAGGCGCAACGGACATTGGCCATGTCGGCATAGGCGGCTTCAGCCGCCTCTCCGGCTGCGTCGACGCCTTCCGCTTCGTTGATCGCGGCTATGGCGTTGCCTCGGTCGACCTGGAGCGCTTCATAGGCCGCTCGGGCCTCGCTGGTGGCGTCACTGCCGTCTTCCCGATCGACCACCATGGCCGTGATCAGATGCCGGGCAAACTGGTGGCGCCCGGCTTCGTCAAGCCCTTCCGGTCGAGCCTCCGCCGCTTCCAGTTCGGCAAGCACGGCCTGACAGCGCGCCCCGGCGCACGGGTCCGAATCGAGCGCGGCCACCTCGGGGCGGTTCGCCTTCAGCCAGTCCCGCCAGTTGGGCAGCGGCGCGGGCCGGCGGGCCGAGGCGCGGGCCTCGCCCTCGGCCTCGGTCTGGGCTGCGCGCCAGCACACCGCCCAAGCGTCGCGATTGGCGGCGATGGCGGCATAGACCGCGTTGCCCGGGCGGGCGGCGCCAACGGGCGCCGCGGTGACGGTGATCCCGGTGCCCGCCGCGACCGCGGCAAGGCCCGAGAGGATTTGCCGGCGCGACCTCATAGGGCACCCCCGGCCGCCTGAAGGCGGTCAGTGGCGATCAGGTCCCGGGCCTCGGCGGCCAACTCCTCGCGGTCTTCCTCGTCCAGATCCGACAATCGCCATAGCGCGTCGAGTTTTCGGGCATACCCGGTCAGGGTCGCCGGGCGGGCCCCCACGAGGCGCAGCGCCACGTCCTCGAAAAGAGCGGCGGCAGCCTCATAGGCTTTGTCCAGGGCGGGTACATCGTGCTCGGCATCGATCACGGCAACTGCCGCCGCCCGTTCGGCCACCAGGGCGTCATATGCGGGCCTGACCGGGGCGTAGTATGCCGCGACGTCGGCCGCATCCGCTTCGACCAGGCGGCGGGCCCAGCCGTCCGGCGCGATAACCTGCCCGCGCCCGTCTTTCGGGAAGCTGGCAAGCTCGGCGCGCACGGCCTGGAACTGCGGCCCGTGGCAGTTTTCGGAGAGTGGCCCGCCGGGGTGGTTCTCCCGCGCCCAGGCCCTCCATTCCGGCACGGGCGCGGGATAACGGGCTGGGGCCGCGCCCTCGGCAACGGTGACGCGCCGAGCCGCTTCCGAAGACGCGGCGCCGGCGCGTTCCAGCTCGGCCACGAGCGACCGGATATGGTCATCTGGCGCGGGCATGCCGGCGGCGATGGCTGCGACACCCGCGCCGGCCGCGGTCGCGACCAGGGCGGGGAGGATGCGGCGGCGGGAGATCATGACCGCACCGCCACGAGGCGGCGGGCCTCGGCCAGGATGCAGCGCGGAATTTCCACATCCTCCGTTTCAGCAGGATCTTGCTCGTAGCCGATCCAGCCCAGCAGCGCCGACAGCTTCAACGCATAGCCGTGCACGGTGCGCGGCTCGACGGCTTCCACCAGCGGGATCAGCGCGCGCGCCGCCGCAGCGGCCTCGGCGGCCTTCCCCACCATCGCCGTTGCCCCGACGCGTTCATGAACGGCGTCGAGCGTCTGGCGCCACCACGCCGCGTACTCGCTGTGGCTGGCATGGTCGGCGGCGGGCGCGAGGCCGGCCCGGGCGGCGGACTCCCATTCCCACAGGTCGAGCTTGCGGCCCGGGCCCTCATGCTGTGCCAGATCGAATAGCCGCCCTTCCTCGTCGGACAGCGCGTCATAGCGCCGGGCGGCGGCGGTCAGGGCACCGCACAACCGGCGCAGCTCGGCGTCAGGGTCAGGGCCGGCCGAGGCCGACGCGGCAGGCGACGAGGCGACAACCGCCACCGCGCCCATGCGGGCAAGAAACTCGCGACGTCGGGTCATTGAGCGATCCTCCCTTCATCGGCGACCGCTGGCAGGCGGGGCCGCTCGGCTGCGGGCTGGTCGAAAAAGGCGTCGGTCGCGCTGCGGGTAAGCCAGTCGACCTCGGCAGCCGAGAAGCCGAAGGCCTCGGCCTGGGACGCCATCACGGCCCGGGTCATCGCCTCGATCGTCGCCCACTTCGGGTTGTCGGCGTGCCGGCTGACGGCCGGATGCCGGGGCAGGATGGTGCCGGGCGCGTTCATGACCGCACCGCCGCGAGGCGCTCGGCCTCGGCCAGCATCAGCCGGGGGATGACGTCGGCCGGCTCGGTGCCGTCGTCGTCAGGATCGACGATAGCGGCCAGCAGCGCCGCCACCATGGCGGCATAGCCGGCCAAGGTCACCGGCTCCGCCGCCTTCATGCGTTCGAGCATCGGCCCTATGGCGGCGTGGGCGGCTTCCTCGGCCGCCTTCGTCTCGGGGTACCCCTCGGCGTCCCGGGCCCGCGCCAGCCGGGCTTGCTGGTCCACCTTCGGCAGCCGGGCCGGCACCGCAGCCTCGGCCCGCTTCAGCGCCATGTCGACGGCGTCGGCAAGCGCTTCCCATGCGGCGCTGGCCACCTGCAGGTCGCGGCGCAGGGCATGCACGGCGGCATCGGGATCGGCGGCGGGTGCTCCGGTCTCGGGGGCGGCCAGCGGGCGGCCATCGTAGGGCCTGCCCCAGCGTCGAGCTTCAGCGAGGGTCACGAGGCGGGCTTCGACGATGGCGGCATCGGCACCGCGTTCGGCCGCGACGCCCGCAGCCTCCGCTGTCAGGCCGCGGGCGCACAGCGCGGGATACAGCTCGTCACGGATCGCCGACCATGCGGCGGGCCGAGCCGGCAGGGCTTGGCCTGGTGACGCGCCAGGCACATCGGCAGGGACGCGCATAGCATGCGCGTTGCCGGCCGCTTCCGGCCGGCCAGGGATGTTGGTGGTCATAAGGTTTGCTCACGGTCATCAAGACCGGCTTGTCACGGCCGGCGGTGTCTCGGTGGACACCATCGCCAGCGGGTCGGCACTGGCGCCGGGAGGGTGACAACACGCCCGTGAGAACGTGCCCGCCGCCTTCCCCTTACGGGTATTGTATAGCGGACGGACTCCCGGCATAGTACGCGCCGGTTCGCGCCCGCCTGGCGGCGGGCACGTTCGGTTTGGCGACCTGATTTAGCGATCCGGCTGCCTATCACGGATGCGGCGAACGGCCGTGGCTGGCCTTCACCGCGGGAGTTGTCACGCTCCACCTTCGACGATATGCGCGGCGTCCCCCTTGTTGCAAGGGGGACGTTCCGCATGCCCCATTTTCTGGCGGGTCATGGTGTCGGGCCAGCCGGGGCACCCCCACATCTGGTAGAGCCCAGCCGGGCGGGTGATATGCTGGCGCAGGGGCGCCGATCCTGGTGCCCTTCCATCCCCGTGGAGAAACCCATGTCCGAGAACACCGCAGGCACGCCGGTCGGCAACCTGAAGCGGCTGCGTGAGGTGCTGGTCGAGCAGCGCCGCAAAACGACGGCCGAAGCGATCCAGGCCTATAACGCGCCGGCCGAGAAGGTCACGGCGATCCAGGCGCAGATTGAAGCGATCGACCGCGCTATCGCGGACGAGGAACGGCTTGTGCCCTCGGTCTATCCGGGGCGCGGCCTCCTTTGAGGCCCGCCACCCCGCTGCCGGCCGATCAGGCGGCGGGGTTCCGGTACCGGCCGAACTGGCGGGCCTTCAGCAGCTCGTCGGACGCGGCCACGTCGACCAGCCCGCCGTCATCAACGATGCAGCCGAGATTGCCCCACTTCGTCACCATGGCCCGGCTCACCCCGTGCAGACGGCCGAACTCGGCCCGCGAGACCCGCCCGGCCGGGGCGGCGCTATCCTTCGGCGGCGGGGCGGACATGGCCTTTTGCGGCGCAGCGGCTTCCAGGGCCGTGACCCGGGCCGCCAGCGCCGCAATCTCGGCCCGGACGTCCGAACCGTCCCGGTCGGCCGAGGGGGTGCCAGTCGGCGCTAGCGCCACGCTAGCATCGCCAGCCTGATCGCTAGCAGATGCTAGCATTGCTGCTAGCGCGCCTTCGAAAGTCAGATCGCTTCGAAGTCGGGCGACCGTCCGCCGGACAAGGTCGGCATGCGGCAAAGTCAGGCGGACATTGACCTGGGAGGTATCTACGGCCATCGGCAAGGCTCCTGTTTCGTGCTAGCGGGATGCTAGCATTGTCGTTAACAACAAGCGATAGATTGCTAGCATTGCCGCTAGCATCGTGGTTCCGGGCTGCGAGAAATATCATGCGTTTTCTGCACTGGCCACTTGCGCCCATGCGATTTTCGCACTATGTTTTTCCTGCAACGGAAGGGGCGGACATGGGCAAGCTTCACACCATCGGCAAGATCGAAATCCGGGTGAATGCCAACGACCACCTTCCGCCGCATTTCCACGTCAAGCACCACGACTTTCAGGCGATGGTTTCGATCGCCACCATGACGATCATGGAAGGCCACATACCCCCGGCGGTCCTGCAGGACGTCATGGGTTGGGCCAAGGCGAACCGGCCGGCGATCGTCGCCGAGTGGAACAGGATCAACGCGAACTATCCGACCACCTGAGGATCAGCACCATGAACGCAAGCCCCGAAATGCCCCGCATCAGCAAGGTGAAGATCGTCCCGCCGTCGTCGCTCGATATCGTGTGGCGCGACGGCGGCAAGGCGCGGGTGGACCTGGCCGGGTGGATCGCCACGGGCGGCGATGTCCTGGCGCCGCTGCGGACCGCCGAAGTGTTCGCCACCGCCAAGGTCGACGAGTACGGCACCGACGTGCAGTGGGACGGGAACGACGACCTGCTGATTGACGGCTTCCATCTGCGCTTGCTCGCCAACGAACAGCGGCCGTTCGAGGCCGAGGATTTCGCGGCGTGGCAGCGCACCGCCAAGCTGTCGAACCAGGAGGCGGCCGACTTCCTCGGCGTCGCGCTCAGCACCTTTCACAGCTACCGCCGCGGCTCGACCATCCCGGCGGCCGTGAAGATCGCCTGCCGGGCCGCCCTGCGCGATCCCATGGTGATACAGGCCCATTTCAAGCCCCGCTATGCCGGCAGGCCCAACCGACTGTCACCGGCGGTGAAGGCCCCGGCAAAGGCGGTCTGATCATGGCGGATGATCTGGGCGACAAGTACCAGCGCGGGGCCCGGGGCGAGCATTTCCGCGACTGCAACAACGATGGCTTTCAGCGCGACACGGAATCGGAGCGTCGAGAACGCCGGGCAACGTGGATCAGTCGGGCCGGTTTCGTCGCCTTCATGGCGGGCCTCGGCGTCGTCGGGTGGTTGCTGTTCCGCTGATCCACCGTCCGGGCTGCGGCCACAACGGATAGCCCGCCTTCGCCGGTTGCGGCCTCGATACCCCCAAGGTGTCGGGGCCGTTTCATGTGGAACAGGCGCGCGCCGGCCACCTCGAGGTCGGCCCGGCGGGGGCGATCATGCGTCAACGTCCTCGCCGCCGTCTTCGGAGATGAACTCCGGGTCGCTGCGCTCCGCCAGCTCGGCGGTGACGAACTCGGTCAGCGCGCGTTTCAGCGGCTCGGCCTCAACCCCGATGATGGAAGCGATCTTCTCCGCCACCTTCGCCGGCCATGCGCGCCAGTGATCCCGCTCGGCCCGCGCCGTGGTGAAAAAGATCGCCTCCGCCTCGGCCAGGTCGATCAGCGCGCCGGACTTGGTCATGAATTCCAGGGCCCGGATGCCGGCCAAGGCGTTTTCCTTGATCGCCTGGGCCTGGGCAAAGGTGCTGAACTCGCCCCGCAGCAGGCGGTCAAGGAACTGGCGGAGCGATGCCGCGTCTTCCGCGGTGATCTCGTCGGGCAGGCTGGTTACAGGGGGGTGTAACCCGAGCGCCGCGCCCCCTGTAACCCCTGTAACCTCGGCGGGGGCCGGGGCGGCTGCATCGGCGTCTTGCGCGAACCGGCCCCGGCTGCCGGCCTTCAGCAAGCCGTCCGACTCTTCGACGATCACCTGATCGCCCGACATCCGCAGAAAACCGGCCTTTTGCCACTTTTTCACCGCCGCGCGGCTCACGCCGTGCGATCGGGCAAAGGCGCTGATCGACATGAGGGTCATCGACCGGCCGCCCCCTGTAACCACCCCCCTGTAACCAGTTTCGGCCCCCGTAGCTGGAGCCGAAACGCGGCAGGGAGCCCCCCCCGCCCCCCCCCCCCCCCCCCCGCCGGCCCCCCCCCCCCCCCC
>JAEYTW010000489.1 GCA_023433835.1 Pseudomonadota bacterium | reverse complement strand
GCCTGGCGCTGGCGGCCCGGGCCGGCGCGGCGCTGACCGACCTGGAATTCGTCCAGTTCCATCCGACGGCGATCGCCGCCGGCGGCGATCCGCTGCCGCTCGCCACCGAGGCATTGCGCGGCGCCGGCGCCCGGCTGGTCGACGAGACCGGCGCGCCGATCATGGACGGGATCGATCCCGCCCTCGACCTGGCGCCGCGCGACGTCGTCGCCCGCGCGGTTTATGGCGCACGGCGGCGCGGGCGGACGGTGTTCCTCGATACCCGGACCGCGATCGGCGACCGCCTGCCCGCCCTGTTTCCGACGGTCGCAAGCCTGTGCCGCCGCGTCGGCATCGATCCGCTGCGCCAGCCGATCCCGGTGACGCCGGCGGCGCATTACCATATGGGCGGCATCGCGGTGGACCGCCATGGGCGCAGTTCGCTCAAGGGCCTCTGGGCCTGCGGCGAGGTCGCCGGCACCGGCCTGCACGGCGCCAACCGGCTGGCCAGCAATTCCCTGCTGGAAGCGCTGGTCTATGGCGAGCGGGTGGCCCACGACATCCTCGGCCGATCCGGCGATCGCGCCGCCGGCGGCAATGCGCCGAAGACGGCGCCGGCGCGCCCGGCACCGTCGCCCCGCCTGCGCCGGCTGATGAGCGACCAGGTCGGCGTGGTGCGCGATGCCCCCGGCCTCGATGCCGCCTTGACCGTCCTGGCGGCCCAGGCGCCCGACGACGATACTGCGCTGGTCGCCAGGCTGATCGCCTACGCCGCGCGCAACCGGCGCGAAAGCCGTGGGGCCCATTGCCGCGCCGACTATCCGCTCGCCGCCACCGCGCGGCGGTCCACCTTCACCCTGGCCGAGGCGATGGCCGACATCGCCGCCGACACGGCCCTGCCTTCGCGAGCCCGCGCATGACCGACCTGACCCCGCCCCCCGCCTTCCTGATCGAACCGCTGCTGCGCACCGCGCTGGCCGAGGATCTCGGCCGCGCCGGCGACATCACTTCGGCCGCCGTGCTGCCGCCGGGCCTGCGGGCCCGTGCGGTGATGCGGGCCCGCGAACCCGGCCGGCTCGCCGGCATCGAGGCCGGGCTGATGGCCTTCCGTCTGATCGACCCGGACAGCCGTTGCGAAATCCGCAAGGGCGACGGCGCCGACATCGCCAAGGGCGAGATCGTCGCCGAGATTGCCGGCGACGCCCGCAGCATCCTGACCGCCGAGCGCACCGCGCTGAACCTCGCCTGTCATCTCTCAGGGGTAGCCAGCGCCACGGCCCGGCTGGTGGCGGCGGCGCGGCCCCACCCCGCCCGCATCGTCTGCACCCGCAAGACCACGCCGGGCCTGCGCATCCTGGAGAAATACGCGGTCCGGCTGGGCGGCGGCGCCAACCACCGCTTCGGCCTGGACGACGGCATGCTGGTCAAGGACAACCACGTGGCGATGGCCGGCGGCGTCCGCCCGGCCCTGGCCCGGGCACGCGCCGCGGCCGGCCACATGGTCAAGGTCGAGATCGAGGTCGACACGCTCGACCAGCTGGCCGAGGCGCTGGAGGCCGGCGCCGACGCCGTGCTGCTCGACAACATGACGATCCCGATGCTGACCGAGGCGGTGGCGATGGCCCGCGGGCGGGCGGTAACCGAAGCGTCGGGCCGCATCAACCTCGACACCGTCGCGGCGGTGGCCGCGACCGGCGTCGACCTGATCTCGTCGGGCGCGATCACGCACTCGGCGCCGATCCTGGATCTGGGGCTCGATATCGACTGAAGCTGCGCCGGGCAGTGCCGACTGCGCCCGGAATTACCGGCAGTCCGTGATTGAAGCGGGTGTTATTCTCCGCTGCGCGCCGGGCCCCACCGGCGCGCTCGAGAAATCCATCGGAGTGACATGCGCATGAAGCCCAATAAAATCCTCGCGCTCGCCGCCTTGCTGCTGGCCGGCCTGGCCGTCGCCTTTACAGCTCAGGCCGGCCCGCGGCTGGACAAGATCATGGAGACCAAGGTGCTGCGCGTCGGCACCCCTGGCGACTACCGGCCCTTCTCGATGAAGACCGACACCGGCTACGCCGGCCACGACATCGATGTGGTCGAGGCCATGGCCAAGGAACTGGGCGTGCGGATTGAATACGTGCAGACCAGCTGGCCCAACCTGATGAAGGACACTCTGTCCGACAAGTTCGACGTCGCGGTCGGCGGCATCACCCGCAACGTGACGCGCATCCGCCAGATCGTGATGCTTCCAGGCTATGCGCCCTTCAGCAAGGTGGCGCTGGTGCGCGCGGCCGACAAGGACAAGTTCACCAAGCCGGAAGACCTGAACCAGCCCGGCGTGCGCGTGATCAAGAATCCCGGTGGCACCAACGAGGCCTACGTGCTGGCCAACATGAAGTCGGCGCAGATCAGCACGCATGAGAAGAACGCCGAGATCCCGGCCATGATCGCCGAAGGCAAGGGCGACGTGATGATCACCGAGACCTACGAGGCCACCCACTACAGCAAGACCGATCCGCGCCTGTTCGCGGCCTACATGGACGCGCCGCTCACGCCGAGGAACTGGATCGGCTTCATGCTGCCGCCCGATGACGCCGACTATGTGCGGGTGATGACCTTCGTCTGGGATGTGCTGGATCGGCGGGGTGATCTGAAGGCGGTGTCGGCCAAGTGGCTCAACTGACCCCATAAGGGCAAACTTGGTCGTGTTGGTGCCCTAAAAAAGCGAATCGTCATCCCGGCGAAAGCCGGGATCCAGGGCAAGGGCGTCGCAATCGGTACCGCGCTTTCCCTGGGTTCCGGCTTTCGCCGGAACGACGATTGGCACTTAAATGACCAGCGTGGCCTACTCCCCCGGCGCCAGCTGCGGCATGCCCAGCGCCGGGCCCGCGGGCTTCGCGGCGGCGGCCTTGGCCGGCGCGTCGCGCTTGACGCGGAACCAGGCGGCGTAGAGGGCAGGCAGGAAGAACAGGGTCAGCAGGGTGGCGATGGCGAGCCCCCCCATGATGGCGATCGCCATCGGGCCCCAGAACACGCTGCGCGACAGCGGGATCATGGCGAGGATCGCGGCCGCCGCGGTCAGGGCGATGGGTCGGGCGCGGCGCACGGTGGCGTCGACGATCGCTTCCCACGGCAGCGCGCCGGCCTTGATGTCCTGGTCGATCTGGTCGACCAGGATGACCGAATTGCGCATGATCATGCCGGCCAGCGAGATGACGCCGAGCATGGCCACGAACCCGAACGGCTGGTGGAACAGCAGCAGGGCGGCGGTGACCCCGATCATGCCGAGCGGCGCGGTGAGCAGCACCAGGAACAGCCGCGAGAACGACTGCAGCTGCAGCATCAGCACCGTCACCATGATCAGGACCATCAGCGGCATCACGGCGAAGATCGATTGCTGGCTCTTGACGCTTTCCTCGACCGCGCCGCCGATGTCGATGCGGTAGCCGTCGGGCAGCCTGGCGCGCAGCGCGTTCAGCATCGGGTTGATCTGGGCGGTGACGACCGGGGCCTGGGTATTGTCCCTGATATCGGCGCGCACGGTCATCATGACCTCGCGGTTCCGCCGCCACAGGATCGGCTCCTCCAGGCCGTATCTGACGCGGCCGAGCTGGGACAGCGGCACGGCCACGCCCGACGAGGTCCAGACGTTGATGTTGGCAAGATCGTCGAGGCTCAGGCGTTCGTCCTCGGCCGCGCGCATCGTCACGTCGATCAGTTCGATGCCGTCGCGGAACTGGGTGGCGCGCTGGCCGGCGAGAAGGGTGTTGAGCGTCAGCGCCAGGTCCTGCGGGTTGACGCCCAGCGCCCGGGCCCGGTCGCGGTCGATCTCCAGCCGCACCGACTTCGCCATTTCGTTCCAGTCGAAATTGACGTCGCGGACATGCGGGTTCTCGCGCATCACCGTGCGGACCTTGTCGGCGATGTCGCGGATCACCATCGGATCCTTGCCGATGACGCGGAACTGGACGGGGAAGCCGACAGGCGGGCCGTTCTCCAGCCGCATCACGCGCACGCGCACCGCGTCGAACTCCTCGTCGAACGCCTTCTGCAGACGATCGAAGACATGCTCGCGTTCGTCGAGGCCCTTGGTCATCACCACGAACTGGGCGAAGTTCGCCTGGCGCAGTTCGGGGTTGAGCGGCAGGTAGAAGCGCACGGTGCCGCCGCCGACATAGGTCGTGAAGAAGCGGACGTCGGGGTCGGCGGACAGCAGCTTCTCGATGCGTTCGGCCTGGGCCTGGGTCGCTTTGATCGACGCGCCCTCCGGCAGGCGCAGGTCGATCATCAGCTCGGGCCGCGAGGCCGAGGGGAAGAATTGCTGCTCGACGAACTTGAAGCCCCAGACCGAGACGGCGAAGGCCACGACGGTGATCAGCACCACCGACTTCCGCCAGGTGACGCACCAGTTGATGATCGCCCGCAGCATGCGATAGCTGCGCTTCTGGTAGGGGTCGTGATGCTCGTGGCCGCCCTTGTTGAAGTTGGGCAGCAGCTTGTAGCCGAGATAGGGCGTGAACAGCACGGCGACGATCCAGGAGATGACGAGGCTCAGCCCCACCACCCAGAAGATCGCGTTGGTGTATTCGCCGGCATTCGACTTGGCGAAGCCGACCGGAACGAAACCGGCGGCGGTGACGATGGTGCCGGTCAGCATCGGGAAGGCGGTCGAGGTGAAGGCGAAGCTCGCCGCCTTCACGCGGTCGTAGCCCTGCTCCATCTTCACCACCATCATCTCGACCGCGATGATCGCGTCGTCGACCAGCAGGCCCAGCGAGATGATCAGCGCGCCGAGCGAGATGCGGTGGAAATCGATGCCCATCACCATCATCGCGACGAAGGTGATGGCCAGCACCAGCGGCACGGAGAGCGCGACGACGAAGCCGGTGCGCAGGCCGAGCGAAATGAACGAGACCACCAGCACGATGCCGAGCGCCTCGGCCAGCGACTGCATGAATTCGTCGATCGAGGCCTTGACCACCTTGGGCTGGTCGCCGATCTGCTCGACCTCGACGCCGAGCGGCAGCTCGCGCTTGATCTGCTCCATCCGGGCATCGAGCGCCTGGCCCATGGCCAGCACGTTGCCGCCCTTCTGCATCGAGACCGCGAGGCCGATGACCTGCTTGCCGTTGACCGCCATGGTGAAGCCCGGCGGGTCCTGGTAGCCGCGGGTCACCTCGGCCACGTCGTCGATGCGCAGCGCACGATTGCCCACGACGATCGGCACGTCGCGCACCGCGGCCAGCGTATCGAGGGTGGTGGAGACGCGCACGGCGATGCGGTCGGTGCCGGCCTCGACCACGCCGGACGGCGTCATCGTGTTGAACTTCTGCAGGGCGTCGAGCAGCGTCTGGGGCGTAATGCCCATCGCCGCGAGCTTCTTGTGGGAGAAGTCGACGAAAATCTTCTCGTCCTGGGCGCCGACGATGTCGACCTTGGAGACATCCTTGACCGACAGCAGCTGCTGGCGGACATCTTCCAGGATGGATTTCAGCTCGGCCGGGCTGAACCCGTCGCCGCGGAAGGCGTAGATCACGCCGAAGGTATCGCCGAACTCGTCGTTGAAGAACGGCCCCTGCACGCCCTGGGGCAGCGAATTCTGGATGTCGCCGATCTTCTTGCGTACCTGGTACCAGATGTCGGGCACGGCCTTGGCCGGCGTGTCCTGGCGCAGGTTGACCTTCAAGGTCGATTCACCGGGCTTGGAATAGCTTGCGATGAAATCGAAATAGGGCAGTTCCTGCAGCTTCTTCTCAAGCTTGTCGGTGACCTGCAGTTCCTGCTCGCGCGCGGTCGCGCCCGGCCAGTAGGCCTGCACCACCATCGTCTTGATGGTGAACTCGGGGTCTTCCTGGCGGCCGAGCTGGAAATAGGCGATCACGCCCGCGATGGTCGAGGCGATGATGAAATAGAGGACCAGCGACTGGTGCCGCAGGCCCCATTCCGAAAGATTGAAACCCTTCACGACTGCGGGGCCCCGTAGATCCGCACCTTCTGCCCGGCATCGAGCTTGTGCACGCCGGCGGTCACCACCAGCTCGCCCTCGTCGATGCCGCTCTTGATCCTGACCTTGTCCTGGCCATAGGCGACGACCTCGACCTGCTTCAGGGTCAGCCCGCCGGTCTGGGCATTGATCACCCACACGGCCTGCTTGTCCTTGTCCTGGTAGAGCGCGGTCAGCGGCAGGGTGGCGAAGCGCTGGGCGCCGAGCTTTTCCAGCTGCAGGGTCGCCGACATGCCGATCTGCAGGCCCTCGACCGGCTCGATGATCGAATAGCGCAGGCGATAGGTGCGCGTCGCCGGGTCGGCCGAGGGCGAAATCTCGCGCAGCTTGGCGCGGATCTTGTTGTCGGGGTCGGAGAACAGCGTGAAGCCGATCTTGTCGGCCGCGACAGCTTCCTTCATCCGGCTTTCCGGAATCGCCACCACGACCTCGAGCTCGTCGGTGCGGGTCAGCGTCATGATGGTCTGGCCGGCGGCGACGACCTGGCCGGCCTCGCCCGAGGTGGCGGTGATGATGCCGCGGGCCGGGGCGACGAGGTCGGTGTACTCGATCTGGTTCTGCGCCATCCGGATCTGTTCGCGCAGCTGGGCCGAGCGCGCCTCGGCGGCGCGGAAGGCGGACAGGCGCTGGTCATAGACCGACTGGTTGTAGGCCGGGCTGGTCTTGAGCTGGGTGTAGCGGTCGAGATCCTGGCGCGTGCGCTCCAGGTCGGCATCGGCCGAGCGCAGCTGGGCCTGGGTCGCCTTCAGGTTGAGCTTCATGTCGGCGGGATCGAGGGTTGCCAGCACCTGGCCGGCCTCGACCACCGTGCCGACGTCGACGCGCCGCTCGGCGATCTTGCCGGCGACGCGGAAGCCCATCGGGGTTTCGTAACGCGGCTGGATGACGGCGGGATAGAACTGGCGATCGCGCAGCAGCTTGTAGGTCACGGTCTGGGCCCGGACCGGCTTGATGTCCTCGACCGCCGCCTGTTTCTCCTCGGCCTTGGGTTCGCCGCAGGCACTCAGGCCCATAACGGCGGCCGCCAGCAGCGCGGCCCTGCCCCAATACCCGAACGACGACCCGACCATGTCAATCCCACCCTGTTGCATCTCGCGGCGATGGCCCGGATCATTACGCAGGCTTGCCACATTGGGTAACCTCAGTTACACTAATAACTGTATTACACATTACGCATTGGTCAAGCCTCTTGATCGTGAGCGGATAAAAAAACACCGCCATTAGGTCAGGGGGAGTTGGGGGACCGGGAAAGGAGCCGCGAGCAAGTGACAGCAGTGGTCGCGCGGGAGCGCGTGAGCCAGGCGGACCGGCGTGAAGCCAGGCGCCAGGCGATGATGGATGCCGCCCTCGAACTGTTCATGGAGCGCGGCTATGCCGGGGCCGGAATCAGCGACGTGGTCAGGCGATCGGGCGGATCCTTGTCGACGTTCTACGAACTGTTCGGCTCCAAGGCCGGATTGTTCCGCGCGATCGTCGAGGCGAAGTCGGCCAGCGTGGTCGCGATCTTCGACGATCCGGACATCGATGCCAAATCGCCGCGCGAGGCGCTGACCGAACTCGGCCACCGGCTGTTCGCGCTGGTGATGGGCCCGGAAGGCATGGCCGCGATCCGCGCCATCATCCTGGAAGGCGGCGAATACCCTGAACTGGCCGACACCTTCTTCAGCCACGGGCCGGAAGTCGGCGAGACGCGCGTTGCCGCCTATCTCGCCCAGGAAACCGACAAGGGCCGATTGAAGATCGCCGATCCCCAGCGGGCGGCCGAGCAGTTCTGCGCGCTGATCCGCGGCGAATTCCACCTGCGCTCGCTCTGCGGCCTGCCCCAGCCGCTCGACGCCGAGACACGCGACAAGCACATCGAGGAAACCGTGGCGATGTTCCTGCGCGCCTACGCGCCGGCCTGACCGTCGGTACGGCTTGCAAAACGCCCTCGCCGGCTCAACATGTATTTCTGAGGAAACGCATCGGAGGGCCGGCGATGAACGAGCCGTCACGATTCCTGATTTTCTTCGCGATCGTCATGGTCGCGCTGATGTGCCTGTCGGGCTGGGCCATCACCCATCATTGGGAAGTCACGAACATGCTGGTCGAGTTGCACCTGCTGCATGCCTGATGCGGATTTGACGATCCGTCGGGCCGGCTCGCCGGACCGCGCGGCCTGGGAACCGCTGTGGCGCGGGTTCTGCACCCATTTCGGCGCGGACCTGAGCCCGGCCGTCATCGACGGGCTGTGGCAGCGCATCGTCGATCCGGCCCAGCCGATCAACTGCCTGCTGGCCTTCGACGCCGCCGGCCGGCCGATCGCCTTCACCCATTACGTACTGCACCTCCATACCTGGAGCCTGCGCACGATCTGTTATCTTGAGGACTTGTACGTCGACCCGGACGCCCGCGGCTCGGGCGCCGCGCCGGCGATGATCGCAGGCCTGAAGGCGCTGGGTGAGGCCGAGGGCTGGCGGCGCATCTACTGGCACACCCACGACGACAACTACCGCGCCCGCAGCCTCTACGACCGGGTGGCCAAGCGCACGAACTACGTGCGCTACGACATCGATCTCTGACGTAGTCAGCGCACCTCGTTGATGTAGCAGTGCTGTGCCGTGCTGGCCCGGTGGCGGGCCAGGATGGTGGGCGCGCCGGCCTGGTCGAAGGCGACCTCGTCAATCACCAGCACCGCGCAGGGCCGGGTCAGTTCCAGGAGCTTGGCGTCCGCCTCGTCGACCAGTTCGGCCGTGACATGCTCGCGCACCGCCGAGATGCGGATGCCGTAGCGTTCGAGCAGGTGGAGGTAGAGCAGCTCCGGCACCTCGGCCGGGGGCCGCGGGAAATCGGGCACGCGCTCGGCCGACAGCACGAACAGGTCGATCATGATCGGCTTGCCCGCCACGCTGCGCAGGCGGCGCAGGCGCAGCACCCGCGCTCCGGCATCCAGGTTCAGCCGCGCGGCTTCGTCCGCCGTCGCGTCGCCCTCCTCGACATCGAGGATCCGGGCCTGCGAGCGCACCAGCGCGCCGTCATGGCCATGCAGGCGGAAATACTGGAAGAAGAAGCGTAACGAGTGATCCGGGCTGCGCCCGGTGACCACGGTGCCGGTCTTGCGCCGCCGGCTGAGCAGCCCTTCGGCGGTCAGGTCGCTCAACGCCCGCCGCACCGTACCGACCGCCACCCCGAACATCTGGGCCAGCGCCACCTCGCTCGGCAAGACCGTGCCCGGCTGCCATTGGCCGAGCAGGATCGCCTCGGAAATCTGGCGCTTCACCGTCTCGTAAAGCGGTGCGGCCGCGTCGCCGTCGATCCGGCGGATCGGCGCGAGCCCCGGGCTTTTGTCGTTGACAAGGGTCATCACTGAGTTCTTATTTCTATATAGTTTATATTAAACGATCGACGAGGCACAGGGTCACCCATGCGGGGGGAATTGTCCAGCAACCTCACCCAGGCGATCGCGACGATCGCCGGCGATGTCGAGGCGATGGCCGCCGATCTCGGCCGCATGATCGCCGCCGATACGTCGTTCCCGCCGGGCGACGGCTATGGCGCCTTCGCCGATCTGATGGAGGGGCTGCTGGCCCCGGCCGGTTTCTCGTTCCAACGTGTCAGCGTCCCGCAACATCTGTGGCAGACACCCGGCGGCCGCGCCCATGGCGAGCGCATCAACCTGATCGCCCGCCGCCGCACCGGCCGTCCGGTCTGCAGTCTCTATTACCACGTCGATACCGTGCCGGCGGGCTCGGGATGGACGCATCCGCCGTTTGAACTGACCCGCGTGGGCAATCGCCTGCACGGCCGCGGCGCCGCCGACATGAAGGGGGCGATCGCCGCCACCCTCGCCGCCTTGCGCGCTGCCGGGAAACACGGCCTGGCCCTGCGCTTCGATCCCGAATTCCTGCTCTGCACCGACGAGGAAGGCGGCCTTTATCCCGGCGTCCGCCATCTCGCCGAACAGGGGCTGGTCGAGGGCCATCTGCTCTCCTTCAACGGCTCGGCCGGCCCGCGCATCTGGGCCGGCTGTTTCGGCAGCATCGACATCCTGATCACCGTGCGCGGCCGCGGCGCCCATTCCGGCGACCCGGTCGGCGGGATCAACGCGATCGAGGTGGCGATGCCGCTCTTGAACGCGCTGGCGGCGCTGAAGGCGCGGGTCGAGATGCGCAATTCGGCCATGCCGCCGCCCCCGCATAACGAAGGCCGCCCGCTGCATGCGCGCCTGACCCTCGCCGCGCTGCATGGCGGCGACAAGGGCTCGGCCCTGCCCGAGCGGCTGGAGATCCTGATCAACCGCCGCTACGCGCCGGAGGAAGACTTCGCCGCGGTGCGCGCCGAAATCGACGAAACCATCGCCGCGGCGATGGCGGGCTCGGCCGCCCTCGAGGTCACGACGCAGATGATCGGCCATCTGGCGCCGGTCGCCGATCCGACCGGCCCGCACTGGCCGCGCTGGCAGCGGGCGCTGGGCCACGCCTTCGGCTATGCCCCGGAAGATTTCCGCGCCTGGGGCTCGTCGACCAGTTCCGACATGGGTTTCGTGCAGCAGGCCGGTGTCCGCGAAATCCTGCTGGGCGGCCTGACCCGCCCCGGCAACAACACCCACGCCCCGGACGAATTCACCACCACCGACGACCTCGTCGCCCTGGCCCAGGCAGTGCTGCTGTACCTGGCCGAGGATTTCGACCGGGCTTGAGAAACTTTCGGATGCAAAAAGACAGGAGCGACTTCATGAACGGGTTTACCCAGCTCGACCGCCGCCGGCTGCTCGCCACCGGCACCGCCGGCCTCGGCCTGCTGGCGCTGCCGCGCGGCGCGCGGGCGCAGACGGTCAAGCGCGGCGGCACGCTGCGCGTCGGCGTCGATCAGTCGGTCGCCAAGATCAACCCGACGATCGTGCGGGTGAACCCGGAATACCTCGTTGCCGAACTGCTCTATTCGTCGCTGGTGCGGCTCGGCTACGACATGTCGCCCGAACCCGACCTCGCCTCGGCCTGGACCAACTCAGCTGACCTGACCGAGTGGACCTTCACGCTGCGCCCCAACCTGACCTTCCACGACGGCAGCGCCTGCACCGCCGCCGACGTGGTCGCGACGTTCGAGGCGCTGCTCGATCCCGCCACCGCCTCGCCGGCCCGGCCCAATATCGGCCCGATCACCAAGATCACCGCGCGCGACGCCACCACGGTCGTGTTCACGCTGTCGGCGCCCTATGCCGACCTGCCGGTGGCGCTCGCCAACCCGAACGCCAAGATCATCCCGGCCGGCATCGCCAAGGGCGGCCTCGACCGCCTGAACCGCGAGGCCGTCGGCACCGGCCCGTTCAAGCTGGTGACCTTCGAACCCGAGCGCATCATCGTCGTCGCCCGCAACCCCGCCTACTACGACCCGGCGCGGCCCGTGGTCGACAAGGTCGAGGTCGTGGTCTATCCCGACATGACCGCCCAGGGTTCGGCGCTGATCTCCAGCGACATCGACCTGATGTACATGGTGGCGCCGACCGAATATGCCCGGCTGGAAAAGGCGTCTGGTGTCACCGCGCTGCGCGTGCCGTCGGGCCAGTTCTGCAACATCAACATGGCCTGCGACCAGAAGCCGTTCAACGACGTGCGGGTGCGCCAGGCGCTGGCCCTCACCCTCGACCGCAACGCGCTGGTCGACTTCGTCGCCGAGGGCTTCGGCACGCCGGGCTGGGATTCGCCGCTGAATTCGGCCTATCGCTTCAACACCGACCTGGCGCCGAAGAAGGCCGACATCGCCAAGGCCAAAAAGCTGCTGGCCGACGCGGGTTACCCCAAGGGCCTCGAAGCCACGCTGATCGCCTCCGACAGCCCGGCGACGCGCACCCAGCTCGGCGTCGCCGTGCGCGAGATGGCCAAGGCCGCCGGCTTCACCATCAACGTCGAGACGATGCCGCATTCGACCTATCTCGACCAGGTGTGGAAGAAGGGGGCGTTCTACGTCGGCTTCTACAACCAGCAGCCGACCGCCGACGGCATCTTCTCGCTGCTCTACACTTCCAATGCCGCCTGGAACGAGACGCGCTGGAACAATGCCGCCTTCGACAAGCTCGTGGGCGAGGCCCGCACCACCGTCGACGAGGCGCGCCGGCGTGCGCTCTACGCCGATGCCCAGCGGCTGATGTATGACGAAGTACCCTCGATCATCCCGGTGTTCTTCGACCTCCTGGGCGCCCAGCGCAGCTATGTCCAGGGCTACCGGCTGCATCCGCGCGGCGCGGTGTTCCGCCTCGACCAGGTCTGGCTCGGCGACGGCGCGCCGCGCCGGGGCTGACCGATGTCCCCTGCCTACGCCCTCAAGCGCTGCGGGCTGATCGTCTACACCCTGCTGGTGGTGTCGCTGATCGTCTTCGGCATCACCCAGGTGTTGCCCGCCGATGCCGCGACGATGCTGCTGGGCGAGAACGCGACGGCCGAGGCGCTGGCCGCGGTGCGCGAGCGCCTGGGCCTCGAGGCGCCGGTCTGGCTGCAATATGCCCGCTGGCTCGGCGGCGTGGTGCAGGGGGATTTCGGAACGTCGCTGCGCACCGGCCTGCCGGTCGCGCCGGTGATGGTGGAGGCGCTGGGCCGGTCGCTGCTGCTGGCCCTGCTCTCGATCCTGCTGATGCTCGCCATCGCCGTGCCGCTCGGCGTCGTGG
>JAEYTW010000437.1 GCA_023433835.1 Pseudomonadota bacterium | reverse complement strand
GGCCAGGGCCGCCTTGACCTCCAGCGCCAAGGGCGATGTCGGGTCGGCCATGATCACCGCGATCGCGGCATCGGCCAGCGGGTCGCCCTCCGCCTTCATCGCGTCGAAGCGCGATGTCGGCCAGGCCTTCTCGAACCATTCGGGATAATCTTGTGCCACCCTGTTTCCCCTGTGCTTCTTATGCCGCCACCACACAATTGCGGCCCTTGGCCTTGGCGCGGTAGAGCGCCTGGTCGGCCCGGGCCAGCATCTGGTCGGTCGTCACGTCGTTGGGCCCGATCACCGCCAGGCCGACCGATATCGTCAGCACGAAGCGGTACGGACCGGTGACCACCTCATCCCCTGCCACCGCCGCGCGAATCCGCTCGGCCAGGTAGAGGGCGCCGTCGAGATCGGTTTCGGGGAGGATCAGCGCGAATTCCTCGCCGCCGATCCGGGCGAAATAATCCGTCGAGCGGATCTGCGCCCGGATGGTCTCGGCCACCTGGCGCAGCGCATCGTCGCCGGCCGAATGGCCATAGCCGTCGTTGATCTGCTTGAAGTGATCGATATCCATGACGAACAGGCTGAGCGCGCGGCGATAGCGCGCGGCCCGCTCCAGTTCCTTGGCCGCGACATCGAGGAAGCCGCGGCGGTTGGAAATACCGGTCAAGGCATCGGTCGTGGCCAGCCGCTTCAGTTCGGAATTGGCCGCGCGCAGCGCCTCGGTCCGTTCGGTCAGCGCCTGCGTCTTGTGCTCGAGTTCGCGGGTGCGGTCGGCGACCTGCTGCTCGAGCGTCAGGTTCATCCGTTCCAGCCGGTCATAGAGCCGGGCATTCTCGATCGAGACGGCGATCTGCGCCGACAGAAGCTCGAGCAGCCTGAGCTTGTCGGGGCTGAACACGCCGGCGGCCAGATTGTTCTCCAGATAGAGGATGCCGATCGCCTGGCCGCGGTTGATCAAGGGCAGCGCCAGGACCGAGCGCGGCCGCACCGCCACGACGTAGCGGTCGGTCATGAATTCCTCGTCGATCGTGGCGTCGGCAATGACGACGGCCTCCAGCCGCCGCGCCACTTCCTCGACCACGCCCAGCGCGACGAGCGGACCATCGCCGCCTTCGATCGGGCTGCCTTGCAGCACGCGCACATCCTGGTCGTCGGCCAGCGCGGAAGCCTCGATCGCCCAGCGGTTCTGCTGGCGCAGCAACAGGCTGCCGCCGGTGGCGCCGGCGTTGACGATGACGATGCGCATCAGCTTGCGCAGCAGGTCTCCCAGGCGGATTTCGCCGGCCAGCGCCTGCAGCGCCTTGACCAGCGTGACCATGTCGATCGTCTGCAGGTCGCCCAATGGGGTTTCCTGGCTCAGCCAGGGCATCTCGTGCCGCGGCGGGCTCGCCATCTCGGCCAGCATCTCGGGATAGCGCTGGTCCAGCCAGCGCACCTTGGCCAGCGCGCCCCAGCGCACATAGGCCTCGCGCGCCTGCAAGAGCCGGACGCGCATCTGGGCCCGGTCGCCGGTCGCCCCGGCCAGGGTGGCCGACCGTTCGCAGGCAAAGGCTTCGTCATGGGTGAAGCCGTATTGCCGCGCCGCGTCGATCGCCTCGCGATAGGCGATGTTGGCCCGCGCCGCCTTGCCGGTGGCGCGCAGGCGTTCGGCATTCAGCAGCGAATGCAGCGCCGAGAAATTGGCCGGCGCGTCGCGGGCGGCGGCCTGCACCGTGCGTTCGGCCCGGTTGCAGCGGGCGAGCAGCTTGCGCCGGGCGCGGGCGTCGAGCTGGTCCCAGCGGCCCAGGTCGATCATGATCGAGATCACGGTCGAGCGCAGGCCCATGACGAAGCCGCCGGTCTGGCCGGCATGGCGGCGGCGCAGGTCGGAGTAGCGGCGGGCATCGTCGAGGCGATGGAAGATCAGGTTGAGATAGGCCAGCAGCGCATAGGCCGCCTCGACCCCGAGGAAATTGCGCCGCGACATGAAGTCGGCGATGCCCTCGGCCTCGTGCAGATGGGGGCCGTCGAAACCGGTCGGCGCCTCGGTCTCGCCCAGCAGGTTCGCGATCGCCTGCTGAAAGCATTTGATGACGCCGGCAGCGGTTTCCTGATGGATCTTGGCCGCCGCCTGTCGATAGGCCTCGGCGGTATCCTTGAGCTGACCCAGCGGCTGGCTGATGAAGAAATACTGGGCGATCAGGTTGTTCAGGCAATAGGAAGCATATTCGAGCTCGCCGGTCTCGAGCCCGATATGATAGGCCTCGATCAGCCCGGGCAGCGTCTCGGCCACCGGCCGGTGCCACACCTCGACCGCCAGCTTGACCACGAACATCACCTGGGTGCGGCTCTGCTCGGCCTCCAGCCGGTCGAGCAGGCGCAGCGCGACGCGCCCGAACATCGCCTTGCTCTCGGGGGCGAACATCGGGCCGTAATTGGCATAGCCGAAGCACGAGACCGGCTGGTTGCCGGTCGCCGCCGACAGCCTGACCAGGCGCAGCACCAGCATCGCATAGAGACTGCGGCTGCTCAGGTACGCCGGCGCGATCGCCCGCGACAGCAGGCGGCCGATCGCCAGCGCCTGCGGATCGGTCGTCACCGCGGCATCGACGAGATCGTCCTCGCGCCGCCCGCGCAGAGCCCAGCGGGTGCGCGCCAGCTCGATCATCAGATGGACCGGGCGCGGCTTGGCCGGGAGGCCGTGGCCCAGCAGCTGCAGCGCGGTGCGGATGGTGCGCAACGCTTCCGACAGCACCTGGCGGGCCAGGTGCAGCTGGGTCAGCACCTCGAGCCCGGCGACCCGGTCGAGCAGCGTGGCGGCGTTGTCCTGGATCGCCTGGGCCAGGCGGAAGACCTGCTTGTCCTCGCCGTTGACGATCGCCATCTCCGCCGTCTCGACATGCAGGGCGAGCGCCGTCTGGTAGTCGGCCTTCCAGGCATCCGCCGGCAGCATCGCCAGACCGGCATCGAGATAGGCGAGCGCCGGGCCGTAGGCGGCGGCGGCGCGTGCCCGCCGGCCAGCCTCGAGATTGAGCACGACGAGGCGCCGCCGCTCGTCCGGCTCGACGACCAGGGTGCGCGCGATATTGAGCTGGTTGACGATGTCGAACAGCTGGCGATCGTTGGCCGCGCCGTAGTTGCGCAACAGCGCCCGGCCGACGGTGAGATGGCAGGACAGCGCCTCGTCCGGCGGCAGCAGCGAATAGGCCGCCTGCTGGACGCGATCGTGCAGGAACCGATAGGAGACGCTGGTCTGCAGCCCGGCCTCGGCGAAGCGGTAGCCTTCGTCCAGCGGCACCACCAGGCGGCTGCGCAGGGCGGGCCACAGCGCGCTGGCAGTCTCGGCCGGCTGCTCGCCGCGCACCTCGGCCAGGGTATCGAGCGAGAAGACCGACCCGATGCAGGCGGCGACCTCGACGACATCGAGCGTTTCCCGCGGCAGCTCGGCGAAGCGCTGGACCAGGAAGGCGACGACATTGTCGGGGATCTGCTGGCGCTCGATGGCCGGCAGATCCCAGGTCCAGCTGGCGGTAGCCCGGTCGAACCCGACCAGCCCCCGCCGCTCGAGCGATTCGAGGTACTGGCCGAGGAACAGCGGGTTGCCGAACGTCTTGGCCGACAGCAGGGCGGCGAGCGGCTGGACGCGCGCCACGTCGCTCTGCAGCGTGTCGGCCACCAGCAGCGCCACCGCTTCCTGGTCGAGCTCGCCGAGGTGGATGTGCCGGGTGGGCACCTCGGCCTCGGTCAGCGTGGCGATGGTCTGGGTCAGCGGATGGGCGGCATCGACCTCGCCGTCGCGATAGGCGCCGATGACCAGCAGATGGCGCAGTTCGTCGTCGCCGACCAGGCCTTCGAGCAGCTTGAGCGAGGCAAGGTCGGCCCATTGCAGATCGTCGAGGAAAACGACCAGCGGGTGTTCGGGCGTGGCAAAAACCCGGACGAACTTGCGGAAGGCGTAGACGAAGCGGCTGTGGGCTTCCGTCGGGCCCAGCGGCGGCGCGGCGCTGGTGGGCGGCCCCAGCAGTTCGGCAAGTTCGGGGATAACGTCGGTGACGACATGGACATTGGGCTGCAGCGCGGTGACGAGCTGGGCGCGCCAGGCTTCGGTGCGCTCCGGCCCCCCGGCGATCGCCTGGCGGACCAGCTCGCGGAAGGCGCGGATCCAGGGCGCGTAGGGAATGTCGCGCTTCAGCTGCTCGAACTTGCCGGCGACGAAGAAACCCTGCCGCGCCGTGATCGGCTTGTAGAGTTCGCGCACCAGCGCCGACTTGCCGATGCCGGCATAGCCGGTGACCAGCAGCAGTTCGGGGCTGTTGTCGGCCGCGCGCTCGAAGCCGACCAGCAGCTGGCGCAGCGGCTCGGCCCGGCCGTAGAGCTTCTGGGGTACGCGCAGTACCGCGCGCACGTCGCGCTGGCCCAGCGCGAAGCTCTCGATCATGCCGGCGGCGCGGTACTGGCTCAGGCATTGCTCGATGTCGACGCGCAGGCCGAGGACGCTCTGATAACGCTCCTCCGGGTCTTTCGCCATCAGCCGCGCGACGATGGCGGCGAGCACGCCCGGCACCAGCGAATTCAGGCTGTTGACCGGGGGCGGCGTGCGGGCGATATGGCTGTGCACCAGTTCGAGCGGATCGCCCTGGCCGAAAGGGCTGCGCCCCGTCAGGCATTCGTAGAAGGTAGCGCCCAGGCCGTAGAAATCGGCGCGGTAGTCGACCGAGCGATTGAGGCGGCCGGTCTGTTCCGGCGCGATATAGGCCAGCGTGCCAGCCGGCGTGCCGATGCGGATGTCGGCCACATCCTCGCGCGCCAGCTCCGAGGCGATGGTGAAGCCGATGACGTTGATCGCCTGCGACTGGGCGTTGAAGACGATGTTGGCCGGGTTGATGTCCTTGTGCACCAGCCCGGCATTGTGGATCGCGTCGACCGCATCGATCAGATGCAGCGCCATCTCCAGGAAGGCTTCGATCGCCATCGGCCGGCCGGCCAGCTGGCGGTCGAGCGAGGTGCCGCCGATGTCGCGGAACACGACCAGGAGGCCTGAGCCGTGGGGCAGGCAATCGAGCGCCTCGACCACGCCGGGATGGTCGAGGCGGGAAATCAGCTGGTATTCGCGGCGCAGCGCGGCCAGGCCCTCGGCGCTGGCCGTATCCGTGCCGATCAGCTTGCAGACGACCGGCAGGCCGTCCTGCTGACGCAGGGCGCGCAGGACGATCGAACGCGGCCCGGTGTGGAGGGACTCGAAAACGTGATAACCCGGGATCGACGTCACCGCCGGACCCCGAAGCTGTCGTCAACTGCAGAACGGGGAATCGCGGCGCCTCGCTGCGCGCCCCTCCCCCACGGCTCCGTCATGTCCCCACCACCCTGATTACTGGACGAAAGACTAGGTTGTACGTCCAGTGCTGGCAAGCCGACCGACCGGTAATCTGCGGGGAATTAGCTAAGATTTTCCGAGTTCGACGACGAATTCGGGGTGGTTTTTATCATCTAGCTGACATAATTCCGCAAAGGTAGATTTGAAATATCATCATACGCTTCCGAGTAGAATTCTGATGAATTATCGGACGCCTGTCCCTATGGTTGCAGAAAGCGGCGCGCCGCGCCAGATGCGGTATTGGGGGATCGATGACGAAGACCAAGGTAGCCATTCTCGGCGGCGGCGTCGCCGCGCTCAGCGCCGCCTACCAGATGTCGAAGACCGAGGCGCTGCGGGCGCAGTACGACATCACGATCTACCAGATGGGCTGGCGGCTGGGGGGCAAGGGCGCGACGGGGCGCGACGACCAGGGCCGCATCCTCGAGCACGGCCTGCATATCTGGTTCGGCGACTACACCAATGCCTTCCGCATGACCAAGGATGTCTATGCCGCCTGGAACCCGGGCCCCGACAATGCGCTGCAGACCTGGCAGGACGCGCTGAAGCCGCATGACTTCACCCCGCTGGGCGTAGGCCGCCCCGACGGCCAGCCGGTCTACTGGCCGCTGACCTGGTCGCGGCTCGGCGGCGAGGTCGGCGAGGAACATCTGCTGCCCACGCCGCTCGAGGCGCTGGAAAGCCTGGTCGGGCTGATCGTCGACGTCATCCGCCATTGGGAGGAATTCCACAGCCTGATCGTCAACGGCAAGTTCGTGCAGGGCCAGGACGTGCACGGCCTGTCGATCGAGGAAGCCGAGCTGCCCGGCCTCTTCACCCGCTACGCCCACGCGCTGCGCGCCTGGGCCGGCGACCAGGTCGCGCATATCGAGCGCGCGGCGGGCCTCGCCGGCGGCGCGGCACTGCACGGCGCCGCCGAACTGGCCGAGACCGCCAGGCGCTGGGTATCGACGATCCGCACCGCCGATGCGAGCGAGGCGGAACAGCATGATCATCTCGAGGGCATCGCCGAATTGCTGCGCAAGCTCGATACCCTGGTCTCCGGGAAGGTCGCCGGCGAGAAGGTCGAGCTCAGCGTCATCGACGACTGGCTGACCTTCGCCATCCCGCTGGCCCGCGGCGTGATCCGCGACTTCATCATCGCCGGCAAGTCGGCCAACGAGGTCGACGAGGAAGAGTTCACCTACTGGCTGGCCCGCCACGGCGGCAACCTCGAAAAGCTCAAGCACTGCTCGACCCTGCGCACGGTCTACGACGCCTGCATGCAGTTCCGCGACGGCGACTGGCACCAGCCCGACTACGGCGCCGGCATCGGCGCCCAGCTGTGCATGCGCGTCATGGTGACCTGCAAGGAAGCGGTCGTCTGGCTGATGCAGGCCGGCATGGGCGAGGTCATCGTCACCCCGCTCTACCAGGTGCTGCAGGATCGCGGGGTCAAGGTGGAATTCTTCCGCCGCACCGAGCGGCTGGAACTGTCGCCCGACAAGACCGAGGTCGCGCGCATCCATCTCGCCCGCCAGGTCGACCTCGTCCCCGGCGTCGCAAAATACGATCCGCTGATCGTCGTGCCGGTCGATGGCGGCACCAGGAAATTGCTGTGCTGGCCGGGCCAGCCGAAATGGGACCAGATCGTCGACGGCGCGGCCAAGCGCGCCGTGATGGACGAATACCGTTCCAGCTACGAATCGCATTGGTGCCCGGTGCCCCCGGTCGGCATGGAGGTGCTGGAACAGGGCCGCGATTTCGACACCGTGATCCTGGCGATCTCGGTCGGCGCCTTCAAGAAGATGAACGACGAGCCGAGCCTGGCCCAGGAACTGATCGACGCCTCGCCGGCCTTCGCGGCGATGACCGAGCATTTCGGCCTGGTGCCCTCGCAGGTCATGCAGCTGTGGTGCGGCCCCGACCTGCACGGCCTGGGCTGGGAGCCCGACCGGCCGGCCGCCGTCACCGGGCCGGAACCCTACTCGGTCTGGGCCGACATGAGCCAGACGCTGAAATACGAACCCTGGTTCACCGAACCGGGCAAGCCGCCGGGATCGGTGCATTACCTGTGCGCGGTCTGGGCAACGGACATGTTCGCGCAGCCCTCGACCAATCTCGGCGTGCCGCAGGCCGCCCACCAGGACGTCACGGCGCAGAGCCTGGCCTGGACCAACCGCTATGCCCCGCATATGTGGCCGGCGGCGGTGACGGCCGACGGCAGCTTCGATTACGATGTGCTCTATGACCCCAAGGGCGGCAAGGGGCCGGAGCGCTTCGTCGCCCAGTTCATCCGCGCCAATGTCGACCCGACCGAGTGCCTGCCGGCCTCGCAGGCCGGCACCACCAAGTACCGCCTGAGGGCCAACGAGTCCGGATTCAGGAATCTGGTCCTGGCGGGCTGCTGGATCAATTCGGGCTTCAACACATCCTGCGTCGAGACCGCGACGATGTCGGGCATGCAGGCCTCCCGCGCGGTCTGCGGCGAGCCGGTGCGCGTGCCCGGCGAATTCTTCATGCAGGGGAAGCGTCCATGAACCCGCCCTTCATCTCGTTCGCCGGCCATGCCCAGGTCTCGCTGCCGGCGCCGGGCGTGTTCGAGGATACGCTGACCAGCTATTTCTTCGTGCCGGCCAATCCGGTCAACACGCAAAGCCTGGTCGACAAGCTGCTCAACACCGCGCCGGGCGGCGCGGTGCGCTACGACGTGTTCGGCGCCTACGCCATGGTCGTCTTCATGTCGACCGGCAAGATGACCACGCCGGCCGAGCCGTTCGGCTGGATCCCCTATCGCGAAGCCTCGCTGTGGCTGCCGCTGATCGAGCGCCGCAAGGGCCACCTGCCCCGCTTCGTCGCCTGGATGCCCTATGTCTTCCCCGACGCGACGATCCCGATGGTCTGCGGCCGCGAGGGAGCCGGTTTCAACAAGTCGCTCGGCCGCATCAAGCTTCCCGTCGACGGCGGGCCCGAGCCGCGCCATGTCTGCGAGACGATGGTCTTCAAGGAAATGTCGTCGGACTGCCGGGGTGAATTCACCACCTTGTTCAGCGTCACCGGGTCGGGCGGGCGCGGCGGGCTGTGGGCGACGATGAAGGACCTGGTCGAGGGCGTGCGCGGCGGCTTTCCGTCACGCTCGAACGGTATCCTGACCGACATGGCGCTCCTGCTCAGCGGCATCGAATCGCTGGTGACCGGCACGGTGCAGATCGTCGACCTGATGCAGTTCCGCGACCCGCGCGACAACACCCGTGCCTGCTACCAGGCGATCGTCGACTGCACGATGAAGGTCGACAAGTTCCGCGGCGCCTGGCCGCTGCTTGGCCCCTGGACGGTCCAGGTCGGCGATTTCGCCAGCCACCAGGTGATCAACGACTTCGGCTTTCCCGCCGACGGCACCGTGCCGGTCGACTTCGCGCTGCAGGTCCAGATGGATTTCAGCTGCCCCTCGGGCGAGGTCATCTGGCAGGCGTGAGCACGATTGTCGCCCCGGCCTGAACCGGGGCGACGATCGCGTTCTAGGACTTCCTTCCCGCGAAGATCGCTGCCGCGGCCTGCTTGCCCGACAGGGTCGCGATCTCGGCGCTGCCCCCGGAGAACCAGGTCCGGGTCCAGTCGCCGGCGAGGTAGAGGTTGACGAAGGGCGCTTCGCCCGGCGCCAGGCGGTGCTTGATGCTGCCCGGCGGGCTTTGCACGTAAAGCTCCGACGGGTCGATGTTGAAGCGGAAATAGGACGAGCGGACCAGCTGCTGCCGGAATTCGCCGCGATGCACGGTATCCGGCCAGATCGGCTTGGCATGGTCGTCGAGCCAGATCGAGGCGTTCTTCTCCACCTCAGCCTTCAGGCCTTCGACATAGCCGCAGGCGCCATAGGGCGGCGGGTTGGCCGGCGGCGGGATGACGCCGCAGAGATATTCGATCGCCTTCGGCGGATCCTCGCGCCATTGTTCGGCCGGTATGGTCTGGCCCATCTCGCCCCAGCTGTCGAACGGTTCGGCATAGGCGGCCATCGCGGTGGCGCCGTCCTCCCAGCCGAGTTCCTCGAGCGTCGGACGGAACCACAGCTGAGCCGACTGGGTCGGTACCGACCAGGCGCCCTCGACCATCTCGCGATAGCGCGCATCGGCCGCGATCAGCGCCGCGGCCGGCCCGACCTGGGCGGCCGGCGGCATCGCCAGCACGACGGTGTCGAAGTCGCGGCCCAGCTCCAGTTCGACCTGGCCGACCTCGTGGGTGCACCACATCGATTCGAGATTGCCGGCCTTGGCCGCCGTCTCCTCGCCACCGACGATCTGTTCCCAGCGCGGCCGGCTCGGCCAGCACAGCAGGAACGTCGAGCCGTCGCCATAGGGTACGCGGATCAGGGGATCGTAGGTGCCGTCGACGAGGTCGACCTGGCGGCCCATGCGCAGTCGGGCGACAGCGGTGCCATCCTCCGTCAGGCCCATCTCGTGCAGCCGGTGGAACAGCTTGATCTCGACGCCGCGCGCCTTCAGCACCTCGTAGAACGGGGTGAAGATGGTATCGCCCATGCCGGCATTCATCCGCCAGACCGGCGCGTCCTTGTAGCCGAGGCCGAGCAGGAACATGACCTGCAGCGTGCCGCCGGCCGAGATCCGGGCGGCGGCCGGGCCGGCCGCGCTGTCGCCGCCGATATAGGCGAAGGACAGGTCGTAGATCAGCTTGACCGGCGCCGACCAGACGAACGGATCTGACAGGCCGTGGCCGGCCAGCCACTCCTTGTAATCCTGGTCGTTGATCCGGGCGAAGCCGGCATCGCCATAGGGAAAGACGTCGGCGAGGTAGCCGATCAGCAGGGCCAGCCCGAATTCGCCGAGACAGGCGAGCTTCCAGCCGGGCGGGATCAGCGTCAGCACCGGCACGGCGATGCGCTTGAACCAGTACTGCGCCTTGCGCAGCAGGTTCAGCAAGTCCTCGTAATGCTCCTGGTTGAGGTCGATGTCGGGGTCGTGCGCCAGATCGTGGGCGGCCTGGAGCGCGGCGAAGCCGTCGCCGTGCTGCAGCGTCTCGGGCAATTCCGGCTGACGGAACAGCCAGTCCTGCAACAGCGACAGGATCAGCCGCACGAAGGCCTTGTGTTCTACCGGCAGGACGTCGCCCGGCGTGCCCGGGCGCTTGGGCAGGGTGAAGTTCCAGGCATGCCAGCGATCGAAGCCGAGCTTGGCGTCGACCTTCTGCATCATCGTCACCTGATAGAGCGGCGAGAAGGCCTGCTCCCAGGTCTGGAAGGCGTAATCCTCGGGCTTGCGCCACTCGGCATACGCCTCCCGCACGAAACGGAAGACCGTATCGTAGAAACCGAGCATCAGGTGCAGCCCATGCTCCTCGATGCGGTAGCCATGCGCGGCGTTGCGGCCCGAGGCGCATTTGCCGCCGAGGCGCCAGCCGTGGTTGTAGAGAGTGACGCGATAACGCTGCCGCAGTTCCTCGGTCGCGGTCAGGGCAAAAGCCGTCGCCACCCCGCCGAGCCCGCCCCCGACGATCACGACCCGTTCCACCGCATCCTCACTCATCTCGACCCCTCTGATCCCCCGCCGCCCCGGAGCGAGACGACAACCGTAAATTGCCGTCTCGACCGGGTTGGACGCAAGTCTCAAGAAGGCGAGATGATCCGCCAGCCGCGTTGTGCCGCCAGCGCCTCCAGCCCGCGGCCGCCGCGCACCGCGGTCGGGTGGCCGACCGATTCGAGCAGCGCCAGATCGGAGATGTCGTCACCATAGGCATGGCAGGCCTCCGGCCGGACGCCGCGCCGGCGCAGGAAGTCGGCCGCCGCGGCCGCCTTGCCGGCCCCGATGGTCTGGGGCGCCAGGATTTCGCCGGTATAACGCCCGCCGACCGAGGCCATGGTGGTGGCGAGGATATGCCGCACGCCCAGCCGGTCGGCCACCGGTCGCAGCACCGCCGGGAACGAGCCCGAGACGAACACCGCCTCCACCCCCGCCGCCTGGTGGCGGCGCAGGCACGCGACGACCGGGCCGTGGAACAGGTTCGGGGTCGAGGCCTCGACCAGCGCGAACCAGTCCCGGCCACGGGCCTCGACCTCGGCCACGCTGCGCCCGGCGAAATGACGGTAGAAGCGGCGGTTGAGAATTTCCCAAGACGCATCCATCCGCCTGAGGTCGGCCATGTCGGCCTCATAGGCCGCCCGGCCGGCGGTGTCGCCGGCGACCTCGTACCAGTAGTCCTGGAAGCGCAGCAGGCTCTTGACCGAGATCAGGGTGTCGTCGACGTCGAAGAAGGCGTAGCCCGGCGCGACGTCGCGCTTTTCAGCCAGGGCACTCATGCGACGGCCGACAGCTCGCCGTGCACCTCGGCGGCGCGTTCGGCCAGATGGTGGCTCAGCGTATCGCGCGCCATCGCCCCCTCCATCCGGGTGATGCGGGTCTGTTCGAACACCGTGACGTCGGTATGGAACGAAGCAGCCTCGACCCCGCACTGCTCGACCGTGATGTCGGCGACGAAGCGCATGCGGCGGCCGTTGGCGATCTCCTTCTCGCGGATCGCATAGCGGACACGGGCATCGACGGGAAAGGCAAAGCGGCTGTAGCGCGACGACATCTCGTTGGTGACGAAGGCGTAGCCGCCGCCCTCCTGCGGCAGGAAGAAGGCTTCCGCCACCGCCATGATGGACTGGCGCGCCGCCTCGAACAGCACCATGCCCTGGACGTGCTGCCCGGTCTGATGATCGCACATCAACTCGCCATCCTCATCGATCAGCAGATCCATCTCGAAGACGTCTTCAGAAACCCGCCGCGGCTCGGAAATCAGCGTGTTTTCAGGACGATGCTTATGCGACAGCCGACGCGACGCCCGGGCCGGCCGCCGACGCAGCGCTTCGACGTCGAAATGACGACCATAAGGCGAACAGGCAACCCGCCCGATCAACCCGGCCAGCGCTTCATCGCCCAGCCCTTGGCCCGGCAGCAGCACGATTCGGGCATGGCCGGATCCGCTGACCTGCGGCATGTCGATCAAGTCGCAGGCTTGCGACAGGGTCACCACGTCGGCACCCGTCGCAAAGGACGCGAACTTGTTACCGACGACCAGCAGAAGACGCTCAAACATAGCACAGAATCTCCCCCTATGCCGGACATGGCTTGACCATGCGGCAGATTGTTCCGTAAGGATGAATATTTGACTGAACTGGGTTGTGGAAAGCGAAACTCGGCTCGATCGCCCCCACGGTTCTTTGATACGTCTAAACCTTGCGGTAACGCAATCTTGAAGTTGAACTGTATTGCAATAAAAATTTAGTACCCATTGTTTGATGTCAATTCTCACAATACTTGTATCGCTTGCGAGCAGCGGAGAGTGTTTGATCGCCAATGGAATGCGCCTTACCTTCGTACCTCACGCGGATCCGCGATCCGCGCCGTGGGTGAACGCCGGGGAGAGTTTGTGATGAAGACCGTTTTGACCGGGCTTGCCGCGGTTGTGTTAACCGTGGGTGCCTGGATCGGGCCGGCCGCGGCCAAGGATCTGAAATTCATCACCATCGACGTCGCCCCCTGGGCCTGGGCGGACGGGCCGAGCGGCCGGCTGATGGGGGCGTTTCCCGATGTCGTGCGCGAGTTGGAGCGGCGCACGGGCAACCACATCGCCATGTCGCTGCAGCCGTTCGCCCGTATCAACCGTGAGTTGGAGGCAGCGGCACAGGATTGCACGATAATCGTGTGGATCGATTCCAACGATCGTTTCGTCAAGAAGGGGGAGCTGGTCTCCGATCATCCGATGGGCGTGATCGCCCGCCCCGGCGTCAGGCTCAAGACATACGATGACCTCAGATCGCTCACCATCGCGGTCCTGCGCGGCGCGCCGACCGATCCGCGCTTCGACAACGACACGACCCTCAGGAAGGATTACGATACCACCGACTACAGCCAGGGCTTGGCCAAGATCGCCCATAACCGGGTGGATGCGGTGGCCGGCGCCATGCCTACGATCCAGTTCCTGGCCAAACAGGAAGGCATTCCGCTGGGCGACCAGCTGCAGCTCGGCAATATCCCGCTGCTGCTGCAATGCGCGCTTAAATCGCCCAATCTCGATCAGATGCCCATCCTGAACCAGGCGATCCGCGACATGCAGCAGGACGGCACCATGGCCCGCATCCTCAAGGAGAATTATTTCTCATGAGGCGGCATCGATGCCTCGCCGCGGTCGACGACCGCGGCTGACCGGGCAGCAGCGCCATGCCGGCCCCGGAAGGGACCGTCTCGGAGAAACCTGATCAGGCCGCGGGCCCGCCACCGTCCCTGATGCCGCCGCCGCCCGAGCGGATGGGCAGCGGGCGGCGCGTCTACCGCGCCCTGCGGCGCGGGATCGGCCCGCGCCTCCTGGTCTGGATCTTCCTGTTCTCGTCGGCCGTGACGTTGGTCTCGACGCTGGTCCAGCTCTATTTCGACTACCGCCGCGACATCTCGGCAATCGAAAGCCGGCTGGAGGAGATCGAGCGCAGCTACCTCGGCAGCCTCGCCGCCAGCCTGTGGCATGTCGACGTCACCCAGATCCGCCTGCAGCTGGAGGGGTTGCAGCGCCTGCCCGACATGCAGGCGCTGGAGGTGCGCGAAACCGCGGCGGTCGAACGCCCGCTGCTGGTCGCGGTGGGCAAGCCGGCCGACCGGCTGGTGATCGACCGGTCCTACCCGCTGGTCTATAACGACCGGGGCGTGGCCCGCGAGATCGGTATCCTGAAGGTCGAGGCGTCGCTCGCCGAAATCTATCAGCGCCTGACGGAGAAAGCCGTCATCATCCTGGTGACGCAGGGATTGAAGACATTCCTGGTCTCGCTGTTCATCCTCTATGTCTTCCACCGTCTGGTGACCCGGCATCTGACCGACATCGCCCGCACGGTCGGGACCGACGACCTCCAGCGCCCGGCGCCAGCCCTCGCGCTGCAGCGGCGACCACCGCCGGAACCCGACGAACTCGACCGCATGGTGCAGGCCTACAACGCCATGCGCGCCAATTTGCAGGACGCCTATGACGAGCTGCGCGTGGCCCATGACGAGCTGGCCGCGGACATCATCGCCCGCCGCCGGGCCGAGGATGAAGTCAAGCGGCTGAATGCCATGCTGGAACAGCGGGTGCGCCAGCGCACCGCCGAACTCGAGGCGGCCAACAAGGAACTCGGCGCCTTCTCCTATTCGGTCGCCCACGACCTGCGCGCGCCGCTGCGCCGTATCGAAGGTTTCGGCCGCATCCTCGTCGAGGACTACAGCGAGCGCATCGATGCCCGCGGCGTGCGCTATCTCGGCCGCATCCGCGCCGGCGTGCACGAGATGGCGGAGATGATCGACAGTTTTCTGCGCCTGTCGCGCGCCACGCAGGGCGAGCTGAGCGTCGAGCCCGTCGACCTGTCGCGCCAGGCCCGGATCGTCGCCAACCGGCTGCGCGAGAAGGACCCCGGGCGCGACGTCGTCTTCGAGATCGAGCCCGAGATGGTCGCCGACGGCGATCGCCGGCTGTTGAGCCTGGTGCTGGAGAACCTGCTCGACAACGCCTGGAAATATACCCGCCGGACCGAGCGGCCGACCATCTCCTTCGGCCGCCGGAGGGACGCGGACGGCCGGACGGTCTACGTCGTGCGCGACAACGGCGCGGGTTTCGACATGGCCCTGGCCGATCGCCTGTTCGTACCATTCAGCCGCCTGCACCGGGCCGAGGATTTCGAGGGCACGGGCATCGGCCTTGCCACCGTCCAGCGCATCCTGGCCCGCCACGGCGGGCGGATATGGGCCGCCGGGGAACCGGGCCGGGGTGCCGGCTTTCACTTCACGCTGTGGGAAGGGGAAGGCGGATCGTGAGGCCCCGGACGGTTGCAATGGCGACATCGGACGATCGCGGCGATATCATGACCTCGTCGGTCGTTGCCGACGGCGATCTTTGCGTGCATTCGAGGAGATGATGGGTAAGCCGCTCAAAGTTCTGCTGGTCGAGGATTCGGAAGACGACGCGGAGCTGGTGCTGGACGAACTGGCGCGCGGCGGCTTCGAGCCGGAGGCGCATCGCGTCGACCGCCTGCCCGAGTTGCGCCAGGCGCTGGCCGAGCAGCACTGGGACATCGTGCTGAGCGATTTCAACATCATCGACTTCACCGCGGCCGAAGCCTTGCGCGCCGTGCTGGAAAGCCGGCTCGATCTGCCGTTCCTGATCCTGTCGGGCGCGGTGCAGGCCGAACAGGCGGTAAGCCTGCTCAAGCTCGGCGCGCATGACTTCCTCAACAAGGATGCGCTGGCCCGGCTGGTGCCGGCGATCGAGCGCGAGATGCGCGAAAGCGCCGAGCGCGCCCAGCGCCGCCTGGCCGAGGAACGGGTGCGCATCCTGTCGCTCGCCATCGAGCAGAGCCCGGTATCGGTCGTCATCACCGACCGCGAAGGCCGCATCGACTACGCCAATCCGAAATTCGAGCAGGTCACCGGCTACAGCCTTGCCGAGGCACGCGGGCGCGATCTCGGCTTCACGCTGATCGAGCATGCCGGAAACCCGGTCGACGGCATCCGGGCGACGGTCGCCGCCGGCCACGAATGGCGCGGCGAATTCTGCAACCTGCGCCGCGACGGCCAATTGTTCTGGGAATATGCGACGGTCTCGCCGCTGAAGGACGAGAACGGCCGGATCTCGCATTTCGTCGCGGTCAAGGAAGACATCACCGTCCGCCGCAGCTACGAGGAACGGCTGCTGCGCCAGTCGCATTACGACGATCTGACCGGATTGCCCAATCGCATCCTGATGCTCGACCGTCTCGACCAGGCGATGGGGCTGGCCCATCGCAACCGCGCCCAGACGGCCCTGCTCTGCCTCGATCTCGACCATTTCAAGAACGTCAACGACATGCTCGGCCATGCGATGGGCGATGCGCTGTTGAAGGAAGTGGCCCAGCGCCTCGGCACCGTGGTGCGCGAGAGCGATACGCTCGCCCGCCTCGGCGGCGACGAATTCGTCGTCATCCTGCCCGGCATCGACGACGGCGCCGAAGCCCGACGCCTGGCCCAGCGCATGCAGGAGGTGCTGGCCGCCCCGATCCGGCTGGAGGGCCAGGAACATTTCATCACCGCCTCGATCGGCATCACCCTCTATCCGCTCGACGGCGACGATCCCCAGGTGCTGCTGCGCAATGCCGATCTGGCGATGTACAAGGCCAAGGAGCTCGGCCGGGACGGCTATCGCTTCTTCACGCAGGAGATCAACCAGCGCCTGCAGGAGCGCCTGACCCTGGAAGTGCAGCTGCGCGGTGCGGTGCGGCGAGGCGAACTGCTGCTGCACTACCAGCCGATCGTCGACCTGACGACGACCCGCCCCGTCGGCGTCGAGGCGCTGGTGCGCTGGCAGCGTCCCGACTGCGGTATCGTCATGCCCGACGTCTTCATTCCCGTCGCCGAGGAACTCGGTCTGATCCGCGAGATCGGCGACTGGGTCGTGGGCACCGCCTGCGCCGGCGTCGACCGGCTGGGCCGACGCCTGCGGGTGGCCGTCAATGTCTCGCCGCGGCAGTTGCGCGAAACCGGCTTCAGCGACGCGGTCCAGCGCCTGCTGGCCGACACGGGCTTGAGCCCCGACCGCCTGGAACTCGAGATCACCGAGCGGGTGCTGATGGATGACACGCCGGAGACGGCGCAGAATCTCAGCAGGCTCTGCGACCTCGGCGTCCGGCTGTCGATCGACGATTTCGGCACCGGCTATTCCTCGCTGGGCTATCTGCAGAAATACCCGTTTGACACCCTCAAGATCGACCGATCGTTCGTCGCCGACGCGCTGGTCAACCCCGGGGCGGCGCGCCTGGTCGAGACCATCATCGCGATGGCCCACGGCCTGGAGATGCTGGTCATTGCCGAAGGGGTCGAGACCGAGGACCAGCGCGACTTCCTGCGCGCCCGCGGCTGCGACCAGGCGCAGGGTTACCTGTTCGCCCGGCCGTTGCCGCCCGACCAGCTCACCAAGGTGCTGGCCGGGCTGGAAGGTAGTTAGCCCTCCCCGCGATAGATCGTCTATCGTAGCTTGCAGTTCGATATGGGGGCCGCGTGGCGCTGATCCTGGTCATCGACAATGAAGACGACCTCCGCGTCGGGCTTGCCGAAGGGTTGCGCCTGGCCGGCGTCGACATGGCCGAGCGCGGCGGCGAGGGGCATGCGGCGATGTTCACGCGCGCGCCCGAACGTCGCTGACGGCGCATGCTCGATACCCGGACCCTGCTCACCGTCAGCACCTTCGTGTCGCTCTTCGTCTCGGCCCTGGTGCTGCTGGTATGGCGGCGCGACCGGCGCTATGCCGGGATGGGCGCGGTCCAGACGGGGCTCGGCCTGCTCACGGCGGGGTTGATCGGCCAGGGTTTCCGGCCCCTGCCGATGCCTGCGGGCGTCCTGATGCTGCTGCTCGTCGCCACCAACATCCTGATCGTCATGGGCTCGATCATGATCGTGAACGGCAGCGTCATGCTGGCGGGGGCGCGGCCGGGATGGCGGCGCGATACCATCGCCGCGGGCCTCGCCGCCATCGTCTTTGCCTATTTTCTGCTGATCGCGCCGGCCGTCCAGTTCCGCATCGCGGCCCTCGGGCTGTTCACCGCATTCCTTTGCCTGGGCGCGTTCTTCTCGCTGCTGGTGCGGCACGACAATACCAGCCGAACGACCCGCCTGGTCTTTGCCGGCGTCATGTTCCTGCACGGTGCGGCCGAGGCGGTGCGCGCCCTGGGGGGCGGCTATCTCTATCCGGTCAACGACTATGTCAGCCCCAACCCGATCGTGACGGCTTTCCTGCTCGAATACATCTTCGCGGTGCTGGCTCTGGCCGTCCTCTCGCTGCAGCTGGTGTCCGAACGGTTGCAGCGCGACCTGCAGCGTTCGGAATCCCGCATCACGGCGGCCTTCGAAGTGGCAAGCGACGCCTTCGCGGTAGTCGACGGCTCGGGTAGCCTGATCGTCGCCAACGCGCGCTTTGCCGAAATCTTTCCCGACGCCGCGGCCACCGCCCGGCCCGGCGCGCCGGTCGTCGAGGCCCTTCCCGGTCAGCCGTCCGATTTCGGCCTGGACGAGGCTTGGCTCGCCCTGGGCGATGCTGGCTTCAGCCTGGCCCAGAACCATGAACGCGTCGCCCGGCTGCCCAACGGCGCCTGGGTCCATGTCTCCGCTTCCACGACGGCCGGCGGCGGTCTCGTTCTGCGCTGGAGCGACATTACCGATTTCAAGCAGGCCGAAGCGGTCCTGGCCGACGAACTGGCGCGCCAGCGGGAGCTTGCCGACGTACAGCGCTCATTCGTTTCGATGGCTTCGCACCAGTTCCGCACACCCTTGTCGATCATCGACATCAACGCCCATCTGATCGAGCGCCATCGCCCGGACATGATCGAACGTACCGGCCGCATCCGCCGCACGGTGCGCCGGATGATAAACCTGATCGAGGTAATGCTGGGCGCTGCCAGTGCCGAGGCCGGCAAGATCGAATTGCAGCGCTCGCCACATGATCTGCACCGGCTCGTACGCGATTCCTGCGACCGGATGCACGAGGTATCGCCCAACCGCGTGATCAAGCTCGATATCGAAGGCCTGCCGCCCACGATCAGCTGCGACGGCAACCTGATCGACCAGGTGATCAGCAACCTGTTGTCGAATGCCATGAAATACTCGAGAAGGCCGCAGCAGGTGACCGTCGTCGGCACGACGGAGCGAGATGCCGCGGTGATCCGCGTCACCGATTTCGGCGTCGGCATTGCGCCCGAAGACCAGCCTTTGATTTTCGAGCGGTTTTTTCGCGCCCACAACGCCACCGGCGTGGCTGGCACCGGCATCGGCCTGACGCTTGCCCGCTACATCGTCGACCTGCACGGCGGCGACATCTCGGTCCATTCGACGCTGGGCATCGGCTCGACCTTCACCGTACGCCTGCCGATTGCATGAAAAAGGCCGCCGGATCGGACGATCCGGCCGCCCATTCCTGCTGCAAGCTTAGTGCTTGGCGGCGTCCTTCAGGTCGCCGACGACCTTGCGGGCTTCGCCCTTGGCCTTGTCGAACTGGCCCTCGGCCTGCATCTGCTTGTCGCCGGTGACCTTGCCGATGGTCTCCTTCACGGCGCCCTTGGCCTTGTCGGCGGCACCCTTGATATGTTCCTTGTCCATGGCGGCTCTCCTTGGTTTTTGGGAACGCTAGAGCCGAAAGAACGCCAGGATTCCGTCCGCGGTTCCCAGAATTCAGGTGACCGCCTTGCGCTGGTTGAACCGCGCCTCGCGATACCGCCGGTGGTCGACGATATCGACCAGGCACGCCACCGCCGCCTCAACATCACGGCCGGAAACATAAAGCGGCGCGAAACCGAAACGCAGGACGTCGGGGGCGCGGAAATCGCCGACCACCCCTTCCGCGATCAAGGCCTGGATCATCGCATAGCCGTCCGGATGGGTCAGCGAAACCTGCGCGCCACGCAGCGCCGGCGCCCGCGGCGTGATCAGCCTGAAGCCGCGCGCCGCCAGATCGCGGTCGTAGAGATCGATGAACAGTCCGGTCAGTTCGGCCGCGCGGCGCTCCAGATCGGCGATGGCGATGCCGTCGAAGGCGCCGAGCGCGGCCTCCAGCGCGATCAGCGACAATTGCGGGGCGGTGCCGCACAGGAATCGGGCAATGCCCGGTGCCGGCCGGTAGTCGGGTGAAAACTCGAACGACGCGGCATGGCCGTGCCAGCCGGTCAACGGCTGGTCGATCGCATCGTGATGGCGGCGCGCGGCGAACACATAGGCTGGCGCGCCCGGGCCGCCGTTCAGGTACTTGTAGCCGCAGCCGACGGCAAAATCGGCATTGGCGGCGTTGAGATCGACGCCGATCGCGCCGGCCGAATGGCAGAGGTCCCACAGCATCAGCCCGCCGCGGGCCTGAACCTCGGCCGTGGTGGCCGCCATGTCGCGGCGCCGGCCGGTACGGTAGTTGACCTGGCTCAGCGCGACGACCGCCACATCGTCGTCCAGGGCGCCATCCAGACCGTCCGGCGCGATCCGGCGAACCGCCGCGCCCATCGCCCGCGCGACGCCGTCGGCAATGTAGACGTCGGTCGGGAAATCGCTTTCCTCGACGACGATGACCTTCCGGCCCGGGCGCAGGCGCAAGGCCGCCGTCAGCAGCTTGAACAGGTTGACCGAGGTCGAATCGGCCACGATCGCTTCGCCCGCCGCGGCACCGATCAGCCGGGCCAGGCGGTCGCCGACCCGGGCCGGCGCGGCATGCCAGCCGGCCTCGTTCCAGGCGCGCACGATCTTGTCCTGCCAGTCGGCCTCGACGGCCTGGCGCATCGCCGCGGGCACGGCCGTGGCCAGCGGGCCCAGCGAATTGCCGCAGAGATAGATGGTATCGACCGGCAGCCTGACGCGGTCGCGCGCCAGGGCCGGCATGTCGGCGGAGGTGATCACAGCTCGGTCCTCAAGGTCCACAGTTCGGGAAAGAAGCGATGCGAGACCACCGCGCGCAGCCAGCCGACGCCGGCCGAACCGCCGGTGCCGGGCTTCAGCCCGATGATGCGCTCGACCGCGTTGAAATGGCGGTAGCGGTATTGCGACAGCGCATCCGACAGCGCCATCAGGCTTTCGGCCAGCTGATAGAGATCGTTCTCGGGCGCCGGATCGCGATAGACCCGCAGCCAGGCCGCGGCGACGGAAGCCTCGGGCTCGTAGGTCTCCGACCAGTCGCGATCGAGGGCGCGGGCCACGATCTCGAACCCGCGGCGGGCCAGCAGCGCGATGGCGCGGTCCCACAGGCTGGGGCCGTTCAACGCGGCTTCCAGCGCCGGCCAGATATGGGGCAGGTTGCGATGGGCGGCGGCGAGATGCACGCTCTTGTTGCCCAGGATGAATTCGACATGGCGGTACATGAAGGACAGCTGACCCGAGGCGGTGCCGAGATGGTCGCGGAATTCGGCGAAGCCCTGCGGCGAGATGGTCGACAGCACATCCCACGACCGGCCGATATAGACCGCGATCTCGCGCGCCCGGTGCAACAGCGGCAGCGAACCGGCAACGTCGTCGCGATCGAGCCTTGCGCGCGCATTGTGCAGCTCGTGATGCAGCGACTTGAACAGCAGTTCCTTCACCTGGCCCATGACGATGAAGCACATCTCGTCATGCCCCGGGCTGCGCGGATGCTGCAGCGACAACAGCAGGTCGACGCTTTCGTAATCGATGTAGGGATTGCTGTACCCGGCGAACTCGGTCATCGGCCGGCCGCCGGTCTCGACCACCGCCTGTTCGCGCAGCGCTTCCGACCCCATCGGCATCGGCCTGGCATGGGGACTGGCCTCGACGCCGGCGGGATCGATCAGGCGCGGAATGTCGGTCACCCGGTTCACGGCCGCGCCCCTTCGATCTGATCCATCACCGCCCGGCCCAGTCGCGTCGCCGGATCGCCGAGGTCGAAGACGATGTCGAAATGATTGACCACCGGAATTTCATCCTCGGTCACCGCGAAGCGCGACCGGCGCAGATGCGCGGCGTAGTCGCGGCTCTGCCGCTTGAATTCGCCAGTCTCGTTCTCGCCCCAGGCGATCAGCACCGGCAGGGCTGCGCCGGGATCGAGGCGCCGGGGGCTCAGCGTCGCGATGTCCCGCGCATCCAGCCGCAGCGGTTCGTCGATATAGGTGCCGGCCAGGGGCTCGAGGTCGAACACGCCCGACAGCAGCACCAGGCCGGCGATGGCCGCCGGGCGCGGCGTCAGCATCATCGCGGCGAGATGCCCGCCGGCCGAGCTCCCGGCGACATGGATGCGCCGCGGATCGAAACCGAGATGGGCGGCCTCGGCCCGCAGCCAGGCCAACGCGCGGCGGCATTGGTCGACGATCTGGTCCAGGCGCACCGCCGGGGCCAGGCTGTAGTTGATCGCGGCGAAGGCAACGCCATTGGCGACGCAGTCGGCGCCGGCGAACAGCGATTCCTCCTTGGTCAGTTCCTGCCAGTAGCCGCCATGGATGAAGACCAGGAGCGGCGCATCGGCGCGCGCGGCGGGGAAGAAATCGAGGGTTTCGTCGGTGCCCTCGCCCCATCGCAGATCCTTGATCACGCGGGCTCGGCCCTCGGCCGCCCGGCTGCGGTCGCCGTAGGCGGCGATCAACGGGCCGATATCGGCGATGCGGCTGCTCGGCGAATATTCGCGCTCGCGTTCGGCCATCGGCCAGTCGCGCCAGGTGCCTGACATGGGTGCCTCCTCTGCTGGCCGAAGTCTTGCCGATCGCGCGCGAAATTTCTTGCCGGTTTGCAGCCGAAAGCCCAAATATGCGGAAATAATTTTCACGAAATAATCAGAACTCGAAAAATCATGCCAACCTTGAGCGCCAGCGACGTCAAGCTTCTCACCGCCTTGCAGCAGGATGCCCGGCTGACCACCGCCGAACTGGCCGAGCGCGCCGGGCTGTCGTCGTCGGCCTGCTGGCGGCGCATCAAGGCGCTGGAGGAAGACGGCACCATCACCGGCTATCACGCCCGGGTAAACCCGCAAGCCTTCGGCTATGCCGTCACGGCTTTCGTGCTGATCACGGTGGCATCGCATCAGGACGAGGATGCGGTGGCCTTCGAGGCGGCGATCGAGCGGATGCCCGAGATCATGGCCTGCCATGCCGTCTCGGGCACCCCCGATTTCATCGTGCAGATCGTCGCCGAAGGCCTCGACAGCTATGCCGACGGCGTGTTGATGAAACTGCGGCGGCTGCCGGGCGTGCGCGAGATCAAGACCAGCTTCATCCTGAAGGAACTGAAGGGCACGCCCGTGATCGGCCCGCCGCGCTAGACCCGCCGCGGGACTGGTCGCCGCGATTTCCCGGGTTCTATCTGTATTATCCGGGAGGCCTGCAGATGTCCCCGGCCCTCCGGGCCTTCATCGACTTCATAGCCGCGGGATCGGCCGTGATCACGCCCGCTCGGGCGAATCCTGCTCGGTGATGATTCTGCCGGAGGCCGCTTCGACCAGCGCACGGCACTTGCTGGCCAGGGCCGCCACGGTCGGGGCGACGATCGTCCCCTCGACCTGATCGGAGCGGGTCTCGACCACACCGGCATCGACGGCCGCCAACGATGGCTTACGGAGGTAAAACGCAAAAAAACCAGTGTTTTCCGCACGCGCATAGGCAGAAACAGAATAATCATGTTCAGCCGTTCTTATGATTTTCCTACCGATAAGTTTCATGCTCGCTACCCTTTCATACAAAACAACTGTCCTAGGGCGAATTATAACTTACCATGAATTGCCCAGGTCCGGATTTTTACTTTTTTCGTTGCCAGCCACGCGACCGGCGCTGCCAGCGCGATTGGCTCAAAGCCGCTGGACGGCCGGCGGCAGACATGCGAATCACCGGCTACGATGAGCACCGATCTCGCCCGCGCCTTCGCCCGGTTCGACAACTGGATGCAAGACCAGGCCCTGCCGTTCTGGTCGGGGACCGGCCATGACGGCCCCGGCCGCCCGTTCACCGAGCATCTGACATCAGACGCCCGGCCGGCCGACGTGCCGTTCCGCCGCGTGCGGGTGCAGGCCCGCCAGATCTACGTGTTCTCGCACGCCGAGGTGCTGGGCTGGACGGCCGGGCGCCGGGCCGCCGACGATGCCTATCGTTTCCTGCTGCGCCATGGCCGCACGCCGGAAGGCGGCTGGGCGCGCCGCATCGGGCGCGAGGGCGGCGTACTCGACGCGGCCGCCGATCTCTACGACATCGCCTTCGTGCTGTTCGCGCTGGCCTGGCGCCACCGGGCCACCGGCGAGGCCGAGCCGGTGGAACTGGCACGGCAGACCCTGGCCTGGCTCGATACCCTGCGCATTTCCGGCCGGGCCGGCTTCGAGAACGTGCTGCCGCGCGAGGCCGGGCCGCGCCAGCAGAATCCGCATATGCATCTGCTGGAAGCCTCGCTCGCCTTGTTCGAAGCCTCAGGGGAGGCCGCCTTCCGCGATCTGGCGCGGGAACTGGTCGACCTGTTCAAGGCAAGGCTGTTCGACCCGGCCTCGGGCACGCTTGCCGAATTCTTCGCCGACGACTGGCAGCGCCGCCGCCCGGCGGCGATCGAACCGGGCCATCAGTTCGAGTGGGCCTGGCTGCTGGTCCAGGCCGACCGGTTGCTCGGCAGCGATGTCGGCATGGAGGCACGCCGCCTCTACGACTTCGCCGCCCGCCATGGCGGGCTGCCGGTGATCGATACCGTCGACGAGGACGGCGCGCCGCAATCCCGGGCGACCCGGCTGTGGCCCCAGACCGAAGCGATCAAGGCCCATCTGGCGTTCGGCAACGACCGGGCCGCCGCCGGCCTGACCGACATGCTCTGCGCCCGCTTCCTGGAACCGGCACCGGCCGGGACCTGGATCGACCATTACGATTCCGACGGCCGCGCCCTCGGCGACAAGATCCCGGCCTCGTCGCTCTACCACCTGTTCATGGCCTATGCCGAATTGCGCCGGGTCGCGACCTCGGCGCCCTGACCGGGGCCGGGCTGCTCGCGCCGATCGTCGCGCGGCGCCATGGCGAAATGGGCGCGATAGCGCCGCGACAGGCAGGATGCCGACGAGAAGCCGGTGGCAACCGCTACGTCCAGCACGCTCATGTCGGTCTGGCGCAGCAGCGCGCGGGCCCGCGACAGGCGCAGGGTGCGATAGTATTCCGATGGCGAGGCGCCCAAGAGGCTCTTGAACAGCCGCTCCATCTGCCGGGTCGAGACGCCGGCGAGATCGGCCAGCGCGCCATTGTCGAGCGGCTGTTCCAGGTGGCGCTCCATCGCGTTGACGATCTTGAGCACCCGTGAATTGGTGACCTTCAGGCGCGAGGACAGTTCCAGCCGCTGATGGTCGTGGCGGTCGCGGATGCGGTCGTGGATGAACTGTTCCGACACGGCGATGGCAAGCGGCATGCCGTGCTTGCGCCCGATCATGTCGAGCATCAGGTCGAGCGCGGCGGTGCCGCCGGCGCAGGTGAAGAAGCGGTCCTGCACCTCGAACAATTCGTCCGACACGGTGATATGCGGAAATTCCTCCTGGAAGGCCGGCACGGCCTCCCAATGCATGGTCACCGGGATATCGTCGATCAGTCGCGCCTTGGCCAGGATATGGGCGCCGGTATCGAGCGCGCCCAGCGTGACGCCGAGGCGCGAGAGCTGGCGCAGGCCCGACAGCAGGCGCCGCGTCTTATGCTTCTGCGGATCGAAGCCGGCGCAGACGATCAGGCTGGGCAATTCCTTCGCCGCCTCGATCGGCCCGTCGACGATCAGCCGCATGCCGTTCGATGCCTCGACCGGTCCGCCGTCGGGCGAGAAGGCATGCCAGGAGAACAGCGCGCGGCCCGACAGGCGGTTGGCGACGCGCAGCGGCTCGACCGCCGAGACATAGGCCATCATCGAGAACCGCGGGATCAGCAGGAAACCGACCGGTTCGGGGCTGGCGGCGGCATGCGGCCGGTACATGGCAGGGCTTCTCGCTGGCGGGGCGGCCAGCGTAGCGCGTGCCTTCATGCGCAGGCAACCCGGTCGCGCAGCACGTCGTCGAGCCAGTCGGTCCGCATTTCCGGCACCGAGGCCAGCAGGCGGCGGACGTAGGGATGGTCCGGATCTTCAAACACCGCGGCCGTCCCCCCCTCGGCCACCAGCCGGCCTTTCAGCATCACCGCGACGCGATGGGCGACCCGCCGCACGGTGCCGAGGTCATGGGTGATGAACAGGTAGGAGAGGCCGAGCTGTTCCTGCAGGCGGCGCAGGAGCTTCAGGATATCCTCGGCGACCAGCGGGTCGAGCGCCGAGGTGATTTCGTCGCAGATGACCAGTTCGGGCTCGGCCGCCAGCGCCCGGGCGATGCAGACGCGCTGCTTCTGCCCGCCCGACAGTTCGCCAGGCCGGCGCGCGGCCATGGCGGGATCGAGGCCGACCAGGGTCAGGAGCTCGCTCACGCGGTCGCGCAGAACTTGCCCCCGCTTGCCGAAATAGAAGGCCACCGGCCGGCCGACGATCTCGCCGATGGACTGGCGCGGGTTCAGGGCCACGTCCGGCATCTGGTAGATCAGCTGGATGCGCCGCCGCTCCTCCGCCCCGCGGCGCTTGTAGTGGGGGGCGAGCCTGGCGCCGCCGAACCGCACCTCGCCCGCGCGGCGAGCGACCAGCCCGACGATGGCCAGCGCCAGCGTGGTCTTGCCCGAGCCGGATTCCCCGATCACCGCGACGGTCTCGCCCTTGGCCACCGAGAAGCTGACATCGTCGACCGCGGCATGCTGGCCGAAGACCACCCGCACCTGCTCCAGCCCCAGGACGGTCTCGCCACGCCGGCCGCTTGCCGCTTCGGTGCCCGTGGTCGCCGCCCGCCGTTCGGCCACCAGCGCGCGGGCATAGTCGGTGCGCGGCGCATGCAGGATCTGGGTGGCGGTGCCGGTATCGACCATGCGGCCGTGGCGCAGCACCATGATGCGGTCGGCGATCTGGGCGACGACGGCGAGGTCGTGGGTGATGTAGAGCGCGGCGGTGCCGTATTGATGGATCAGCCGCTTCAGCGCCGCCAGCACCTCGATCTGGGTGGTGACGTCGAGCGCCGTGGTCGGCTCGTCCAGCACCAGGATGTCGGGGTGGCAGATCATCGCCATCGCCGCCATCGCCCGCTGCAGCTGGCCGCCCGAGGCCTGGTGCGGATACCGCTCGCCGAACCGCTCAGGCTCCGGCAGGTCGAGGCTGCGGAACAGCTCGATGGCGCGGGCGCGTGCTTCCGCCCGGGTCAGCAGGCCGTGGCGCAGCGGCGCTTCGCAGACCTGGTCGATCAGCCGCAGGGCCGGATTGAAGGCCGCCGCCGCGCTCTGCGCGACATAGGCGACGCGGGCGCCGCGCAAGCCGGCACGGCCGGCGCCGTCCAGCGCGCGCAGGTCGATGCCGTCGAGCGACAGGCGGCCGCCGGTAATGCGGCAGGCGCCGCGGGCATAGGCCAGCGCGGCCAGGCCGATCGTGGTCTTGCCGGCCCCCGATTCGCCGATCAGCCCGAGGACTTCCCCCCGCCGCAGGGTGAGATCGATGCCGTCGACCAGCGGGTGGCCGGCCGCCGTCTCGACCCTGAGGCCGTCGATCGTCAGGATATCGCCGCTCATCTCAATACTCCGTCCCGCCGGCATTGGGCCCGGCCTGCAGCGCCAGGACCCAGTCGACCACCAGGTTGACGCCGATGGTCAGTGCGGCGATGGCACCCGCCGGGAACAGCGGGGCATAGCCGCCGAAATTGATGGCCTGGGCATTCTCGCGGACCATGCTGCCCCAGTCGGCATAAGGCGGCTGGATGCCGAGGCCCAGGAAGCTCAGCGAGGCGATGAACAGGAAGATGAAGCAGAAGCGCAGGCCGAATTCGGCGATCAGCGGGCTCAAGGCGTTGGGCAGCACCTCGCGGCCGATGATCCAGAGCAGCGATTCCCCGCGCAATTTGGCGATCTCGACGTAATCGAGGGCGGTGATGCCCATGGCGACGGCACGCGCCAGGCGGAAGACCCGTGTCGCCTCCAGCACAGCGGTGGTGCCGATCAGCACGGGGATCGAGGTGCCGAGGACGGACAGCACCATCAGCGCGAAGATCAGCACCGGCACACCCATCAGCACGTCGACCAGCCGCGACAGCACGGCGTCCGCCGCCCGGCCGAGGATGGCGGCCGAAAAGCCGCCGACGACGCCGAGCAGGAAGGCGAGGCAGGTCGCCACCAGCGCGATCGAGATCGTCGTGCGTCCGCCAAAGATGAGGCGGGACAGCATGTCGCGGCCCAGATGGTCGGTGCCGAACGGATGGGCCCAGCTTGGGCTTTCCCAGACCGCGCCGACCAGTTCGGCTTCGTCGAACGGGGCCAGCCACGGCGCGAACAGGACGGCGGCCAGCGCCAGCGCGATGATGGCGATGCCGATCCAGGCACCCATCGGCAGGCGGGCGGGGATGAGGGTCATGACGGTCATCGGCGGTGCCGCAGCCGGGGATTGATCAGGACGGCCAGGATATCGGCCAGCAGGTTCAGGGTGACGTAGGTGCCGGCGAAGATCAGGCCGCAGGCCTGCACCACCGGCAGGTCGCGCTTGGCCACCGCGTCGACCATGAACTGGCCGATGCCGGGATAGACGAACACCACCTCGATGACGACGACGCCGACGATCAGATAGGCGAGATTCAGCGCGACGACCGCGATGATCGGCGCCGCCGCGTTGGGCAGCGCATGGCGCAGCATGACGGTGCGGCGCGGCAGGCCCTTGAGGAACGCCATCTCGACATAGGGGCTCGACATCACCGCCAGGATCGAGGCGCGGGTCATGCGCAGCATGTGGGCCATCACCACCAGCACCAGCGACAGGGCCGGCAGGGTGGTGACATAGATCCGTTCGCTCAGCGGCATCTTGGCATGGACCATGGCGAGCGTCGGCAGCCAGCCGAGCTGGATGGCGAAGAAGATGACGAGGATGTAGCCGACGAAGAATTCCGGCACCGAGATCGCCAGGAGGCTGATCTGCGTCGCCGCCCGGTCGAGCAGCCCGCCCTGGCGGATCGCCGCGGCGATGCCGAGCGCGATTGCGCCCGGCACCGCGATCAGCGCGGCATAGGCCGCCAGGAACAGGGTATTGCCGAGGCGGGGCAGCACGTCCGGCGCAATCGGCCGGCCGGTGGCCAGCGACCGGCCGAGATCGCCCTGCAGCGCATGGGCGAGCCAGCCGAGGAACCGGGCCCAGGCCGGCTGGTCGAGGCCGAGATTGGCGCGCAGCACCGCCAGGGTTTCGGGCGTGGCCTGCTGGCCGAGCAGTGCCGAGGCGACATCGCCCGGCAACAGCTCGGTACCGACGAACAGCAGGGCCGACACGGCGAGGAGCGTTGCCAGCCCCAGCGCCGTGCGCTCGGCGATCAGCCGCAGCATCAGCCTTCCAGCCAGACCCGTTCGGGCAGGCGATAGCCCATGAAGTCGAAGCCGGGATGCGGCCCCATGCCCTTGACCTTGTTGGAGCCGGCCTCGAGGAAGTCGATGAACACCGGGATGATCGCCCCACCCTCGTCGCTCAAGAGCCGCTGCAGCTCGGCATAGGTCTGCTTACGCTTGGCGGTATCGAGCTCGGAGCGGGCCGAGGCCAGCATCTTGTCGAACGTCTCGTTCTTCCAGAAGGTCTCGTTCCACTTGGCGTCCGACTTGTAGGCGATGGTCAGCATCTGGTCGGCGGTGGGGCGGCCCAGCCAGTAGGAGGCGCAGAACGGCGCCTTGAGCCAGACATTGTCCCAGTAGCCGTCGGCCGGCTCGCGCTTGACCTCGAGCGTGATGCCGCAGCGGCCCGAGACGGTCTGGTACAGCACCGCGGTATCGGTGGCGCCACTGAAGGCTGTGTCGGAGACGGCGATCGGCACCTTCAGGTCGCTCAGGCCCGCCTGCTTCAGGAAGAACTTCGCCTTGTCCGGATCGTATTTGTGCTGGGGCACGTCGGCCGCATAGAACGGATTGGTCTTGGGAATCGGCTGGTCGTTGCCGACCTGGCCGTAACCGTTCAGCACGGTGGCCACGATCTTCTCGCGGTCGATGGCGTGCTTCATCGCCCGGCGCACGTTGACGTCGGTGAACGGCGCCATCGTGCAATTCATCGCCAGCACGCCGTGCTGCCCGGCCGACGAGCGCACGATCTGCATCTTGGGCGAGCGCTTCAGCAGGTCGACGGTGCGGCCGTCCAACCGGTTGATGACATGGACCTGGTCGGCCAGCAGCGCGTTGGTGCGGGCGGTGGTGTCCTTGATGTAGAGCGTCTCGACCGCATCGACATGGGCCCGGCCGGTCTTCCAGTAGTTCGGGTTCTTCCTGGTGATGGCCCGCACGCCCGGTTCGAAGCTTTCCAGCACATAGCCGCCGGTGCCGATCGGCTTGGCCCAATCCTTGAAGCCGTTGGGCACCACCATCACGTGGTAGTCGGCCAGCAGATAGGGCAGATCGGCATTGCCGCTCGCCAGCGAGATCTGGACCTGGTTGTTGCCGATGTTCTTGATATCGGCGATATCGGCCAGGATCGGCTTGGCCGGCGACTTGGTATCGCCGCGATGCAGGTTGATCGAATAGATGACGTCGTCGGCGTCGAGCGTCTTGCCGTTCGAGAACGTCACGCCCTTGCGCACGTCGAAGATCCACTCGGCGGCGCCGGGCTTGGCCTCCCACTTGGTGAACAGCTCGGGCGTCGGCTGGTTCTGGTCGTCGATCTCGACCAGGCCGTTCATCAGCTGGTAGCCGATGGTGACGGGCACCATGTCGGTATAGGTCGCGGGATCGAGGCTGTCGGACGTGGCGCCGCCGGCCATGCCGAGCTTCAGGGTGCCGCCGGCCTTGGGGGAGCCTTGCGCCATCGCCGGCCCGGCGCCCAGCAGATGTGGCGCCACCATGCCCAGCGCGCCGAGCAGGGCGGTACCGGTCAGAAACTCCCGCCGGTCCAGCCCCCCGCCGTCGCCCTTGGACGAGAACACGTTGCGTTGAAACCCGTTGTCCATCGCTGCCTCGCTGTTTTTGTTATGTCGGGCTCAGATGCTAAGGGCGGATCCCCGTCGCGATACGACAGAGAGCGACATGGTTCCAGGCAGGAAGCGACATCCGGCAAAAATCCCGATCCCGTCGGCCCGTGTCGCCAAACGCAACATCATTGTCGCCTGAGGTCAAGGGCCTCTCCGGCTCCCGGCCCTATCATCGCGGTCGACCAGCAGCATAGGGGCCGCCATGAATCAGGACGTTTTCATCACCTGCGCCGTAACCGGGGCGGGCGACACGGTGGGCAAGCATCCGGCCATCCCGGTGACGCCGAAGGAAATCGCCGCCGCCGCGATCGAGGCGGCGCGCGCCGGCGCCGCCATCGCCCATATCCACGTCCGCGACCCCGAGACCGGCCGGGCCGCGCGCGACCCCAAGCTCTACCGCGAAGTGGTCGAGCGCGTGCGCGAGGCCGATACCGACGTGATCCTCAACCTCACCGCCGGCATGGGCGGCGACATCGTTTTCGGCCAGGGCGAAAATCCGCTGCCGCTCGATCCCGCCGGTACCGACATGGTCGGGCCGCTGGAGCGGCTGAAACATGTCGAGGAACTGCTGCCGGAAATCTGCACGCTCGATTGCGGCACGATGAACTTCGCCGCCGGCGACTACGTGATGACCAATACGCCGTCGATGCTGCGCACCATGGCCCGGCGCGTGCAGGAACTGGGCGTGCGGCCCGAACTCGAGGTGTTCGACACCGGCCATCTCGTCTTCGTCAAGCAGATGATCAAGGAAGGCCTGCTCGACGATCCCGTGATGATCCAGCTGTGCATGGGCATCCCCTATGGCGCGCCCGACGACCCGCTGACCCTGATGGCGATGGTCCAGAACCTGCCGCCCGGCGCGGTGTTCTCGGCCTTCTCGATCGGCCGCAACCAGCTGCCCTATGTCGCCATGGCGGCCCTGGCCGGCGGCAATGCCCGGGTGGGTCTCGAGGACAATATCTGGCTCGATCGCGGCAAGTTCGCCACCAACGGCGAACTGGTCGAGCGCGCGGCGACGATCCTCAGCGCCATGAACGCCCGCATCCTCGGTCCGGCCGAGGTGCGCGAGCGCCTCAAGCTCAGGAAGCGGGGTTGAGCATGGGCGCGATCAGGCGGGCCGCGCTGGTCGGCGGCGGGGTGATCGGCGCCGGCTGGGCCGCGCGCTTCCTGCTGAACGGCATCGACGTCGCGGTCTACGACCCCGACCCCGAGATCGGCCGCAAGCTTGAGACCGTGCTGGCCAATGCCCGGCATGCCTGGGGCAGGCTGCTGCCCGGCCGGCTGGGGCCGGAGGGGCGCGTGACCTTGGCCTCCTCGGTCGCGGCCGCGGTCGACGGCGCCGACTTCGTGCAGGAAAGCCTGCCCGAGCGCGAGGATCTGAAGCGCCGCATCCTGGCCGAGATCGACCAGGGTACGCGGCCCGAGGTGATCGTCGCCTCGTCGACCTCAGGCCTGCTGCCGACCCGGCTGCAGGCCGGGATGGCGCGGCCTGAGCGCTTCGTCGTCGGCCATCCGTTCAACCCGGTCTACCTGCTGCCGCTGGTCGAGATCTGCGGCGGGGCGTCGACCTCGGTCGAGACGCGGGCCCGCGCCGCCGATTTCTACCGCGCGATCGGCATGCAGCCTCTGATGATCAACAAGGAGATCGACGGCTTCGTCGCCGACCGTCTGCTCGAAGCCTTGTGGCGCGAGGCGCTGTGGCTGGTCAACGACGGCGTCGCGACGACCGCCGAGATCGACGATGCGATCCGCTACGGCGCCGGCCTGCGCTGGGCCTTCATGGGTACGTTCCTGACCTATCGCCTGGCCGGCGGCGAGGCCGGCATGCGCCATTTCCTGGCCCAGTTCGGCCCGGCGCTGAAGCTGCCCTGGACCAGGCTCGAAGCGCCCGAACTGACCGACGCGCTGATCGACGCGGTATCGAATCAGTCCGACGACCAGGCTGCCGGCATATCGATCCGCGACCTGGAACGCCGCCGCGACGATTGCCTGGTCGCCCTGCTTGGCGCCCTGCGCACCCAGGACTATGCCGCCGGCGCGACGCTCAAGGCCTATGAAGCATCGCTGCCCGCGATCGACGAGGCCCGCCCGCTGCGCCTGCATCGGGCGACGGTGCTGCCCGACTGGATCGACTATAACGGCCACATGACCGAGCATCGCTACCTGCAGGTGTTCGGGGATGCGACCGACGCGGTGCTGCGCCATGTCGGCGCCGATGCCGCCTATGTCGCCAACGGCCACAGCTACTACACCGCGCAGACCTCGATCGCTTACGCCCGCGAGGTCCGTGAAGGCGTAGCGGTGCAGGTGGCAAGCCAAGTGCTGGGCGCCGACGACAAGCGCCTGCACCTGTTCCACAGCTTGCACCGGGTCGACGACGACACCCTCCTCGCCACCGCCGAGACGATGCTGGTGCATGTCGATACCCAGGCCGGCGGCAGCTGCCCGGCCTTGCCCGGCGTGTTGACCGCGGTGCGGCGGCTCGCTACCGCTCAGGCCGGCCTGGAACGCCCGGCCGGCGCCGGAAAACCGATCACCCTTCCTCCCGGGCGGTGATCGGTGGGGGAGCCAGGAACGGCTTCACTCCTAGCCTTGATCTGGCAACCCGCATCACCATATGGTAGAAAGGAACCAAGATAAAGGTAGACAGCTAGAAAATGAGCAGCCTCAATATCAAGAATGCCGCCATTCACAAGCTGGCCCAGGAGCTTGCCACATTGACCGGTGAGAGCATGGCTACCGCGGTGACTGAAGCGGTTCGCGAACGCCTAGATCGTGTTCGACACAACCAACGCGCCGGGCTGTCTGAGCGTCTGATGGCGATCGGCAAGGACTGCGCGTCTCGCATGAAAGAGCCGTACCGCTCAATTGAGCATGGCGACCTCCTCTACGGTGAGGATGGGCTCCCACGATGATTGTCGATACCTCGGCAATTATCGCTATTCTACGCGACGAGCCAGACGCGCCATCGTGTGCTGGTGCGATCGAAAAGGCCGAACACCCTCGCATGTCGGCAGCCAACTTCCTTGAAGCCGCAGTGGTTGTCGATGGAAACCGGGACCCCGTGATCAGCCGTCGATTCGACGACCTCATCAGGGAAGCAGGCATTGGGATAGAGCCAGTCACTGAGGCCCAAGCCAGGATCGCCCGGGAAGCCTATCGCGATTTTGGCAAGGGCAGCGGACACCCGGCGCAGCTCAATTATGGCGATTGCTTTGCCTATGCTTTGGCAAAAGAACTTGGCCTACCGTTGCTGTTCAAAGGCGCCGACTTCATACACACCGACATCGTGGCGGCTCTCCCCGAGCAATCCTAACGCGACAACCTAGCCGCCACGGCGGAACGCCGAGGGATTGATCCCATACCGCTCCCTGAACGCGCGGGCGAAGGCCGAGCCGGAGGCGAAGCCGCAGGCGGCGGCGATGTCGGCCATCGGGCGGTCGGTGTGTTCCAGCAGGCGGCGGCCGAGCATCAGGCGCAGGCCGGCGTAATAGGCCTTCGGGCTGGTGCCGAGGCGATCGGTGAAGCGGCGCAGCAGCTCGCGGGCGCCGACGCCGGCCAGGGCGGCGATGCGAGCTACGGCCAACGGCGTCTCGACATTGGCTTCCATCAGGCGGATCGCCTGGACCAGCACCGGGTCCTGCCAGTCGAGCCGGCCGGCCGCCACCATGTGCTGGGGATCATGGCCGGCATGTTCCTGCTCGTAGATGAAGGTCGACGATACGGCCAGCGCCAGGCCGAGCCCGTGATCGCGCCGCAGCAGGTCGAGCATCAGGTCGAGCGTCGGCAGCGCGCCGCCCGAGGTGATGCGGCGGCGGTCGATGACGAAGCGGTCGGGCACCACTGTCACCGCGGGAAAGCGTTCGGCGAAATCGCCGAGGTCTTCCCAATGGGTGGTGGCGCGATAGCCGTCGAGCACGCCGGCCCGCGCCAGGACATAGGCGGCCGATTCCATGCCGCCGATCAGCAGGCCCGTGCCTGAGCGCAGGAAGCGGCGCACTTTCGGCGAAGCCTCCGCCTCGTAGCTCGCCACCACGAACAGCATGTCGAAATCGCGCGTGCCGCCGATGGCGGCATCGGGCGTGATACGCAAGCCGCTCGAGCTGACGATCGACTGGCCACCCTCGGTCAGGATGGTCCAGGCGAACAGCGGCCGCCCCGCCATGCGGTTGGCGGCGCGCAGCGGCTCCATCACCGCGGCCAGCGTCAGGTTGGAGAACAGCGGCAACACCAGGATGCCGACCCGGCTGATCGTGCCGTTCTGGTATTCCTTCATTCCGAAATCGTATCGCCTGGCTGCCTCGCCCGGCAATAGCATCGCCGCCATGAATCAGGGAGGCGGCGAATGGATTTCGGTCTGACCCACGAACAGCAGATGGTCGTCGATACCGTGCGGGGGTTCGTCGAAAGCGAGCTCTATCCGCTCGAGGCCGAGATCGAACGCACCGGCCAGGTGCCGGCGGAGATCGGCCACGACGTTCAGCGCAAGATCATCGAGCTGGGATTCTATGCCCCGAACATCCCCCAGGCCTTCGGCGGCGGCGGGCTCGATCACGTCACGATGACCTTGCTGGAGCGCGAGCTCGGTCGGCCGTCGATGGCCCTGTCGGTGTGGTGGGGGCGCCCCTCCAACATCCTCTGCGCCTGCAATGCCGAGCAGCGCGAACGCTACCTCATCCCATCGGTGCGCGGCGACAAGATCGATGCGCTGGCGATGACCGAGCCGGACGCAGGCTCGGACGTGCGCGGCATGAAATGCCATGCCCGGCGCGACGGCGGCGACTGGGTGATCAACGGCACCAAGCATTTCATCAGCCATGCCGACATCGCCGATTTCGTCATCGTGTTCGTGGCGACCGGCGAAGATACCGGCGGGCGCAAGCGCATCTCCTGCTTCCTGGTCGATCGCGGCACACCCGGTTTCACCATCCGGCGCGGCTACCGCTCGGTCTCCCATCGCGGCTATCACAACTGCATCCTCGATTTCGACGATTGCCGGCTGCCATCAGGCCAGATGCTGGGCGAGGAAGGCCAGGGGTTCGCCATCGCCAATACCTGGCTGCATGCCACGCGGTTGACCGTGGCGGCGATGTGTGTCGGCCGCGCCCGGCGCGCCTTCGACCTCGCGCTGTCGCATGCCGCGCAGCGCCATCAGTTCGGCCAGCCGATCGGCCGATTCCAGGGGGTATCGTTCAAGCTGGCCGACATGATCACCGAGATCGATGCCGCCGACTGGCTGACGCTCGCCGCCGCCTGGCGGCTCGACCAGGCCTTGAGCGCCGACCGGCAGATTTCGCAGGCCAAGCTCTACGCCTCCGAGATGCTGGCCCGCGTCACCGACGAAACCTTGCAGATCCATGGCGGCATGGGGCTGATGGACGATTTGGCGGTCGAGCGCTTCTGGCGCGATGCCCGGGTCGAGCGGATCTGGGACGGGACCAGCGAGGTGCAGCGCCACATCATCGCGCGCGACCTCCTGCGCCCGCTGGGGGCGTGATGCTCGCCCGTCTGCTGCGCCCCCGCTCGATCGCCGCGGTCGGCGGCCGCGCCGCCGCCGAGGTGGTGCGGCAATGCCGCCGCCTCGGCTTCGCCGGCGCAATCTGGCCGGTGCATCCCGATCGCGACCGGGTCGAAGGCTTGGCCGTCTATCGCACCCTGGCCGACCTGCCGGCGGCACCCGATGCCGTCTTCCTCGGCGTCAACCGCCATGCCACCGAAAGCCTGCTGCCGGGCTTGCGCGATGCCGGCGGCGCCGTCTGCTTTGCGGCCGGGTTCTCCGAGACCGGCGACGACGGGCTGCAGCGCCGGCTGGTCGAAGCCGCCGGCACCCTGCCCTTCCTCGGGCCGAACTGCCACGGCTTCATCAATTATTTCGACGGCGCCGCGTTGTGGCCCGACCAGCATGGCGGGGCGCGGGTCGCGCGCGGCGTCGCCATCCTGACCCAGTCCGGCAATATCGGCCTGAACCTGACGATGCAGCGCCGCGCCCTGCCGATCGGCTATCTGATCACCCTGGGCAACCAGGCGCAGATCGGCCTCGGCCCGGTCATCGAGGCGATGCTGGACGATGCCCGCGTCACCGCGATCGGCCTGCATATCGAGGGCATCGACGATCCCAGGGCCTTCGCCCGCGCCGCCGGGCGGGCACGGGCCCGCGGCATCCCGATCGTAGCGCTGAAGACCGGGCGCACGGCGGCCGGGGCCGCTTTGACCGTCAGCCATACCGCGTCGCTCGCCGGCGACGATGCCGCGGTCGATGCCTTCCTGCGGCGCGTGGGCGTCGCCCGCGTCGGCACGATCACCGCGCTGCTCGAAACCCTGCGCCTCCTGCAAATCGGCGGACCGCTCGGTGGGCGCGACATCGTCTCGCTGAGCTGTTCGGGCGGCGAGGCGGCGCTGATCGCCGATGCGGCGGCCGAGCGCCGCGTCAGCTTCCGCCCGCTCGATCCAGGCGTGAAAGCGGCGGTGGCAGCCACCCTGCCCGACCTCGTCACCGTCTCCAACCCGTTCGACTACCACACCTTCCATTGGGGCAATGCCGCGGCGCTGACCGCCACCTTCACCGCAGTGATGCGGGCGCGGTACGACCTGGCCTGCCTGATCCTCGACTTCCCCCGCGCCGATCGCTGCGACGATGCGGGCTTCGCCGCCTCGGCCGAGGCCTTGATCGCGGCGGCGCAGGCGACCGGCGGCCGCGCCGCCGTCATCGCCACCCTACCCGAGACGATGCCCGAAGACTGGGCCGGGCGGCTGGCCGCCGCCGGCATCGCCGCGCTCAGCGGCATCGAGGATGCGTTGGCGGCGATCGAGGCGGCGGCCGATCTCGGCCTGCCGATCATGCCCCTGCCCGACTGGCCGGCGGCGCCGGCTGGTGCCGGCCATCTGGTCACCGAATGGCCGGGCAAGCAGCTGCTCGCCGCGGCCGGCGTAGCCATTCCCAACGGCCGGCTGGTCGACGGGGCGGCGGCCGCGGTCACCGCCGCCGAGGCGATCGGCTATCCGGTGGTGGTCAAGGCCGTGGCCGTCGACCTCGCCCACAAGACCGAGGCCGGCGCCGTGCGGCTCGACCTGCGCGACGGCGCCGCGGTGGCGGCCGCCGCCCGCGACCTGCTGCGTCACGGGGATACGCTGCTGGTCGAGGCGATGATCGCGGATGCGGTGGCCGAGCTGATCGTCGGCATCCGCCATGCGGACGCCTTCGGGCCGCAATTGCTGATCGGTTCGGGCGGCATCCTGGTCGAGCTGGTCGGCGATGTCAGGCTGCTGCCGATGCCGGCGGCGCCCGCCGATATCCGCGCGGCGATCATGTCCCTGAAGGCCGGGCGGCTGATCGCGGGCCATCGCGGCCGCACGCCGGGCGATCTCGACGCCGCGGTGGCCGCCGTGCTGGCAATCCAGGCCTGGGCGGCACCCCGGATCGGCACTCTGTGCGAACTCGACGTCAACCCGCTGATGGTGCGGCCCACGGGCGCCGTCGCGGCCGACGTCCTCATGAGGATTTCGTCATGAACGAACCGCTGCGCGTGATCCGGGATGGCGCCATCCTGGAAGTGGTGCTGGACCGACCCAAGGCCAACGCGATCGATGCCGCGACCAGCCGGCAGATGGGCGGGGTCTTCGCCGCCTTCCGCGACGATCCCGATCTGCGCGTCGCCGTCATCACCGGCACCGGCCGCTTCTTCTCGGCCGGCTGGGACCTGAAGGCCGCAGCGGCGGGCGAACCGCCCGATGCCGATTACGGCGTCGGCGGCTTCGGCGGGCTGCAGCAGTTGCCCGCGCTTAACAAGCCGGTGATCGCCGCGGTCAACGGCATCGCGGTCGGCGGCGGGTTCGAGTGGGCCCTGTCGGCCGACCTGATCGTGGCGGCCGACAGCGCCCGCTTCGCCCTGCCCGAGATCACCGCCGGCACGCTGGCCGATGCCGCGACCATTCGCCTGCCCCGCCGCATCCCCCATCACGTCGCCATGGACCTGCTGCTGACCGGGCGATGGATGGAAGCGGCCGAGGCCCGGCATTGGGGCCTGGTCAACGAGGTTGTGGCCGATGACGCGCTGCTGCCGCGGGCCCGGGCGCTGGCCGCCCGGCTCGCCGCCGGGCCGCCGCTGGTCTATGCCGCGATCAAGGAAGTGATGCGCGAGGGCGAGGGCCAGCCGTTCGCTGCCGTCCTCGCCCGCGTCACGGCCCGCGGCTTCCCCACCGTCGCGGCCCTCTACGGCAGCGAGGATCAGCTGGAAGGCGCCCGCGCCTTCGCCGAGAAACGGGTGCCGACCTGGCGGGGCCGCTGATCCTCGCCAGGCCGGGGCGGATCATGTTATTCATGCCGCCCAGAGATGAACGAGCTGTCCACGCCCCTCACGCCGCAGACGCGGCGCTACACCCAGAAGCGCGATGCGATCCTCGATGCCGCGGCGGTCCTGTTCAACCAGAAGGGACTGAAGGGTACGACGCTCGCGGCCGTCGCCGACAGCGTCGGGTTGATGACCAACTCGGTCACTTACTATTATCGTAAGAAAGAAGAACTGGCGACCGCGGGCCTGCTGCGCTCGATCGGGAGCCTCCAGGACCTGGCCGATCTCGCGGCGGCCGAGGCGACGCCGGAGGCGCGGGTGCGCCGGCTGTTCCGGCTGTTCTACGAACGCGCCGCAGCGATCGCCCAGGGGAGCAGCCCGCCGCAGATGAATTTCAGCGACGTGCGCGCCCTGACCAGCCCGCATGTCGAGACCGTGTTCGGCGCCTATACCGCAATGTTCCGCAAGATCCGCGCGCTACTGGTCGAGGACGACGCCCATCCCCCGCCGCGGGTCGACGTCAATGCCCGGGCCCATCTGGTCCTGTCGGCCTTGAACTGGACCCGGGTATTCATCGACCGCTACGACCCCGAGTTCTATCCACGCGTCGCCGACCGCATCGCCGACATGCTGATCGGCGGCCTGGCCGCGCCCGGCTCGGCCTGGTCCGACCGGCGCCTGCCCGACCTCGCCTGGTCGTTCACCGACGATGCGGCGCGCGAAGCCTTCCTGCGCTCGGCCACCCGGCTGATCAACGAACAGGGTTATCGCGGCGCCTCGGTCGAGAAGATTTCGGCCCGGCTGAACGTGACCAAGGGCTCGTTCTACCATCACAACGAAACCAAGGACGACCTGGTCGCCCAGTGCTTCGCCCGCTCCTACGCCGTGGTTCGCCGCGTGCAGGCGATCGCCGAGCAGGCAGGGGCCTCGGGTTGGGAGCGGACCTGCCTCGCCTCGGCCGAACTGGTCCGCTACCAGCTGTCGGACGACGGGCCGCTATTGCGCCATTCGGCCTTCGCCGCCCTGCCGGAGAACCTGCGCGACCAGGTCAAGCAGACGATGGACTGGCTGGCCGAAGGCTTCGGCAGCATGGTGGTCGACGGCATGATGGACGGCTCGATCCGCCCGCTGGATTCCGCGATCGCCGCCCAGTTGATCAACAACATGGTCAACGCCGCGGCCGAACTGCCCTGGTGGATCCCGGGCGTCACCGCCGGGAATGCGGCCGAGGCTTACGCCCGGCCGCTGTTCGTCGGGTTATTTCGCTAACCGATCGTCACGCCGCCATCGGCGACGATGACCTGGCCGGTGATGAAGCTGGCCGCCGGGCCGGCCAGGAATGCCACCACCCCGCCGATCTCGTCGGGCTGGCCGATGCGGCGCAGCGGCGTGGTCGCGTTGCGCTGGTCCAGCGTCTTGGGGTCTTCCCACAGCGCCTTGGCGAAATCGGTCTGCACCAGGCCCGGGGCGACGCAGTTGACGCGGATGTTCCTGTGGCCCCATTCCACGGCGAGATTCCGGGCCAGCGCGAAATCGGCCGCCTTGGAAATGCCGTAGCCGCCGATGACCGGCGTGCCCCGGATGCCGGCGATCGAGGAGACGATGACGATCGCCCCGCCGCCCTGCGCCGCCATGCCGGGAATGACCAGGTTGGAGAGCCACAAGTTGCTCTTGACGTTGGCGCCCATGATCTTGTCGAAGGCTTCGTCGGACAATTGGCCGATCGGGCCGTAGACCGGGTTGATCGCGGCGTTGCAGACCAGGATGTCGATCCGGCCGAACGCCTCGACGGTGCCGGCGACCAGCGCCTCGACCTCCGGCTTGCGCGAGATGTTGCAGGCGATCACCCGGGCGGTGCCGCCGGCGGCGCGGATTTCCTCGGCCACCGGTTCGCAGGCCTCGGCCTTGCGGCTGGAGACGACGACCTTGGCGCCGAGCTGGGCCAGGGTGAGGGCGATCGAGCGTCCGATGCCGCGGCTGGAGCCGGTGACGATTGCGACCTTGTCGGTCAGGTCGAAGGGCATGGTCATGTCCGTGTTTTCCTGTCAGTTCACCAGTGCCCAGGCCCGGTCGGCCAGGGCGCGCCCGCGGGCGCCGACGGTTTCGGCCTCGGTGCTCGACGCATTGCCGGCCTTGGCGCGCGCCAGCACGCCTTCGAGGATGACGGCCAGCCGGAACAGCGAGAAGGCGAAGTGGAAGGGCTGCAGCGCCGCCGCGCGTCCCGATGCCTCGGCATAGGCCCGCACGTACGTCGCCTGGTCGGGGATGCCGAGTTCGACGAGGTCGTGGCCGATCAGGCCCTTGTAGATCGACGGATCGGTCACGTAGCAGATGCAGTTATAGGCGAGGTCGGCCAACGGATGGCCGAGGGTTGCCAGTTCCCAGTCGAGGATGCCGATCACCCGTGGCTCGGTCGGGTGGAACATCATGTTGTCCAGCCGGAAATCGCCGTGGCAGATCGTGGTCTCGTCGCCGGCCGGGATATTCGCCGGCAGCCATGCGGCCAGCCGGTCGATCGCCGGGTTGTCGCGGGTACGCGACTTCTCCCACTGACCCGACCACCTGCCAATCTGGCGCTGGAAATAATTCCCGGGCTTGCCGTAATCGCCGAGCCCGATGCCCTGCCAGTCGACGGCGTGCAGGCGCACCAGCGCCTCGTTCATCGCCCGGTAGATCGGCGTCCGTTGCGCGCGATCGACCTCAGGCAGCGTGGGTTGCCAGAAGATGCGGCCGACCAGCCGCTCCATCACATAGAACGGCGTGCCGATGATCTCGCGATCGGCCGAGAACACCAGGGGCTTGGGCACCGGCACGTCGGTGCCGGACAACGCCTTCAGCACCCGGTATTCGCGGTCGACGGCATGGGCCGAGGGCAGGATCGGCCCCGGCGGCTGCTTGCGCAGCACGTAGTCGCCCTGGTCGGTGACCAGCAGGAACGTCGGGTTCGACTGGCCGCCGCGCATCTGGCGCACCTCGACCAGCCGCGCGCCGAGCGCGTCGCCCAGCAGGGTTGCCAGCCGTTCGGTCGGGAACCGGTGCGCTTCGCGCACCGGTATGGTTTCGGTGTCGGTCATCCCGCGTACTTGGCCAGTTCGAGCTTGGCCACGGTCTCGCGATGGACCTCGTCCGGCCCATCGGCCAGGCGCAGCGTGCGGCTGCGGGCATAGGCATAGGCCAGGTGGAAATCCTGGCTGACGCCAGCGCCGCCGCAGACCTGGATGGCGCGGTCCAGCACCTTCTGGGTGACGTTCGGGGCGACGACCTTGATCATCGCGATCTCGGCCCGCGCCGCCTTGTTGCCGACCTCGTCCATCATCTGCGCCGCCCGCAGGGTCAACAGGCGGGCCTGGTCGATCTCCATCCGCGATTCGGCGATCCAGTGCCGCGTCACCCCGTGATCGGCGATGGCCTTGCCGAAGGTGGTGCGCTGCATCGCCCGCCGGCACATGGTTTCCAGTGCCCGCTCGGCCACGCCGATCTGGCGCATGCAGTGATGGATACGGCCCGGCCCCAGGCGGCCTTGCGCGATCTCGAAGCCGCGGCCCTCGCCCAGCAGGATGTTGGAGGCCCGCACGCGCACGTTCTCGAACACCACCTCGGCATGGCCATGCGGCGCGTCGTCATAACCGAACACGGTCAGCGGGCGGACGATGGTGATGCCGGCCGTATCCATCGGCACCAGGATCATCGACTGGCGCTTGTGCTTGGGCCCTTCCGGATCGGTCTGGCCCATCAGGATGGCGATCTTGCAGCGCGGATCCATCGCGCCGGAAGTCCACCACTTGCGGCCGTTGATGACATAGTCGTCGCCGTCGCGCCGGATCTCGGTGCGGATGTTGGTGGCATCCGACGAGGCCACGCCCGGCTCGGTCATCGCAAAGCACGACCGGATCTCGCCTTCCATCAGCGGTTCCAGCCACTGTTTCTTCTGCGCGGCGTTCCCGTACAGCGCGAGGGTCTCCATGTTGCCGGTATCGGGGGCCGAGCAGTTGAACGGCTCGGACCCGATCGGCGAGCGCCCCATGATCTCGCACAGCGAGGCGTATTCGTGGTTGGTCAGCGCGTCGGGGAATTCGCGCCGGGGCAAGAACAGGTTCCACAGGCCCTCGGCCTTCGCCTTGGCCTTCAGTTCTTCCATGATCGGCGAGACCGACCAGCGCGTCGGCAGGCGGTCCAGCTCCGCCTCGAAGGCGGCTTCGGCGGGATAGACATGCTTGTCCATGAAGGCCTTGACCTGCTGGCGCAGGCCCTCGATGCGTTCACCCACGGTCAAGCCCCCATCAGTCCGCCGGCCTCGGCCAGCCGTTCCAGATGATGGTCGGCATCGCCGAACATCAGGTCGATCATCGTCAGACGCTTGAAATAGTGGCCGGCGGCATATTCCATCGTCATGCCGATGCCGCCATGCAGCTGGATCGCCTGCTGGCCGATGAAGCGGGCCGAGCGGCCGATCTGGATCTTGGCCCCGGCAATCGCCCGCCGACGTTCGTCGGCATCGTCCTCGGCCGCCATCATCGTCGCCAGCATCGCCATCGACCGGCCCTGCTCCAGCGCGATGAACATCTCGGCGCCGCGATGCTGCAGCACCTGGAACGAGCCGATCGCCACGCCGAACTGCTTGCGGGTCTTCAGGTAGTCGATGGTCATGGCATGCAGGGCCGACATCGCCCCCACCGCCTCGGCCGAGATCGCGGCGATCGCCTCGCCGACCACGCGTTCGATCAGCGGCAGCGCATCCTCGGCGATCACCGCGTCGGCCCCGACGCGCACGCCGGCCAGGCCGACCTCGGCCGCGCGCAGGCCATCCTGGGTCGGATAGCCGCGGCGCGACAGGCCAGCCGCCGCGGCGTCGACCAGGAACAGGCCGATGCCGCCGCGATCGCGCGGCCCACCGCCGATGCGGGCCGAGACGAACAGTTTGTCGGCACTGTCGCCGTGCAGCACGACCCCCTTCTCGCCGTCGAGCACCCAGCCGTCGCCGTCACGCTTCGCCGTGGTCTCGACGGCATTCAGGTCATAGCGCGACTGCCGCTCGGTATGGGCGAAGGCGAGCGTCAGGTTGCCTGCCGCGATCTCGGGGATCAGCGCGGCCTTCTGCGCCTCGCTGGCGCCGTGCCGGATGAAGCCGCCGCCGATCACCACGGTCGCCAGATAGGGTTCCAGCACCAGGCCGCGGCCGAAGGCTTCCATCAGGATCATGGTCTCGACCGGCCCGCCGCCGAAGCCGCCATGCTCCTCGGCGAACGGCAGGCCGAGGAAACCAAGCTCGGCGAACTTGGCCCACATGGCATCCGAATAGCCCTTGTCGGACTTGCCCAGCGCCTTGCGCTGCTCGAAGCCGTATTCGTCCGATATCAGGCGCTCGACACTGTCCTGCAGCAGGCGCTGCTCGTCACTCAGATCGAAATCCATCTCTCACAACCCCAGGATCGCTTTGGCGATGATATTCTTCTGGATCTCGTTCGAACCGCCGTAGATCGAGACCTTGCGATAGTTGAAGTAGGCCGGCGCGATCGAACCGGACGCTTCCGGGCCGATCGTCGGCTCGTTCCAGCCGTCGGGCGTTTCCGGCTGATAGGGCATGCCGTAGGGACCGATGACCTCGAGCAGCAGCTCGGTCGTCGCCTGCTGCAGCTCCGACCCCTTGATCTTCAGGATCGACGAGGCCGGGTCGGGCTTGCCCTTCTGGCGCCGGCTTTCGGCGGCGACCACGCGCATCTGCGTCATCTCGAGGGCTTTGAGTTCCACCTCCACCGCCGTCAGCTTTTCCATGAAGCGGCGGTTCCTGATCATCGGCTCGCCGCCGTCGCGCTGCACCGCGGCCAGTTCGCGCACCCGGCGGAGGCGCTCCTTGGAGGCGCCGATGCGGGCGATGCCGGTGCGCTCGTTGCCCAGCAGGAACTTGGCGTAGTCCCAGCCCTTGCCTTCCTGTCCGACCAGGTTCTCATAGGGGACCCGGACATCGTCGAGGAAGACTTCGTTGACCTCGAAGCCGCCGTCGATGGTCTGGATCGGGCGCACGGTGATGCCCGGCGTCTTCATGTCGACCAGGATGAAGGAGATGCCTTCCTGCTTCTTCACCGTCGGGTCGGTGCGGCACAGGCAGAAGATCCAGTCGGCATACTGGCCGAGCGTGGTCCAGGTCTTCTGGCCGTTGATCACCCACTCGTCGCCGTCGCGCTTGGCCGTGGTCTTGAGCGAGGCCAGATCGGAGCCGGAGCCCGGCTCGGAGAAACCCTGGCACCACCAGTCGTCAAGGTTGGCGATGCGCGGCAGGAAGCGCTTCTTCTGGTCCTCGTTGCCGAACTGGATGATGACAGGCCCGACCATCGAGACGCCGAACGCCAGGGTCTGCGGCGCCGGGGCCTGCTGCAGCTCGTCCTGGAAGATGTATTGCTGCACCGGGCTCCAGCCGGTGCCACCCCACTCGGGCGCCCAATGCGGCACCGCCCAGCCCTTGGCGTTGAGGATGCGCGACCATTGCACCAGGTCGTCCTTCGACGGATGCCGGCCCTCCTGCATCTTGCGCCGCAGGCCCTCGGGCAGCGCCGTCTTGAAGAATGCCCTGACCTCGTCGCGGAACGCGAGTTCGGCCTCGGTGAAGCGCAGATCCATCAATAGTCTCCTTCAGTGTTGCCCGCGCAGCCGTTCTTCGGCGCGCAATTCGACCTTGGAAAGCTTGCCCACCGGCGTGCGGGGCAGCGTGTCGCGAAATTCCAGCGCCGCCGGCATTTCGTGCCGCCCGACCTTGTCGGCCAGGAACGTCTTCAACTCGTCGAGCGTAAACGGCGCCGCCCCCTGGCGCAGCTTGACGAAAGCCTTGGCCGCCTCGCCGCGATAATCGTCGGGGACGCCGACGACCAGCGCCTCCTCGACCGCCGGGTGCTCGTAGATCGCCTGCTCGATCACCTGCGGATAGACGTTGAAGCCGCCGGAAATGATCATGTCCTTCTTGCGGTCGACGATGAAGAACCAGCCGTCCTCGTCCATGTAGCCGATGTCGCCGGTGAGCAGCCAGCCGTCGACGAACGCCGTCGCGTCATCCTCGGGCCGGTTCCAGTAGCCCCGGGTGATGTTCGGGCCCCTGATGCGCAATTCACCGGTCTCGCCGGGCGCCAGCGCGCGGGCCGGATCGTCAAGCGAAACGACCTCCATCACCAGCCCGGGCAGCGGCACGCCGATCGAGCCCGGCTTGATCACGCCGTCGCGCGGCAGGTTGGTGCCGGCCGAGCAGGTTTCGGTCATGCCCCAGCCGCCGCCGAGGCGCAGACCGGTCAGCCGCAGGAAACGGTTCGCCACCTCGACCGGCAGCGGCGCACCGCCCGACGAGCAATAGGTCAGCGACGAGAAGTCGCGCTGGTCGAGGCCCGGATGGTTGGCAAGCGCGATCCACATCGTCGGCACGCCGGGGAACGACGTCGCCCGCTTCACCTCGATATCCCCGAGCGTGGTCTCGACGTCGAAGCGCTGGCGCAGCAGGATCTCGTTGCCGTTCTGCAGCTGGCGCAGCAGGATCGTGATCAGCGCATAGATATGGAACAGCGGCAGGACGCAGATCACCTTTCCGACCGTGGTTGCCGGCGGGTGGATCGCGGCAAACCAGGTATCGTAGATGTTGACACCCGCGGTCAGGTTGCCGTGGCGCAGCATCGCCCCTTTGGGCAGCCCCGTGGTGCCGCCGGTATATTGCAGCAGCATCACGTCGTCGGGCGTGACCTCGGGCCACGCGACCGCCTCCGGGGCATCGGCGACGAAGGCGGCATAGGTGACGATATCGGGGCGGCGGGGGATCGGCGCCGGCGGCGCGCCCGGCCCCCAGGCCTCGTCCTCGCCGACGACGACGAGATCGACGAGCCCAGCATCGAGCAGCCGGATCGCCATCGGCAGCATGCCGGCAAGGTTCGTCGTCACCAGGAGGCGCGCGCCCGAGTCCTTCAGCTTGTGGCCGAGCTCGCGCTCGGCGTCGAGCGGGCTTAAGTGCGTCAGCCGGGCACCGGCCTTGGCGCCGCCGAAGAAGGCGAAGGGGTGATAGGGCGTATTCGGCAGGTAGAGCGCGGCGACGCCGATGCCGCGCGCCAGCAGCAGGGCGCCGAAACGCGCGGCCTCCCGGCCCAGGTCGTCATAACTGATCAGGCGATCGCGGAATTCGATCGCGGTGCGCGAACCATAGGCCGCGACCGCGCGGTCGAGCAGCACCGGAATCGTCGAGACCTCGATCGGCGCGTCGGCCTGCAGGCCCGGCGGATAGACCTTTTCCCAGGCAAAGCTCATGCTCGCATCCCTGCAACATTGACGATGACGCGCATAAATGCTGAACTAGGAATATATACAGGAAACTTCAGGGGAATTCCATGGCACGTCTTCAGGGTAAATCCGCCATCGTCACCGGCGCCGCCTCCGGCATCGGCCGCGCGAGCGCCAGGCTGTTCGCCGCCGCGGGCGCCAGCGTGATGGCGGTCGACCGCGATGCCGACGCGGTGGCGCAGGTGGCGGCCGAGATCACGGCGGCCGGCGGCCGCGCCGCGGCCTTCGGTGCCGCTGCCGGCGACGAAGCCCAGGTCAAGGCGTTCGTCGCCGCCGCGGTCGCCGAATTCGGCGGCCTCGACATCGTCTATGCCAATGCCGGCATTTCCGGCGGGCTGGTGCCGCTGTTCGACCAGACGGTCGACCAGTGGCAGGAAACCCTGCGCGTCAACCTGATCGGGCCGTTCCTGGCGATCAAGCATGCCGCCCCGCTGATGATCGCGCAGGGCCGCGGCGCCATCGTCTGCACCGCGTCGGTCGCCGGGCTGCGCGCCAACGCGGCGGGAAGCCCCTACAGTGCCTCCAAGGCAGGCGTCATCAGCCTGGTGCAGACCGCGGCCAACGCGATGTCCGGCACCGGGGTGCGCGTCAACGCCGTCTGCCCGGGCCTGATCGAGACCGGCATGACCAAGCCGATCTTCGACAGCGCGCGCGCTCGCGGCACCGAAGACCGTATCGGCCAGCTGAACCCGACCGAGCGCGCCGGCCTGCCGGAGGAGATCGCGACGGTGGCGCTGTTCCTCGCCAGTGACGAGGCAAGCTACGTCAACGGCCAGGCCATCGCCGTCGATGGCGGCCTGTCCTCGACCCTGCCCTTCAAGCAGCAGCGGCGCTGACGGCGTCATGATCAGGCAGGGTCGCCGATGGTGACGACGACCTTGCCCATCGCCTTGCGGCCGGCCAGCCACGAAATGGCTTCCGCCCCCTTCTCCAGCGGAAACCGCTCGGAGATCACCGGCTTGATCTCGCCCTTCAGATAGAGGTCGAGCAGCGCGCGCGTATTGGCCGCGTTGGCCTTGGGATCGCGCCGCGCGAAGGCGCCCCAGAACACGCCGACGATCTGGCAGGATTTGAGCAGCGGCAGGTTCAATGCGATCTTGGGCATGCCGGCCGGGAAGCCGACCACCAGGAAGCGCCCCTCCCAGCCGATCGAGCGCAGCGCCGCCTCGGCATAATCGCCGCCGACCGGATCGTAGATCACGTCCGGGCCGTCGGGCCCGCAGGCATCCTTGAACAGCTGGGCCAGCTGCTTCTGGCCATCCTTGTCGAACGGACCGGCCGGATAGACCACGCCGCTCTCCGCCCCGTGCTTCCTGGCCAGCTCGACCTTCCCGGCCGACGAGGCGGCGGCCACGACATGGGCGCCCATGGCCCGGCCGAGCTCGACCGCCGCCAGGCCGACGCCGCCGGCCGCGCCCAGCACCAGGAGTTTCTCGCCGGGCTTCAGCGCGGCCCGGTCCTTCAGCGCGTGATAGGACGTGCCGTAGGTCATGATGAAGGCGGCCGCGTCGTCGAACGGCATCGCGTCGGGAATCGGGATGCAGCGCGCGGCCGGCAGCACCAGCTTCTCGGCCATGCCGCCCCAGCCGCTCGAGCCGATGACGCGGTCGCCGGGCTTCAGCGCCGTGACGCCCTCGCCCACCGCCTCGACCACGCCGGAGACTTCGCTGCCCGGCGCGAACGGCCGTTCAGGCTTGAACTGGTAGAGGTCCTGGATGATCAGCACGTCGGGGAAGTTGACGCCGCAGGCCCGGACGGCCAGCCGGACTTCGCCCGCCCCCGGCACCGGGTCCGGCAGATCGGACAGGGTCAGGGTTTCCGGCCCGCCCGGGGCCGTGCTGAGCAATGCTTTCATGAGCCGTTTCCTCCAACAGAACGCCAACCCCATTTTTCTAATTTTTTCGACTGTATCAAGAAGCTTCTTTGATTTAAGGGTTTAGAGGAGATTTTTGACCATACCGATTTTCCAATTCTGGCATGCACGATAACAATCCGGAGGAAGCGCCCAGATGCGTGAAGCCGTAATCGTCTCGACCGCCCGCACCCCGATCGGCAAGGCCCATCGCGGCGCCTTCAACAATACGCAGGCCCAGACCCTGGGCGGCCACGCGATCGCCGCCGCGGTGCAGCGGGCCGGCATCGACCCGGCCGAGGTCGGCGACGTGGTGATGGGTACTGCGGTTCAACAGGGTACGTCGGGCGGCAACGTTGCCCGCCAGTCGGCGATGCGCGCCGGCCTGCCGACCAGCGTGGCCGGAATGAGCCTTGATCGTCAATGCGCCTCGGGCCTCATGGCGATCGCCACCGCGGCCAAGGAGGTCATCGTCGACGGCCTCGATGTCGCCGTCGGCGGCGGGGTGGAATCGATCTCGCTGACCCAGAACGAGCATATCAACCGCTATCGCGGCCGCGACCCCTGGCTGGGCGAGCATCTGCCCGCCCTCTACATGACGATGCTGGAAACCGCCGAGATCGTCGCCGAACGCTATGGCATCAGCCGCGAGGCGCAGGACGCATTCTCGCTGCGCTCGCAACAGCGCACTGCCGAGGCGCAGGCCGCCGGCCGTTATGCCGCCGAGATCGTGCCGATCACCGCGACGATGCTGGTGACCGACAAGGCGACCGGGGCGACCGGCGAGCGCGAGGTCACGCTGGCCCAGGACGAAGGCAACCGGCCGCAGACCACGCTGGCCGACCTCGCCGGCCTCAAGCCCGTGTTCAAGGACGGCCAGCGCGTCAAGCAGGGGCAGTTCATCACCGCCGGCAATGCCAGCCAGCTGTCCGACGGCGCCTCCGCCGTCGTGCTGATGGAGCGGAAGCTGGCCGAGCGCCGCGGCCTGCAGCCGCTCGGCGCCTATCGCGGCATTGCGGTGGCCGGCTGCGACCCCGACGAGATGGGCATCGGCCCGGTGTTCGCCGTCCCCAGGCTGCTGGCCCAGCACGGTCTCAAGATCGACGATATCGGCATCTGGGAGCTGAACGAGGCTTTCGCCAGCCAGGCCCTGTACTGCAAGGACAAGCTCGGCATTCCCGACGAGCGGCTGAACGTTTCGGGCGGCGCGATCTCGATCGGCCACCCCTACGGCATGTCGGGCGCGCGCATGACCGGGCACGTGCTGATCGAAGGCAAGCGCCGGGGCGCGAAATACGGCATTGTCACGATGGGCGTCGGCGGCGGCATGGGCGCCGCCGGACACATTGAGGCGGTCGTCGGGGATGCCGAGCCGGT
>JAEYTW010000406.1 GCA_023433835.1 Pseudomonadota bacterium | reverse complement strand
CCCATGAGGCCGCCGGCGGCGCCGCCGCCGGCGGCGCCGATGCCGAAGGTGAAGGCATAGAGCCGCTTGACGTTCAGCCCGACGACCTGGGCGCCGAGGTAATTGTCGGCACAGGCGCGGATCGCCTTGCCGGTCGGGGTCAGCTTGAAGAAGGCGAACAAGAGCACCGCGACGGCGAGTGCCGCCAGCGCCGCGTAGAGGCGAACCGCGTCGAGGATGATCGGCCCGACCTCGTAGGAATCGAGGGCGTAGGAGACCAGCGTGTTGCGCGCGTTGGGGCCGAAGGCCATCAGCAGGCCGTTGACCAGGATCATCGCCACCGCGACCAGCAGCATGAACTGCGAATGCTCAGGCCGGTTGACGAACGGGTTGATCAGGGTCGACTGCAGGATATAGCCGACGACGAACAGCGCGGCGGCCACCGGCACCAGCATCAGCAGCGGGTCGAGGCCGAACGAGCCGAACAGCACGACGGCCGCGTACATGCCGAGCGTCATCATCTCGCCATGGGCGAAGTTGACGACGCGCACGACGCCGAAGATGACCGACAGCCCGAGGGCCATCAGTCCATAAACCAGGCCGGTCAGCACACCGCCGACAGCGACGTTCAAAATCAGGTCTGCGGGCATGTACCGACCGGTCCAGCGTAGACGTCAGGATGGTTCAGGCGATCAGGCGCGCTGCGACCAGCCGGGCATCGGGAAAACCGGCGCGGCCTCGGCGGCTTCCTTGGGGAAGACGACCGACGGGCGCTGGTTGAAGTTCTGCAGCACCGCCGAACCGACGTTGACGTTCTGGCCCTTGGCATCGAACTTGATCGGGCCGCCGATCATCAGCCGGTTCTGCAGGTCGGTCTGGCGGATGGCATCGGCCAGGGCGACCGGATCGGTGGTGCCGGCGCGCTTGAAGGCGTCGACCGCGACCATGATCGATTCGAAGGTGAAGCCGACGTTGAAGATGTTGCCGACCAGCGAATCCTTCGGGAACTTCTTGTTGAAGGCCGAGCCGACCAGGGCCGACAGCTTGGTCGTCGGGTTGTACCAGGGCACGACCGAGACGGCGTAGTCGGAATACTTGCCGAGCGTCTGGAAGAACTGGGCTTCGTACATGCCGGGCGAACCCGGCGACATGATGCCCATCGGCTCCCAGCGCTGCTTCACCATCTCGCGCACCAGCAGGATGGCGTCGTTCAGGCGCGAGACCACCATCAACAGGTCGGCATTGGTCGCCTTGGCCTTCGCCACCTCGACCGACAGGTCGCGGGCCGCGGGGTCGTAGGCGATGGTATCGAGGATCTTGAACGGCATGTTGGCGGTCGGGAACAGCTTGTCGATCGCCGCCTTGTTCGCCTGGCCGAACGTGTCGTTGATGTGCATGAACACCGCGGTCTGCGGCGTCTTGCCGGTGGCGGCGAACACGTCCTTGAAGCCCAGCAGGCCGTTGCGCACCAGGTCGACCGAGGTCGGGAAGATGCGGAAGACGAACTTGTAGCCCTGCTCGGTCAGCTGCGGCACGGCCGCGATGTTGCAGACGAAGGGCACGCGCTTCTGCTCGGTCACCTGCGCGATCGCCATCGCCGCGCCGGAATCGAAGGGGCCGACCAGGACATGGGCGCCGTCGTTGATCAGGCGTTCGGCCCGGCTGCGGGCGACGTCGACGTTCGATTCGAAGTCGGCGTTGAGGATCTCGAACTTCTGGTCGTAGCCGACCTGGCGCAGCACTTCCTCGGCGATCTCGGCGCCCTTGGCGCAGGACTGGCCGAAGAAGGCCTGCACGCCCGAGCGCGGCAGGATCACCCCGATCTTGAGGACCTTGGCCTGCGCCCGGACGATGTTGAACGGCGCAACCGCCGCGGCGGTGCCGGCAGCGATGCCGGCGAGCGCGGTGCGGCGATCGACCCGGGCCGAGGTGGCGGGATTCTGGTCACGCGACTTGGACGACATTTGGCTTCCTCCCCGAAAAAAGAGCCGCAGCCTAGTTTGTTTGGTCGGGGAATATAAGTCACTTCCATAACAGTTGGAAGCCAAAACCAGATTATCGCCCTTCAACCAATCCTGACCACGACTCGCCCGCGGATCCGGCCCGCGACAATGTCGTCGGCAAGCGCAGGCACGTCGGCCAGATCAGCCGTTTGGGTAAGCGCTCCCAACTTGTCCTTTGGCAGTTCCCGGGCCAGAGCGGTCCAGGCCGCCTCGCGCAGCGCGCGCGGCGCCATCACCGAATCGACGCCGAGCAGGCGGACGCCGCGGAGGATGAAGGGCAGCACCGTGGTCGGCAGGTCGGCCCCGCCGGCCAGGCCGCAAGCCGCAACCGCACCGCCGTAGACGGTCTGGGCCAGCACGGTGGCAAGCGTCTGCGAGCCGACGGAATCGACGGCCCCTGCCCAACGCTCGGACTGCAGCGGCGCGCCCTTCTGGGCCAATTCCTCGCGGGTGACGAACGCGGCGGCGCCGAGACCGCGCAGGTAGTCATGAGTCTCGGGCCGCCCCGTGGCGGCGGTGACACGATAGCCGCGGCCGGCCAACAGGCCGATGGCGACCGAGCCGACGCCGCCCGCGGCACCCGTCACCACGATCTCGCCGCGCTCCGGCCCGATGCCGGCCTCGGCCAGCGCCAGCACGCAGAGCATCGCGGTATACCCCGCCGTGCCGATCGCCATCGCCTCGGCCGCCGAGAACGCGTCGGGCCGGCGCACCAGCCATTCCGGCTTCAGCCGCTGATACCGGCTGAAGCCGCCCCAGAACCGCTCGGACAGGCCATGGCCGTTGACCAGAACCTTGTCGCCCGGCCGCCACTCGGGCGACCGGCTCTCGACCACCGTGCCGGCGAGGTCGATGCCGCAGACCATCGGAAACTTGCGGATGATCTTGCCCTTGCCCGAGACGGCCAGCCCGTCCTTGTAGTTGACCGTCGAGCAGTCGACCTCGACCAGCACATCCTCGTCGGGCAGATCGGCGAGCGTCAGTTGCTCGATGGCGGCCCGGTACTTGCCGTCCCCCGTCTCGCGGGCGATCAGCGCAGGAAAGCGATCGGTGTCAGCCATGGACAGGCCTCCTCATGATGAGCATCAGACTTGCAGCCAGCGCGTCATGGCCGGAAAGGGCGGCAACCCGTTGGCGTGCAGCATCGCCATGACCCCGCAGGGCCCGGTCATGCCGGCCTTGGCCAGATGCGCGATGCCGAAATTATTGCCACTCTCCATCAGCGACAGGAACCGGACCTGCTGGTCCGCATCCATGCGATAGCCCCCGGCGAAGAAGATCGCCTCCGGCGGCAGGTCGAGATGGCGCAACGCCGCGTAGGACCAGGCAATGGCCATGACCTCGGTATGCAGAAGCGCCGTCTGTGCCAGCGGATCGGGATCCTCGGCGGCGGCAGCCTGCAGGCTGGTTTCCAGGTTGATGCCGAGGCGGGCGCGCAGGCGGGACGGCACCGTCGCCATGTGCCCGGCCTCGTGCAGCAGATCGCCGGAAACGTGGAGATGAGCGGGATCGGCGCGTATCACGCCACGCTCGATCGTGACGCCGGGCAGGAAACCTTCCGGCCCGAACGGCCCGACTTCGACGGGCAAGCCGATCCCGCGCAGGAAGTCCACGATCCGGTCGAAATGCGCCGCGCCCAGCATCGGTCCCGTCCCGGTTGCAACCAGGACAGGACCCTAGCCGATCGGAACGGCGAAGACCACGCCGTCCCGCGCCCGATCAGCGCAGCTTTTCGAGGATCGAGACGTAGTTGGCGACGGCGACCCCGCCCATGTTGAAGACGGCGCCGATCCTGGGGTCGCGCACCTGCATGCCCCCGGCCGAACCGTCGAGCTGCATGGCCGCCATGACATGCATCGACACGCCGGTGGCGCCGATCGGGTGGCCCTTCGACTTGAGCCCGCCCGAGGGATTGACGGGCAGCTTGCCGCCGAGGGTGCTGTGGCCGTCGCGGATGACGTCGGCGCCGCGGCCGGGCGCCGCGAGCCCCATCGCCTCGTACTCGATCAGTTCGGCGATGGTGAAGCAGTCGTGGGTCTCGACGAGGTCGAGGTCGTCGAGCGTCAGGCGCGCGTCGGCCAACGCCCGCGTCCACGCTTCCGAGCAGCCCTCGAAGCGGACGATGTCGCGGCGCGACATCGGCAGGAAGTCCTGCACGTGGGTGGCGGCGCGGATCGCCACGGCCCGCTCCATGCCGAGGGCGGTGGGCATGTCGGCGAGCACGATCGCCGCCGCGCCGTCGGAGACGAGCGAGCAGTCGGTGCGCTTCAGCGGCCCGGCGACGCGCGGGTTCTTCTCGCTCTCGGTGCGGCAGAACTCGTAGCCGAGGTCCTTGCGCATCTGCGCGAACGGGTTGGCGACGCCGTGCCGGTGGTTCTTGGCGGCGATCGCGGCAAGGGCGTCGGAC
>JAEYTW010000403.1 GCA_023433835.1 Pseudomonadota bacterium | reverse complement strand
GTCTTCGGCCTCGGCGCCATCGGCGAAAAGATCGCCCGCCGGGCCGCCGCCTTCGAGGCCGAGGTCGCCTATCACGGTCGGACGCGCAAACCCGAAGCCCCGTGGGCCTATCACCCATCCCTGCTGGGACTGGCCCAATGGGCCGACGTGCTGATGGTCGCGGCCCGCGCCGATGCCACCAACCGCCATGCGGTCGGCCGCGAGGTGCTGGCCGCCCTCGGACCCGACGGGATCGTGGTCAATATCGCCCGCGGCTCGCTGATCGACGAGACGGCGCTGATCGATCTGCTGGAACAGGGAGCCCTGGGGGCTGCCGGCCTGGACGTGTTCGAGCATGAGCCGGCCGTCCCCGAGGCCCTTCGCCGCCTGCCGCAGGCGGTTCTGGCCCCCCATATCGGCGGCAATACCTTTGACGGCCACGCCGCGATGCAGGCGATGGTCACGGCCAATGTCGCGGCCTTCGTCAACGGCCGGGCGGTGCCGACCCCGGTTCCGGAGATGCGGGATTAGGCTGTCAGGTCGAAAAAGGGCGGAAAAGCTGGGGCGGAGCGCCGTCCGGCTCTCCGCCCCTGGGCTTCCCGGTCGGCAGAGGGGACCAACCATCGCCGGAGGGAACCGCTTTGCCAGGGAGTTTAGCGCCCAACGGCCGCTTGCGGTGACCTATCCGATCAAGTCGTGATTCGGAATGTTTCCGGCACGGTCCGGTCACTTTGTCCTTGACGACGGAACCGGGGGCCCGGCAGTCCGAGCCCCCTGGACAGGCCCGCTCAGAACTGGAAGCGGGTCAGCGGCAGCGCCCATTGGCTGGGCAGCGTCACGCTGGCGCGGTAGGGCGTATCGAAGCTGGCCAGCATGTTGACGCCGGTCGACTGGCAGGTCGGGTTGCCGCCGCCGCCCGACAGCGTCATGCCGCCGGTGCAGTACTGCAGCGGAGCGTTGACCTGCACGCCGGCCGCCGCCGGTATCGTGGTACCAGAAGTGTAGGGCCAGAAGGCGGTCGAGGCGCCGGCATCGCCGTTATAGCCAAGCGTCGAGATCAGGATGGTATTGCCCTGGGATTCGACGAAATAGCCGCGGCCGCTCTGGATCGCCGAATAGTACCAGCCGGTCTCGGGCTGGCCGGCTGATGGTGCGGGGCGGCCGGCGGCCAGCGAGGCGCGCCGGATCGTCCAGTTGACGCCACCCATCTGCAGCGTGCCGGTGGTCGAGGAAGTGAAGTTGATCGTCACCGCCCCGACCGCGGCCGAGGTGTTGGGCGGGAAGTAGTAGGTATCGTCGAGGCCCGAGGCATTGGCGAACTGGGTCAGTGTGCCGGTATAGCTGGTTGCCGACGACATCGTGCCGCCGGTCTGGTACCAGACCGGCTGGCCATCGGCGCCGTAGATCATCACGCCGCCGAACAGGCGGTTGGCGCGGATCTCGAGCGCGACTGCCGCGGCGCTGACGCCGTCGGCCGTCCAGTAGCCGGACTCGATCGGGCTGGTCCAGCGCACGTCGGGCACGAAGCTTTCGATCCAGGCCCGGTAGTTGGCGACACGGGTATAGACGCCGGGGATGTTGGGCAGGGCGCAGCCCAGCCCGAACGAGACCACGCCGATCTGGGCCGAGCCGCCCTGGCGGTTGTCGACGAACAGCGGCCCGCCGGAATCGCCCTGGCAGGAATCCGAGCCGCCGGCGGCGAAGCCGGCGCAGATCATGTTGTCGGTCAGCTGATTCTGATAGGCTTGGTTGCACTGGGCGAGCGAAACCAGCGGTACCGAGACCTGCTTCAGCAGGTTCGAGCCGGGCCCGCCCGAGAAGATGCCGCCCCAGCCGATCACGGTGCTGGTGCCGCCGACCGGGCCGAGGGTCGCCTCGGTCTCGGTGGAGACCAGCGTCGCCTTCATCGCGCTCAGCGGCGTCGCCAGCTGCAGCAGGGCGATGTCGTTGTTCTTGGTGACTTCGTTGTAGCTGGGATGCGGAATGACCTGGGTGATGGTCGAGCTGTTGCCGGTGTTGTCGCCGACGCGGTTGGTGCCTACCACCGCGATGTAGAAGCCGGCACCGACATTGACGCCCTGGCGCAAGACGCAATGGGCCGCGGTCAGCACCCACTGGTCGGAGATCAGCGTGCCGCCGCAGTCATGCTGCTTGGTCGAGGTCAGCTGCAGCGATACCTGCATCGGCCAGACGGCATTGGCGGATTCGAAGCCGCCGACGATGCGTTCCTCGGCCATGGCGCCGCCGGTCGCGGCCGCCCAGGCACAGGCGGCCAGGATGGCCGCTCCCCCGATCTTCCGGATCATGTCCTTGGCTACTCCCCTGGTGGTGGTTGGAGGTCGCAATGCCGGGGCGGCGTCCCGCCCCGGCATCTGATGCCGGTTCCTAGAACTGGAACCGGGAAAGCGGCAGGGCCCAGTCGCTGGGCAGGGTGACCGAGGCGCGATAGGGCGTATCGAAGCTCGCCACCATCTCGGCATCGCTCAAGGTCTGGCAGGCCGGCGTGCCACCGCCGCCCGACAGCGTGACGCCGCCGCTGCAGACCGACAGTCCGCCGCTGAGCTGGACGCCAGCCGCGCTCTGCACCGTGGTGCCCGACAGATAGGGCCACAGCGGGGCCGAGTTGACGACCAGGCCGTTACGCTCGCCGACATAGCCGAGGGTCGAGATGTGCATGGTGTTGCCCTGCACCTCGACGAAATAGCCCCGGCCGCTCTGGATCGCCGAAACGAACCAGCCGGTCTCGGGCTGGCCCGCGGCGGGGACGGGGCGGCCGGCGGCGAGGGTGGCGCGCCGGATCGTCCAGTTGACGCCGCCCATCTGCAGCGTGCCCGTGGTCGACGAGGTGAAGTTCAGCGTGATCGCGCCGACCGTCGACGAGGTGTTGGGGGGCAGGTAGTAGGTATCGTTCAGCGGCGAGCCGTTGTCGAAGCGGGTCAGCGCGCCGGTGAAACCGGTCGCCGACGCCATGCTGCCGCCGAAGGTGTACCAGATCGGCGCCCCGTCGCTGCCGTAGATCAGGGTGCTGCCGTAGAGGCGGTTGGAGCGGAACTCGATCGCCACCGCGGCGGCGTTGACGCCGTCGGCCGTCCAGTAGCCCGATTCGATCGGGTTGGTGAAGCGCACGTCGGGCACGTAGCTCGCGATCCAGGTGCGGTAGTTGGCCACACGGGCATAGACGCCGGGCACGTTGGGCAGGGCGCAGCCGTCGCCGAACGACACGACGCCGATCTGGGCCGAGCCGCCCTGGCGGTTGTCGACGAACAGCGGGCCGCCGGAGTCGCCCTGGCAGGAATCCGAGCCGCCCTGCGGGAAACCGGCGCAGATCATGTTGTCGGTCAGGCGGCCGGTGTAATGCTGGGCGCATTGCGCCTGCGAAACCAGCGGCACCGAAACCTGCTTGAGGATGTTGGAGCCCGGCCCGCCGGAATAGACGCCGCCCCAGCCGATGACGGTGGCAGAGGTGCCGGCAGCACCCAGCGTCGACTCCAACTCCGAGGCGACCAGCGTTGCCTTCATCGCGTTCAGCGGCGTGGCCAGCTTGAGCAGCGCGATGTCGTTGTCGAAGGCGTCGGGGTTGTAGTTCGGATGGGGGATGACCTGCGACACTGCCGCAGTGTTGCCGGTATTGTCGCCGACGCGGTTGGTGCCGGTGACGGCGATGTAGTAGCTCGGCGGGATCAAGTTGCCGCCGGAGAAGACGCAGTGCGCCGCGGTCAGGACCCACTGGTCGGAAATCAGCGTACCGCCGCAATTATGCTGTTTGGTATCGGTGCGCTGCAGCGAAACCTGCATCGGCCAGGCGGCGTTTGCCGCATTGAAACCGCCCACGATGCGGTCTTCGGCCAGGGCGCTGCCGCTGGTGGCAGCCCAGGCACCGACGGCCAGTACGGCCGCCCCCCCGATCTTACGGATCATATCCTTAGGTACTCCCCTGATGGTGCCGGCACATGACTGGCGGCGCGGCGACCCTACCCGACCTCGGGCACCCCTGCTTGACTCCCCGTCCCATTCTTTTTGCACGGCGTCTCACCCCGGCGCGGCCGCGCGCCTACCTGCCACGTCATTGCCCGCAAGACGCGACGACCGTTAGCGTCCGTTCAGTCAGTAAAACGGAGCGCGCAATGCCGGTAACCTATGCGATCACGTTCAACGTCAATCCGGACAAGGTCGATCGGTTCCGCCGGCTGCTCGACGGCGTGCTCGACGCCATGCGGTCGGAGGCGAATTTCCACGAAGCGGTGCTGCATGCCGACCCGGAGAACGACACGCGCTTCATGCTGTACGAAACCTGGGAGGACCATCAGGACGTGCTGACCGTCCAACTGGCCCGGCCCTATCGCCGGGCCTGGCACGATGCGCTGCCGGACCTGCTGGCCCAGCCGCGCGACATTGCCATCTGGCAGCCGCTGCGGGCGGACCGGAAGGTCTAGGCGGCCGTTTCCGCGCCGCGCGAAATGGCGCTGGAGGCGGCGGCGACGCTGAACGTGCCGCGGCCGACGGCGTAGACTTCACCCGCCTCGTCCGCGATCTCGACGTCGGCCACCGCGATCGACTTGCCCGAACGGACGACCCGGCCGGTCGCGACCAGATCGACGCGGACCGGCGATTTGAGGAAATCGACGCGGAAATTGACCGTCGGTGTCGGCCGCCCGAGCGACAGGCCGCAGGCCACGGCGCCGGCGACGTCGATCAGGGCGGCCATCACCCCGCCATGCCAGCCGCCGGCTTGGGCGAAGATCGTGAGATCAGGGCGGTAGGGCAGCTTGAGGACGGCGACGCCCTCGCGGGCATCGGCCTCGGCCAGGGTCAGCCCGATCAGCTGGTGATAGGACGAGGAGTCGACGATCCGGCGGAAGGTGGCGATATCGAACATCAGGCTGGTTCCTCGAAAGTTTGGACTGACGACCAGAAAGGCAGTGCGCTCAGCGCCTGGCGCACCGCCTCGGCCCGGGCGGCGGGGACACGCACGGTGACCGCGATGCCGCGCAGGTGATCCTGGGCCACCGCGACATGGAGGGCGGCGTCGCGGCCGATCATGCCGCGGGCGGTATCGGTCGCGGCGCGGTGGGTGGCGTCGAGTTTCAACTGCTGCTTGTGCACCTTGCCGACCGGCGTCACCGGCAGGCGCGGCATGACGACGACTTCCTTGGGAATCGCGGCGCGTTCGGCGATGCGGCCGGCGGCGAAGGCGATCAGGTCGGCGCCGTTGGCATCCATGCCGGGTTTCAGCTCGACATAGGCGACCGGCAATTCGCCGGCATAGGCATCGGGCTTGCCGATCGCGGCGGCCAGCGCCACCGCCTCATGCGCCATCAGGGCATGCTCGATCATGCCGGGGTCGATCCCGTGCCCGCCGCGCTTGATCAGTTCCTTGGCGCGGCCGGTGACCCAGACATGGCCGTCTTCATCGATCCGGCCGAGATCGCCGGTATCGAGCCAGCCATCGGCGAAGAAGGGTTGGCTGGCCGCCGGCCGGCCGGGATAGCCGGCGAACACCATCGGCCCGGCGACGGCCAGCACGCCGATCTCGTCGACGGCGCAGTCGCCGGTCATGCGGCCTTCATCGTCGACCCGCACCGCCTTTACCTTGCAATAGGGCAAGGCCAATCCGACCGAACCGGGCTTGCGCAGGCCGTCGCGCGGGCCGCTGGTGACGGCCAGCGTGCATTCGGTCTGGCCCCAGGGCTGGACCAGGGCCAGGCCGGTTGCCGCCGTCACCCGCGCCTCGATCGCCGATGGAATGCCGGCCGCGCCGTTGACCAGCAGGCGCAGGGCAGGAGCGGGCACGTCGGGCGTGAGCTGGCCGTAGACCGTCGGCGGCCCGACCAGCACGGTCGCGCCGGTGGCGCGCACCGTCGTCCACAGATGGGCGACAACACCTTCGCCGCGATAGCCCAGCATGCCCAGCATCACGACTTCGGCGCCGGCGGCCAGCGCGAACAGAAAACAGGCGAACAGCCCGCCGACATGGAACATCGGCATGGCGCAGACCACGCGGTCGCCCGGCGCGTAGCCGTAGCCGAACTGCGAGATGACGCCGCCGGCGGCCAGATGGCGCGCGGTCAGCGGCACGAATTTCGGCAAGCCCGTGGTCCCGCCGGTGTGGAACATCGCGACCTGTTCGTCGAGGCCGCGCGGCGCAAGCAGGCCCCGCTCGGCCGGCAGGGCGCCGCACGCGACCTCGATGACCGTGACGGCGGGGTCGAGCCGTTCGCGCACCTGTGCCAGCATCGCCTGCACCGCCGGCGGCGGATCGGCCGGCAGCAGGATGGCGCGGGCATGCGATTCCGCGACCAGCGTCAGCACCTGCCCGGCATCGAGATAGAGGTTGATCGGCGCCAGCACCGCCTGGGCCAGCGTGCCCAGCGCCGCGGCCGCCGTGCCGGGGCCGTTGGGCAGCAGCATGGCGACGATGTCGGTTCGGCCGATGCCGGCGGCGGCAAGCCGCGCACCGATGCCGCCGGCGGCGGAGGTCAGCTCGCCGCGGGTGATGGCGACCGCGCCGTCCCGGCCGTTGGCCAGGTAATGCAGTGCCGGCCCGGCGGGGTCGAGGCCCAGGATGCGGGCGATCAGGTCCTGGCCGTCGAGCCGCCGGTCCAGCGGTGTCGCGGCAAAGGCGGCGATGTCGGCGCGGTCGCGATACCTCACGGCGTCACGATCACTTTGCCGAACACGCCGCGCTCCTCGATGGCGCGCACCGCCTCGATGCCTTCGGCCAGCGGCACCACGCGGTCGATCGGCGGGTCCAGCCGGCCCTCGGCGACGAGATCGAGGCAGGCCTGCTGGTCTTCCATCGTCCAGCCGGTCGAACCGATGATGCTCATCTCGGCGGTGAACAGGTAGGGGATGTCGGTCACCGCCTGGTAGCCGCCGGTGCCGCCGCAGCAGAGCAGGCGGCCATGACGCTTGACGCAGCGCATCGACGGCGCCCAGCTGTCGCCGGCGGTGAAGTTGACGACGACCTCGACCCCACCGCCGCGCAGCAGCGAGCCGGTCTTGGCGCGGATGAACTTGTCGACGGCGATTTCCGAATAGTTGATCACCTCGTCGGCGCCGATCGCCTTCAGGCGCTCGCATTTCTCGTCGCTGCCCGCCGCGGCGATGACGGTGCAGCCGGCCAGCTTGGCCAGCAGCACGCAGGCGGTGCCGACGCCGCCCGAGGCGCCGAGGACCAGCACGGTCTCGCCGGCCTGGATACGGCCGCGTTCATGCAGCATGCGATGGGCGGTGCCGTAGGCGCAGGGCAGGGCGGCCGCCTTGACGTCGTCGACGTTGTCGGGGATCGCCATCAGCTGGCTGGCGCGCACGATGCAGTATTCGGCCATTGCCCCGCGGCGGCTTTCGCCCAGCATGTCGAACTTGCCGGTTTCCCAGTCGACGTGATGCGAGATCGGCAGCACGCGTTGGCCGACCTGCCAGCCCTCGACGCCGCCACCCAGCGCATCGATGACGCCGGCGCAATCGCCACCGGTGATGCCAGGCAGCTCGATCCTGATGCCGGGCATGCCGCGGCGGGCGAAGACGTCGAGATAGTTCAGGCCGCAGGCGACGACCTTGATCCGCACCCAGCCGGGCGGCGGCACCGGCTGTTCGACATCGCCGTACCGCAGCACCGACAGGTCGCCGTGGCTTTCGAAATACACCGCCTTCATCGCCGCTCCTTTTACCGCAGAAAATTTGTATTTGCATATTCTGCATCGAATTGCACAATATGCAAGTACGACATCGGGGCACAGGGAGCGTGAAAATGCGAAAGCTGTTCGGATTCCTTCCGGCCATTGCGGCCGGCACCATCGCGTTGGGAATGATTTCCGCCGCCGCGGCGGCCGACATGAAGAAGGTCGCGATCGCCGGCTGGGGGCCGCATCCGACGCTGATCGAGACGATCAGGGGCTTCAAGGCGGGCCTGGCCGAGGAAGGCTTCGTCGACGGCCGGACCGTCACCTTTGACGAGACCAACGTGAATTTCGACGCGGCGCTGATCCCGCAGATGCTGAACCGGCTGGCCTCGGCCAATCCGGACCTGATGGCGACGATCGCGACGCCGGTATCGCTCGCCGCCAGGCAGCAGCTGCGCACCCGCAGCTTTCCGATCGTCTATACCCCGATCGCCGATCCGGTCCATGCCGGGCTGGCGCCGTCCTGGGAGAAGGGCGACAAGCTGATGACCGGTTCGTCGGTCGCGCTCGACTACGACGCGGTGATGGCCTTCTTCAAGAAGCTGCTGCCGCAGATGAAGCGGCTGGGCGTGCTCTACGATACCGGCGACGATTCCTCGAAGGCGGCGATCGACGGCATGGAGGTTGCCGCCAAGGCGGTCGGCGTCGAGGTCGTCCGCATCGGCGTCGACAACCCGAGCGAGCTGCCCCAGCGCGTGCAGTCGGCGGTCGGCCGGGTCGATGCGCTGTTCACCGCCGCCTCGGGCCGCATCCAGCAGGGCATGGCCGCGGTATCCGCCACCGCGCATAATGCCAAGCTGCCGGTGGTCACCTCGGTGCCACAGGCGGTCAGGCAGGGTTACGCGCTGGCGGCCTTCGCCCTGTCGTTCGAACAGTCGGGCAAGGCCGCCGGCAAGATCGCCGGCCGCATCCTGAAGGGCGCTGATGCCGCGACCATCCCGCCCTATCGCGCCACGGCGGCCGAGCATGAGCCCGTGATCAACGGTCGCAAGCTGAAGGCGCTGGGCATGGAACTGCCGACCGCGCTCGCCGGCTGCAACTGCGTCGTCGACTGAAGGGCCGGCCGGTGATCTCCGCCTCTGGCCTTGCCAAGACGTTCAACGCCGGGACGGCGTCGGAGAAGATCGCGATCTCAGGGGTCGACCTCGAGGTCGCCCCCGGCCAGTTCGTCGCCGTCATCGGCGGCAACGGCGCGGGAAAAAGCACGCTGCTCAATCTCTTGAGCGGCGCGCTGTCCGCCGACAGCGGCCATATCGTCATCGACGGCACCGACGTGACCGGCATGGCAGAACACCGCCGCGCCGCGCTGGTCGCCCGGGTCTTCCAGGATCCGATGATCGGCACCGCGCCGTCCTTGACCATCGAGGAGAACATGGCGCTGGCGCTGATGCGCACGCGGTCGCGGCGCTTGCGCCCCGCGCTGGGGCGCGAACGGCGCGAGACGTTTCGCACGGCGCTCTCGACCCTCAAGCTCGGCCTCGAAGGCCGGCTGGAGGCCCGCGCCGACAGCCTGTCGGGCGGCCAGCGCCAGGCACTGGCCCTGGTGATGGCGACGCTGGTGCCGCCGCGGCTGCTGCTGCTCGACGAACACACCGCGGCGCTCGACCCCGGCACCTCGCAGCTGGTCATGGAGGCGACCGTGGCGCTGGTGCGTGATCGCGGCCTGACCACGCTGATGGTGACGCACAACATGCAGCACGCCCTCGACTATGCGGGCCGCATCGTGATGATGGATCGCGGCCGCATCGTCGCCGATATCGGCCAGGATGAGATAGCAGGGCTGACCGTGGCCTCGCTGGTCGAGCGCTTCCGCCTCAACGACGACCGCATCGTCCTCAACCGGGGCGCCCACTGATGCTGATGACCGTCTTCCTCAACCTGGTCCCGGTCACCCTGGTCCAGAGCCTGATCTACGCCTTCGTCGCCCTGGCGATCATGATCCCGTTCCGCACGCTGAACCTGCCGGACCTGACGGTCGAAGGCTCGTTTCCGCTGGGCGGCTGCATCGCCGCGACGCTGGTGGTCGGCGGGCTGAACCCCTGGGCCGGCACCGTGCTGGCCGTCGTCGCCGGCATCGGCGCCGGGGTCGCGACCGCGCTGATCCACCTGCATCTCAAGGTCCCCTCGCTGCTGGCCGGCATCCTGGTCGCGACGATGATCTGGTCGATCGACCTGCGCGCGATGGGCGCGCCCAACAGCGCCGTACCGCCGCAGCTGTCGCTTTATGACACGATCTCGCCCGACATCCTGCTCAACGTCTGGCAGCAGATCGCGGTGTTCGCGGTGGTCATCGCCGCCGTGCTGGTCGCGCTGTCGGCGTTCTATCGCAGCGAGCCCGGCCTCTCCCTGCGCTGCGTCGGTGCCAATGCCCGGCTGTCGCCGGCGCTGGGCATTTCCAGCCGCTTCTACGTCATGCTGGGTTTCGGCCTGGCCAACGGTCTTGCCGCACTCGGCGGCGCGCTGCTGGTCCAGCACCAGGGTTATGCCGACGTGACCATGGGCTTCGGCGTGCTGGTCAACGGCCTGGCCGCCTTGATCATCGGCGAGGCGATCGTCGGCCGGGCGACGATCGGGCGCCAGTTGCTGGCCCCGGTCGCCGGCTCGCTGATCTATTACCAGCTGGTCTCGCTCGGCCTCGCCACCGGCCTGCATCCGTCCGACCTCAAGTTCCTGACCGGCGGGTTCGTGCTGGTCACGCTGGGCCTGCCGCTGCTGACCGGCCGGCGGCGTTCGGAACTGGGGATCTGACATGGCGACCCAGACCCGGCGCCTCGGCCTCGTCGGCGGCATGAGCTGGCATTCGACCGCGCTGTACTACGGCCGGATCAACCAGGCGATGGCCGAGGCGGCCGGGCCGCATCGCAATGCCTGCGGCCTGGTCGCCACCCTCGACTATGCCGGGCTGCTCGCCGCGGCCGAGGCCGGCGACTGGCCCGGCGTGCGCGATCCGATCGTTGCCGCGGGCACTGAACTGGCCGCCGCGGGGTGCGGCGTCGTCGCGCTGACAGCGGTGACGGCGCATCTGTTCCATGCCGAGGTGGCGGCGGCCGTGCCGGGTGCGATCGTGCCCCATGTGCTCGATGCCGCGGCCGGGGCACTGGCCGGCAAGCGTATCGGGCTGCTCGGCACCTCGATTACCTGCGGTGCCGGCTTCGCCGCCGAACGGCTGGGCGGCAACGTTCTGGTGCTCGAGGCCGAGGACCAGGCCGCCCTCGACCGGCTGATCCAGGGCACGCTGACCACCGGCGGCGATCTTGGCGCCAGCCGGCCGCAATTGCTGCGCGCGGTCGAAACCTTGGCCGATCGTGGGGCCGAGGCCGTGGTGCTCGCCTGCACCGAACTGCCGCTCTTGCTGCCGCTCGGGGAAACGCCCGTGCCGGTGTTCGATGCCGTGGCCCTGCATGTCGCCCAGATCCGCCAGCTCATTACCGAGTGATCCAGAAAAATGACCAGCACCATCGCCGAGATCGATCACCTGCTCACCTATGTCGCCGATCCGGCCGCGGCCGCGGCGCTGTTCGCCCGCATGGGGTTCACCCTGTCGCCGGTCAGCCGGATCGAGGCGATGGGCATCACCAACTACCTGGTGCTGATGACCCCGGGGCACGACGGCTCGGCCAATTTCGTCGAGCTGATGGGGTCGCACGACCGTTTGAGCCTGCCGCCGCCGATGGTCCGGACGCTGTCGGGTGACCAGGGCATCAAGTCGATCGTGTTGCACGCGCCCTCGGCCGCCGCGGCGCATGGCGCGCTGACCGGGCTCGGCTTCAACCCGGTGCCGCCGATGCATGTCCGGCGCGAATGGGTGATCGGGCCCGGCCAGTCGGTCTTCCCCGAGTTCGACGTCATCCTGCCGGTCGAGGCGCCGCTGGTGTTCAATGCCTGCCAGTACCACAACGTCGACCTCTATCTGCGGCCTGAGTGGCTGGCGCATGAGAATGGCGCGATCCGCATGTCCTGCGTCTTCGCCGCCGCCGCCGATCCCGCTGAAGTCGCCGCGCCCTTGGCG
>JAEYTW010000759.1 GCA_023433835.1 Pseudomonadota bacterium | reverse complement strand
GCCTCGGGCCGCGTCGCCGGCTGGGCCGGGATCGAGCTGGCGGTGGCGCCGCGCAAGCGCACCGTCTTCCACGTCAAGGCGCCGCTCGACGGTGCCGGCATGCCCATGCTGTTCGACGTGTCGGGCGCCTGGATCCGGCCGGAGGGCGACGGCTTCATCTGCGGCATCGCGCCGCCTGATGATGCCGACCCCGATGCCTGGGGCGACTTCACGCCCGATCACCACCTGTTCGAGGACGTGCTGTGGCCGATCCTGGCGGCGCGCATCCCGGCGCTGGAGGAATTGCGGCTGATATCGAGCTGGGCCGGGCATTACGACATGCATCTGGTCGACCACAATGCCGTCATCGGCCGGGTCGCCGGCGTCGACAACCTGCTGCTCGCCGCCGGTTTCTCCGGCCATGGCGTGATGCACGCGCCGGCCGCCGGGCGCGGCATCGCCGAGCTGATTTGCCACGGCGCCTACCGCAGCCTCGATCTGTCGCCGCTGCGCCACGGGCGCCCGCCGCTGCTCGAAACCGCCGTCTATTGAGGAGGGACCATGTTCCGCCATCTGCACCATCTCTGCATCGTCGTGCATGACATCGACCGGGCGGTAGCCAGCTATGCCGCCTTGGGTATCGCGCCATGGACCGACTATCCGCCGCTGGCCGAGTATGGCGAGCTGGAGGTGCCCGACCGCGACGCCTTCCTGGCGATGCGCTACAAGGTCGCCAATCTTGATAACGTACAGTTTCAGCTGTGCCAGCCACCCGAGGCCGACTGCCCGCAGCGGCGCTTCCTCGATGACCATGGCGAGGGCGTGTTCCATGTCGGCTTCGACGTGGCCGATGCCGACGCGGCCGAAGCCGAGGGGCGGGGCATGGGCCTCGGCGTGCTGATGCGCGGCCGGCGGGCCGATCGCAGCGGCTTCACCTATTATGACACCGCCGTCCGCGCCGGCGGCGTGGTGCTGCTGACGCGGCAGACCCCGTCAGCCTGAGGCGAACTCGGCGCGGATGGCGCCGCCATGCTCGTCGACGGCGGGCACGTGGCCGCGCCAGTTTTCCGGCATGCCGGTGCCCGGCCGCGGCACTTCGAACCGGCCTTCGCCGGTATCGATCGGCGCCCAGGCCAGCACCGGGTGCTCCAGCGCTTCCTCGACGGTGCGCAGGCGGCCGAAGGCGACGTCGGTGCGGGCCAGTTCGGCGGCGAGCGTCGCGATGTCGAGCCGGGCGAAGGCCTCGGCGACCAGTGCGTCCAGCACCGGGCGGTTGGCGACGCGGGCGACGCCGTCGGCAAAGCGCGGATCGGCGGCGATGCCGGGCCCCAGGAAGCCATCGGCGAAGCGCACCCATTCGCGTTCGTTCTGGATCGAGATCACCACCTCGCGGCCGTCGCTGGCGCGGAAGGCGCCGTAGGGCGCGATGGTCGGGTGGGCCACCCCGACGCGGCCCGGGGCCTTGCCGCCATAGCGGGTCTGCAGCAGCGGCACGGCCATCCATTCGGCGGTGCAGTCGAACATCGACAGGTCGATGCGCCGGCCCCGGCCATCGCGGCCGCGCGCGATCAGCGCGTTGAGGACGGCGGCATAGGCCTGCATGCCCGTCCCGATGTCGACGACCGAGACGCCGACACGTGCCGGGGCCTCCGGCCCGCCGGTGACGGCGCAGAGCGCGCTTTCGGCCTGGATCAGCAGGTCATAGGCCTTCATCTCGGCATAGGCGCCCGCCGTGCCGTAGCCGGTGATGGCGCAGGTGATCAGCCGCGGATTCAGCTGTTCCAGCCGCGCGGGGCCTAAGCCCAGCCGGTCGACCGCGCCGGGGGCGAAGTTCTGCACGAACACGTCGGCGCGGGCCAGCATGCGTTCGAGCAGCGCCAGGTCGCCCGCATCCTTCAGGTTCAGCGCGATCGATTCCTTGCCGGCATTGAGCCAGACGAAATAGCTCGACTCGCCGCCGACGGTCTTGTCGTAGCCGCGGGCGAAATCGCCTTCGGGCCGCTCGATCTTGATCACCCGGGCGCCGGCCTGAACCAGGCGCTGCGTGCAATAGGGCGCGGCAACCGCCTGTTCCAGGGCCACGACCAGGATGCCGTCGAGGGGATTCATCAGTAAGACCTCGGCAGGCCCAGGACATGCTCGGCCAGGTAGGACAGGATCAGGTTGGTCGAGATCGGCGCGACCTGGTAGAGCCGGGTTTCGCGGAACTTGCGCTCAACGTCATATTCTTCGGCGAAGCCGAAGCCGCCATGCGTCTGCACGCAGGCTTCGGCGGCATGCCAGCTCGCCTCCGCCGCCAGCATCTTTGCCATGTTGGCTTCCGGTCCGCAGTCGCTGCCGGATTCGAACCGGCTGATTGCATCATGCACCATCAGCTCGGCCGCACGCATTTCGGCATAGGCCCGCGCGATCGGAAACTGGATGCCCTGGTTCTGGCCGATCGGCCGGCCGAAGACGACGCGCTGGCCGGCATAGGCGGTCGACTTGTCGATGAACCACTTGGCATCGCCGATGCATTCGGCCGCGATCAGGATGCGTTCGGCATTCATGCCCGACAGGATGTAGCGAAACCCCCTGCCTTCCTCGCCGATCAGGTTGGCTGCCGGCACCGGCACGTCGTCGAAGAAGACTTCGGTGGTCGAGTGGTTCATCATCGTGCGGATCGGCCGGATCGACATGCCGTTCGCCTGCGCCTCGCGCATGTCGACCAGGAAGACCGACAGGCCGTCGGTACGCTTGGCGACCTGGTCCTTCGGTGTGGTGCGGGCCAGCAGCAGCATCAGGTCGGAATGCTCGGCGCGCGAGGTCCAGACCTTCTGCCCCGAGACGATGTAGCGGTCGCCGTCCTTGCGGGCGAAGGTCTTGATCGATGTGGTGTCGGTGCCCGAGGTCGGCTCGGTCACGCCGAAGGCCTGCAGGCGCAGCCGGCCGGCCGCGATCTCGGGCAGCCATTGCCGCTTCTGGTCCTCCGAACCGTGCCGTAGCAGCGCGCCCATGATGTACATCTGGGCGTGGCAGGCCGCGCCGTTGCAGCCGGCGCGCTGCACCTCCTCCAGGATCGCGGCCGCCGCCGAAAGGCGCAAGCCCGCACCGCCATAGGCCTCCGGGATCAGCGCGGCGAGGAACCCGGCCTCGGTCAGCGCCCTGACGAAGTCGAGCGGATAGGTGCCGTCGCGGTCGAGTGCGCGCCAGTATTCGCCAGGAAAACTCTCGCACAGGCGGCGGACGGACTGGCGGATTTCGGCATGGTCGGACACGTGCGGCACTCCCGGCGGCATGATGGCAGCCGGCACCCTATCGGGCAGGGCGCCGTGGCACCAGAAGATAGGGGCGAAACGAGCTATGCTGTCTTGCTATGACGGCTGTGCGTGCCATGCCCGCTACGATGGGGCTGCCATCACGAAGGGACCCCGTCATGACCTCATCCACCACCGCCGGCCCCGCCTGGCCCGCGGTTCTCCATCGCGGGCTGAAGGCGGCGGGCGTCGCCCAGGCCGCCTACGTGCCCGATGCCGGCCATTCCCGCCTGATCGAGCTGCTGCATGGCGATGCCGACGTCCAGACCACGGTCCTGACGACGGAGGAAGAGGGGCTGGCCGTCTGTGCCGGTACCTGGCTCGGCGGCCAGCGCGGGGTGCTGCTGATGCAATCCTCGGGCGTCGGCAACTGCATCAACATGCTGTCGCTGATGGCGATGTGCCGTTTTCCGCTGCTGACCCTCGTGACCATGCGCGGCGAATGGGCCGAATTCAATCCCTGGCAGATGCCGATGGGCCAGGCGACGCCGGCGGCACTCGGGTTGATGGGCGTGCAATGCTTGCGGCTCGACGATCCGGACGAGGCCGGCGAGGTGCTGGCCTCGGCCGCCACGCTTGCCTATGACGGCGACCGGCAGATCGCCGTGCTGATCTCGCAACGCATGCTCGGCCGCAAGCAGTGGGTGTCGCAATGACCGCGCGCAATATCGGCACGCTGGACCGCCGCGCGGCCGTCGCCGCGCTGTTGCAGGATCGCGGCGCCCTCCTGGTCGTCACCGGCCTCGGCTCACCCAGCTACGACGTCTATGCCGCCGGCGACCATCCGGGGAATTTCTACCTGTGGGGCGCGATGGGGGGCGCGGCGCTGACGGCCTTCGGCCTGGCGCTGGCTCAGCCCCGGCGGCCGGTCGTCGCCATCACCGGCGACGGCGAGCAGCTGATGGGCCTGGGCGGGCTTGCCACCATCGCGGCCAAGCGGCCGGGCAACCTGACGGTCGTCGTGCTCGACAACGGCCATTTCGGCGAGACCGGCATGCAGCTCAGCCATTCCGGCCTCGGCGTCGACCTGCACCGCATCGCCGCCGCGACGGGCTTTGCCGAGGCGGTCGAACTGCACGACCTTGCCGCCGTCGCCGACTATCGCCCGACGCTCCAGCGTCTCGACGGCGGCCCGCGCTTTGCCACCTTGCGCATCGCGCCCGGCAATCCGGAGCGGGCATTGCCGGCACGCGACGGCGTGTTCGTCAAGAACCGTTTCCGCGCCCATCTCGGGTTCAGGGTTCCAGGGGATATAGCATGAAGCTCGCGGGCAAGATCGCCATCGTCACCGGCGCGGCGCAAGGGTTGGGGCTGGCCTGCGCCACGGCGCTTGCGGCCGAGGGCGCGACGGTCGTGCTGGCCGACCTCAAGGCCGACCGGCTCAAGGCCGCCGCCGCGGGCATCGGCGGCGAGGCGGTGCCGACCGACGTGTCCGACCCCGCCGCGGTCAAGGCCCTGGTCGACGGCGTCGTCGCGCGCCACGGCCGGGTCGACGTGCTGGTCAACAATGCCGGCATCCTGATCTCCGGCGACATCCTCACGGTCTCGGTCGAGGATTTCGACCAGGTGCTGGCGGTCAACCTGCGCGGGGCGTTCCTGGTCGCCCAGGCCGTGGCCCGGGCGATGGTTGCCGCGGGCACGCGCGGCTCGATCGTCAACATGTCCTCGATCAACGCGGTGCTGGCCAACGGCGGCCAGCTGCCCTATGCGGTGTCGAAGGGCGGCATGCGGCAATTGACCACGACGATGGCGATGACCCTGTCCGGTCACGGCATCCGGGTCAACGCGATCGGGCCAGGCACGATCGATACCGAGATCATCGGACCGCTGATGGCCGACGAGGCGGCGCGGCGCATGATCCTGTCGCGCACGCCGCTGCGCCGGCTCGGCCTGCCCGAGGAGGTGGCCAAGGTCGCCGTCTTCCTCGCCTCCGACGATTCTTCCTACGTCACCGCCCAGACCATCTATGTCGACGGCGGGCGGATGGTGCTGAACTATACCGTGCCGGTGGACGATTGAAGCGGCGGGCGCCAGAGGCCGGCGGCGATGGTTGCCGCAACTTCGGCGCGGATCACCTGGGCCACCGCCTGGGTGGCGAGCGAGGGTTGCCCGTCGCTGGGCAGGGCCAGCACCATGTGGCGGGCGATCTTCGGGCGGGTCAGGGCGGCCGCCTCGAGCCGCCCCTGCGCCAGCTCGCGGCTGATCGAGGAGGGCGGCAGGATGGTGGCGCCCAGGCCCCGTTCGACCATGTCGGTCAGCACGCGAAACGAATCCGCCTCCATGATCACGCGCAGCTTGCGCCGCCGGCGGGCCGCCGCCTCCTCGACCAGCAGGCGCAGGCCGTGGCTGCGGCTGGGCAGGACCAGGGGCTGGCCGACCAGCCAGTCGAAGCCGATCTCGCCCTTGCCGCGCAGGCCCGACCCCGGCGGGGCCACGGCCACCAGTTCGTCGCGCACCAGGTCCTCGGCGCGCAGGTGCAGGTCGGCCGAGGCGCCGTAGACCATCGCCAGGTCCATTTCGCCACGGTGCAGCCAGTCGATCAGATGGCCCGAATAGCTCTCGACCAGGCGCAGCGAGATGTCGGGATAGTCGGCGGCGACCCGTGCCGCCACCTGGCCCGCCAGCACGCAGCTCGCCGTCGGCACGATGCCGAGCACGACGCGGCCCGATGGCGCCTGGCCAAGGGACAGCATGTCGTCGCGCACCTGCTCCAGCTGACGCATCAGGCCGCCGACGCGGGACAGCAGCAGTTCGCCGGCATCGGTCAGCGCCATGCCCCGCCCGTTGCGGGTGAACAGCGTGGTCTTCAAGTCGTGTTCCAGCAGCTTGATCTGGCGGCTGAGCGCGGGCTGGGCGGTGCGCAGGCGGTCGGAAGCCTTGCTGAGCGAGCCCAGGTCGGCCACCGTGGCGAAGGTCTGGAGCTGGCGCAGGTTCATCCGATATCCAATTCGGGCATGGCGGGGCAGCTGCAGCATAACCGGCGGGCAGGGCGGTCGCTATCGCAGCCGGGCATAGCCGCTATGATCGGATTATAATACGGCGAATGCCGGCGCGCCGCCTAGGCTCGACCCGCGAGGAGGATTCCATGGTCCAGATCTACGACCACTTTATCGGCGGCGAGACGGCGAAGCCCGTGGGCGGCGCCTATTTCCCGACCGAAAATCCCTATACCGGCGAGGTCTGGGCCGAGATCGCGCGCGGCACCGCCCCCGACGCCGAGCGTGCGGTTGCGGCGGCCAAGGCCGCCTTGCCCGGCTGGGCCGGGATGAAGCCGTCGGCCCGCGGCCGGCTGCTGGTGCGGCTGGCCGAGCTGATCGAGCGGGATGCGCCCAGGCTTGCCGAGATCGAGGTGCGCGACAACGGCAAGCTTTACGCCGAGATGTCGTCGCAGACCCGCTATCTCGCCGAATGGTTTCGCTATTACGGCGGCCTGGCCGACAAGGTCGAAGGGACGGTGATCCCGACCGACAAGACCGAGATGTTCAACTTCACCCGGCACGAACCGCTCGGCGTCATCGCGATGATCACGCCGTGGAATTCACCGCTGCTGCTGCTCGCCTGGAAACTCGCCCCCGCGCTCGCCGCCGGCAACACCGCCGTGATCAAGCCGTCGGAATTCACCTCGGCTTCCACCCTCGAATTCATGGCGCTGTTCGCCGAGGCCGGCATTCCGCCCGGCGTGGTCAACACCGTCACCGGCTTCGGCGCCGAGATCGGCGCGGCCCTGGTCGGCCATGCTGATGTCGCCAAGATCGCCTTCACCGGCTCCGACCTCTCGGGCCAGAAGATCTACGAGGCGGCGGCGCGGCAGCTCAAGCCGGTGTCGCTCGAACTCGGCGGCAAGTCGCCCAATATCGTGTTCGAGGATGCCGATATCGAGGCCGCGGTGATGGGCGCCATCTCCGGCATCTTCGCCGCCACCGGCCAGACCTGCATCGCCGGCTCGCGCCTCTTGCTGCACCGCGCAATCCACGATCGTTTCGTCGACCGGCTGGTCGAGGTGGCCCGGGCCGCGCGCATCGGCGATCCGATGGCTGCCGCGACCAATGTCGGCCCGGTGACGACCATGCCGCAATACGAGAAGGTGCTGTCCTATATCGACATCGCCCGCAAGGAAGGCGGCACCTGCGTGCTGGGCGGCGGTCCTTATGACGGCCCCGGCGCGCGCGGCCGGCAGTTCGTGGCGCCGACCATCTTCACCGGCATCGACAACCGCATGCGCATCGCGCAGGAGGAAGTCTTCGGCCCCGTGCTGGCCGTGATTCCGTTCGACGACGAGGAGCAGGCCTGGGCGATTGCCAATGACAGCCAGTTCGGCCTTGCCGCCGGCGTCTGGACCCGCGATATCGGCCGGGCGATCCGCGCGTCCGAGCGATTGCAGGCCGGCACGGTCTGGGTCAATACCTATCGTGCCGTCAGCTACCTGTCGCCGTTCGGCGGCTACAAGCGATCGGGGTTGGGCCGGGAAAGCGGCCTTGACGCGATCTACGACTATCTGCAGACCAAGTCGGTCTGGATCGCAACGTCGTCCAGTGTGGCCAACCCCTTCGTGATCAGATGAGTGACATTTTCGATCCGCAAACCCTCATCGGCCTCGGCGTCGAGGCGCGCGACCGCGTCACCGACAACGACCTCGGCGATTTCGCCGCGACGATCGGCGAACCGGTGCGGCCCTTTCCGCCCGGGTTTCATTGGGCGATGTTCGGGCGTTTCCAGCGTGAATTGCGCAATGACGGTCACCCGCAGGTGATGGCGCCGTTCCCGCCGCTGCCGTTTCCGCGCCGCATGTGGGCGGGCGGCGAACTCGCCTGGCACGGTACCGTCACCGCGGGCAGCGAACTGCTGCGCGCCACGACCGTCGAGCGCGCCTCGGTCAAGCAGGGGCGCATCGGGCCGTTCATGCTGGCAAGCCTGAGGCATCGACTGACCGACGGCGGCAGGCTGGTGGTCGACGAGCGCCAGGACATCGCCTTCCTGCAGCCCGACGCGGCACCGGGCGGCACGCCCGGCGAGATGCCGGACTTTCCTGCCGACTGGCAGGCCGAGGTGATGCCCGATCCGGTGACCCTGTTCCGCTATTCGGCGCTGACCGGCAACGGCCATCGGATCCATTACGATCACCCCTACGCGACGGCCGTGGAGGGCTATGGCGGCATCGTGGTGCACGGGCCGCTGATCGCCACCTGGCTGATGCAGGCCGCCGCGCGCTGGGGCGAGGCGCCGTTGCGCCGCTTCACCTATCGCGGCATCCGGCCAGGCTTCGCCGGCCGGCCGATCACCCTGATCGGGCGGCGGGAGGGTGCCGGGCTGCAGCTTGCCGCCGTGTCGCACGAAGGCTTCGTGCTGACCCGGGCGACGGCTGGCTAGGCCGCTTCTCCCGACTTGGTCAAAGCCGCATCCGGGGCTAGCCGGTCCCGTACGAGGCCAGTCCCTCCAGGCGCGAGACCTTGCCCACATAGCCCAGATCACGCCGCGCAGCGCTGTCGTCGATCGTGAACTCGCGGCCGATCATGCGCACCATCGTTCTGGTCAGCGCGGGATCGCGACCCGAGCGCCCGAGCCTTGCGCCGAATTCCATCATGCGCCCCATGAAGAACGCCGCCCCATAGGGAACCGAACGTAGCTTGTCGATCGACAACCCCTGCAGCTTCGCCAGTCCGTCGATGAAGGTGCGGAAGGTCGTGTCGTCGGGATCGCGAACGAAATAGGCCTTGCCGCCTTCGCCCCGATCGAGAGCGTGGATCAGCGCTTCGGCGACATTGTCGACATGGCAGGTGGAATAGGGATAGTCGCCGCGCGCGATGAAGGCGAACTGGCCCGACCTGATCGCGTGCGGGATGTTGCGGCTGAACGCGTCGCCCGGCCCCCAGATGCCTGGCGGCCGGATGGCGATGGTGCGGAAACCAGGCCGGTTGGCCGCGAGAACGCCAGCCTCGCTCGTTGCCTTGCTGGCAATGTAGGGCGAGAAACTGTCCGGGAAGGTCGGCGCACGCTCATCGGCGTTGCGGATCGCGGAGCCGCGATCGTCCATGATGACGGCGGCCGCGGTCAGATAGATGAAGGATGCAACGCCCGCCGCCTGTGCGGCCTCCAGCAGGGCTTTCGTGCCGTCCACGTTGACGTGGAAGTAAGGCGCGCGCGGACCGGCGAAGTGGAAGTGGGCGGCCAGATGCATGACTGCATCGACGGGCGGCATTGCCATGCCACCCGGACTGCTCATGTCGCCGCGAACGGGCATCGCGCCGAGCGCGCGCAGCTTGCCGTCGGCGGAGGACGAGCGGGCCATGGCACACACGTCATGGCCTTCGGCCACGAGCTTGGGAATAACGCGCGAGCCGAGAAAGCCGGACCCGCCGGTGACTAGGATTTTCATGCTGCTACCCCGGTGAGACTGATTTGCAGATTGCCCGCATGGCGGCCTCGCACAGGCCGGCGACAATGGCGGGATCGGGCGTTCCCATCCCCGCCCCCGGCTGGAGCGCGGCGCTCAGGAACAACATCGCGGCGGAATTGACCGAGGCCCAGATGACTTGAACAGCCGCCTCGGGCGCAATCGCCAACCGGCCGGAAGCCTCGATCTGTGCGATGCGGTGGCGCAGCATCGCCTGTCCCTCGCGGGCCGCGGGCAGATCGGCACCGGAGAGGAAACGCGCCATCATCGCCGCGTAAAGCCGCGGGCGCGCCGCGGCGAACCCGACATAGTTGTCCCAGCCTTCGATCAGCGCCGCCACCGGGTCGGGCGACTGGATGGCCGCCTTCTTCGATGACAGGAACTGCGCGAACGCTTCGGTGATCGCCGCGCTCAGCAGACCGTCGGCGCTCTGGAAATGATGATAGAGCGTGGGCGCCTTCACCTTTGCGATGTCGCAGACCGCCCGCGTCGAGAAATGCGCCTCGCCCTCCCGCTCGATCAGCGTCAAGGCCGCCGCCACCAGTGCCGTCTTCGTATCCATGTTGGCAGTATAGCACCGCTATAGAGCCAGAGTCTATAGCGGTGCTATACTGGGTTGACGGGGGTAGCTTTTCCCGCAAGGTGGCGGCGAGTGTTGCGGCAGGCAACGACCTCCTTCAGGAAGTCGGCGGGGCTCCGCTTTTTTCTGTCACCCCTGATCTGGCTAAAGGAAATTCTTGGGATCCATCGCCGACAAGAATATGAACGAATTCCCAACTGGTGCGGCAACGGGAAGAACCAGTTGCGCTGGACCACGAGGTGTCAGGCAGGCATTCTTGCGGATGCTCATTGGATCTGCCGAGGCTTTCTGACGTGTCGCACCCCAAGCTCCCTCGCTCCGGACCGAAGGGAAAACCTGTTGAAATCTCGCGGCTAGCGGCTGAGCGATTGGGCCCAGTCGGCAAAGATCAGCGCTTCCGCCCGCGGCCGGTCCGGCAGTACCACGCAATATTGCCGCTCCTGCAGGATGGCGATGTCGGAGAGGATGACGAGGTCGCCCCTGGCCAGTTCCTGCCCGATCAGCTTGATCGGGCACAGCGCGATGCCCTGGCCGGCCAGGGCGGCGGCGGCCAGCAGCCCGACATCCTCGTAGATGTCGCCCGTCACGCTGCGCCGGCGCAGGCCGGCGGCGCGAAACCAGCGCAGCCAGCCCGAGGTGTCGCCATCATGCAGCAGGTCGGCCGCGGCGATGTCGGCGGC